>JBAXTX010000047.1:0-18418 GCA_037129975.1 Verrucomicrobiia bacterium | reverse complement strand
GCCGCGATCACGGTTTATCAGCCGCAGGTGACCGCCTGGTCGGGCAACACGCTGACCGCGCGCATGGCGGTGTCCGTAATTCCGCAGGGGACCGCGGCGCCTCAATTCGGAACTCTCGTGCTGACCGGGACGACCGATGTGGACAACGAGGAGCAGACGGTCTCCCTGTCAAACATCACGCCGGTTCAGACGAATTTTCCCGCCGCCCCGGACCAGGCGGCGAACTACGCGGGGCTGGTTTGCAGCCAGGCCGCCGGATGGGGGCAAAACATGTCCCTGCCAGCCATTCGGGCGAATCTCGCCGTCACAAGCGCCGAGGCCGCGCCGACTGTCGCCGTTCAAAACCCCGTTCCCACCATTTTTTTCAGCGAGTCGCCGGCGGTGCTGGTGCTGGTGAACGGCGAGCCGGCACTGCGCCCCGTCTCCGGCACGAAACTTCTGCGGGCGATCAATACGCAGGCGCTCCTGTTGATGGACCAATCGAGCGGGCTTTATTATCTCCGGATCAATGGCGGTTGGTCGCAGGCCGCGGCTCTGGCAGGCCCATGGACAAACGCGCAGAACCCGCCGGCCGAGCTGGCCACCGTCCTCAAGAACGTCCCATCCACGACCCAGCTTTTTAATCCTCCCACGGACAAACCCGCGCCCCTCCCCGCGGTTTTTGTCAGCACAGGCGCGGCCGAACTGATCACCACGCGGGGGACTCCGCAATTTTCTCCGGTCAGTGGCACACAGATCCTGCGTGTCAGCAACTCCGACAGTTCGGTCTTCGTTTATACGCCGAACCAGAATTATTACGCGGTCGTATCCGGACGCTGGTTCGCTGGTCCGTCGTTGAACGGCCCATGGCAATTCGTGCCGTCCAAGCAACTGCCCGCGGACTTCGCGAACATTCCCGAAAGCGACCCGGCGGGAACAGTACTGGCCTCGGTCGCCGGAACCCCGCAGGCGGGCGAGGCTGCGATTTCCTCCACCATCCCGCAAACCGCAACAGTCGCCCGCACCGCGACCACCAAGGTCGCCTACGCGGGCGACCCGGAATTCCAGCCGGTCGAAGGAACCCCGCTCTCGTATGCGGTCAACACGGCCACGCCGGTCATCAAGGTCGCCGAGGATGCCTATTATTCCGTGGTGAACGGGGTGTGGTTCCTGGCCCGCGCGGCGCTCGGACCCTGGACGGTGGCCGACTCCGTGCCTCCGGCGATTTATACGATCCCTCCGAGCTCTCCGGTTTATTACGCGACGAACGTCTTGGTTTACGGCTCGACGCCGGAGGTCGTTTACACCGGATACACCCCGGGCTATTTCGGCCCCTGCCTTTCGCCGGAAGGCGTCGTGGTTTTCGGAACCGGCTTTTGGTATCCTCCGTTTATCGGACCCGACGTTTGGATTGGTTCTCCCCTCACCTACGGGTTTGGAGCGGGGTTCGCATGCGGACTGGCCACGGGATTCGCTTTCGGCATCGCTGACCACGCCTGGGGATGCGCGCCCTACTGGGGGCCGTGGCACGGCGGATGGGCCAATGGCGGCAACTGGAACAATGTCAACTCCCACAATGTTTACAACCGCTGGTCCAACAACGTCGTCGTCAACAACAACAGGAACAATAATTGGAACAACAACAATCGTCCGAACAACAACAACCGCCCGAACAACAACAACCGTCCGAACAACAACAATCGTCCGAAAGTCGAGAACACGGCGAAAGCCGATGCGGAAAAGATCCGGTCAAATCCCGACTACAAAAACTGGAAAAACAACGCGGACGACCGTGTCAAAAATGACCGGCCGGCCGACGGGAACGATCATGGGAAAACCGCGGACCGCGAGTCGCTCAAGAACGACTCCTCGCGCCTTGGGGACAACAACGTTTTTGCCGGAAAAGACGGTCAGGCCTACCGCTCAAGGGATGACGGCAACTGGGAACAACATGACGGAAAAAGTTGGTCGAAGCCCGCGTCGTTCAACGACAGCACCCGCTCGGATCTCGACTCACAGCGATTCTCGCGCTCGGTTGGCGGGATGCGTTCCTTCGGCGGCGGGGGCGGCGGATTCCGCGGCGGCGGGCGCAGGTGAGAAGCAATTCATGCGGTTCTCAAGGTTTTTCCCGGGCCGTTTTCTTTTGGGGGAATCAAGATTTGATGATCGTGGCGCCGGCGGCCGGGCGGGAAGCGAAGATGGCGGCTTCGATACCGGTCCCGGCCAGATAATCCCCCGCAATTTTTTTTGTGATGGCGTCCACGGCATCGGCTTTCACGAGCGCCACGGCGCAGCCGCCAAAACCGCCGCCGGTCATGCGGCAGCCATAAACCCCGCCCTGGAGGCCGATGGCTTCGGCGATCTCCACGACGGCATCGAGTTCTTTGCAGCTCACTTCGTAATCGTCGCGCAAGGCCGCATGGCTGGCATACATCAATTGCCCGACAGCCGGCCAGTCGGACGCGCGGATGCCTTCGGCGGCGTGAACCGTGCGCCCGATTTCGCCGATGACGTGGCGGGCGCGCCGGTAAACGACATCGTTCATTTTGTCTTTCGCTTTCTCAAGCTGTCCGGCGGTCGCGTCGCGCAGGGAGGCGACGCCGAGAACCCTGGCTGCCTCTTCGCATTCCGCGCGGCGTTTGGCGTATTCGCCCGAGCCCAGTTCGTGTTTCACGTTGGTGTTCACGACGAGCAACGCCACGGACGGGTCGTTCATCGGCACGAGTTCGGTCTTGCGCGTGCGGCAATCGAGCAGCAACAAATGGCCTTCGCGTCCGAGCGCGGAAATGAATTGATCCATGATGCCGCAGGGCACGCCGGCGAAATCATGTTCGGCCTTCTGCGCGAGCAGGGCCTTTTCCACCGGGTCGATGGTTTTGCCGGTCGCGGCTTCGATGAGCGTGGCGGTGCAGACTTCCAGCGCCGCGCTGCTGCTCAAGCCGCCGCCGAACGGCACGGTGGACAGGAAGGCGACCTCGAGGGCGGGAATCTCCACGCCGCGATTCTGAAAGCCCGCCAGCACGCCGCGAAGGTAGTTCGACCATTTCGGCTCCCCTTTGGTGACAGGCCCGGAAATGTCAATCACGGCGGTTTCCTTGAACTGCGTGTCGTGGACGGAAACATTTCCCGGCGTGGGCGCGGTGTCCGCCGCCATGATGGCATAGCGTTCGATGGCCATCGGCAGGACAAAGCCGTCGTTGTAATCGGTGTGTTCGCCGATGACGTTGACGCGACCGGGCGCGGCGACAATCCAGCGCGGCGGGCGGCCGTAGTGTTTTTGAAATTCCGCGGTGATGTGAGAGGTGAGTTCTTTGAGGTTCATGATAGTTGGCATAGGGAAATGGGAAGAAAGGGCGTCCGGCCGCGGCGGAGGCATTCCGGCGGGGCGGGCGTCCGTGCGAGCCGGACCGCCCCGAAAAAAAACCGTCAAACGGACGGGGGGATTTTTCCGCCCTTGATCGCGCCGAGCAGCATCGCCGCGCCGAATACGACGAGCACAAGGCCCCAGATGAGGTTGATGTTGATTCCGAGCGAGAGCGAGTCGGTGGATTTGATCGCGCCGAACGCGGTGAGCAGCACGCCAATCAGCGTGAACATGAGGCCGATCGGCCAGCGGATGTCGAGTCCCATAATATCAGTTTCCTTTCAGTTGCGTTGCTTGGTTTACCAGAAAATGAAGTTCAGGATCACACAGGCGATCAGCAGGACGACGCCGACGACACCCGGCTTCAGGTAGAACGGCACGTCGTCGGATTTGATTTTCGGCGTGAGCGAATAAACCAGCCCCTTCAGGTCTTCGTCCGTCTTTTGCGATTTGGTGGCGAGGGAAATCACCACGGTCAGCGTGAAGCAGACGATAAAGGCAAACGAGGCGAGCCAGAAGTTCTGCGCCATTTCGCTCGGGAAGGACTGAAGGACGGCGAGATATCCCCCTTTGACCCCGGGAGGGTTCCCGGCCGCAATGGTCACGGCATGGAACAGGGCGGAGCCGGCGATGCCGAGGAACAGACCCAGGAAAGCTCCCGTTCCCGTGGTCCGCTTCCAGAACATGCCCAGCAGGAAGGTCGCAAACAGCGGCGCGTTCACAAACCCGAA
This sequence comes from Verrucomicrobiia bacterium, assembly GCA_037129975.1. GTDB lineage: Bacteria > Verrucomicrobiota > Verrucomicrobiia > Chthoniobacterales > Terrimicrobiaceae > QYQL01. Next base: position 14,344 of record JBAXTX010000047.1, on the reverse strand, counting down.
CACGAGCTGGATGATATCCATCGCGTTGTTATACATGGAGGCGAAATACGCCGCCGCAATGCTCAGGATGATGCCGGCGACGGTCACGACCTTGCCCGCCCAGAAGTAATGTTTGTCGCTCCTGTTCTTCACGAAATAGGCCTGGTAAAGATCGTAGGTGAAGACGGTGTTGAACGCCGTGACGTTGCCCGCCATGCCGGACATGAACGACGCCAGCAACGCGGTGAGCGCCAGGCCGAGCAGTCCCGGCGGACAGTATTTTTTCACGAGCGACAGGATGACACCGTCGTAGTCGTAGGCGGCGATGCTGTTGTAGATGCCGGTCTTGATCTGCGTGTCCGTCAGTTTGCTTTTCGAGTTGTCGGCGATCAGGCCGGTCAGCTTTTCGCTGTTGACCTTTTCGCCCAGCGCGGCCCCGACCGCCGCCACGCCGGCGGCCGGATTCGCCGGATTCGCGTTTTTCACCGCGTCGATCGCCCGGGTGTAATTTTCCTGCGAAATGACCGGCGGCGGGATGCGATAATCCTTGCTCGGCATCGCGGTCAGTGCCACGGCGACCATGCCGGGAACGATGACAAGGAACGGGAAAAACATTTTCGGCACGGCGGCCACCAGCGGGGTGTTGCGGGCGGCGGCCATGTTCTTGGCGGCCATCGCGCGTTGAACGACCAGGAAGTTGGTGCACCAATAGCCGAAGCTCAGCACGAAGCCGAGGCCGAAAACCATGGCAAAAAGGTCCACGCCCATCGGGTTGTGCGCCGGCCCGGCGAGCAGCGGCTGCCAGGCGCTTGTCCAGGCGTTCGCGGCGTATTCCGTGCCTTTTGCCGCCGCCGACTCGACGGCCACGCCCTGCAGCGCATGGTTCATGGAATGCCAGCCGCCCACGTCCTTCAGGCCGAGGTAAACCACGGGCGCGAAGCCGAGGACGATCATGAAGAACTGCAGGACCTCGGTGTAGATCGCGGAGGTCAGGCCGCCTTTCAGGACATAGAGCAGCACGACGCCGGAGCAGATCCAGAGCGCGAGGTCATAATTCCAGCCCAGCAGTTGGTTGAGCAGTTTGGCCAGCGCGTTCATCGAAATGCCGGAAGCGAAAATGGTCATCACCGCGAAGGCGACGGAGTTCAGCGCGCGGACGCGTTCGTCGAAGCGCATCTTCAGGTATTCCGGCACGGAACGCGCCTTCGAGCCGTAGTAAAACGGCATCATGAACACGGCCAGGAAGATCATCGCGGGGATCGCGCCCAGCCAGTAGAAGTGCGCGGTGCTGATGCCGTATTTCGCGCCGCTGGCGGCCATGCCGACGAGTTCGAGCGCGCCGAGGTTGGCAGAGATGAACGCGAGGCCGGTGATCCAGGTCGGGATCGAGCGCGCGGACGTGAGGAAGTCCGCCGAGGTTTTCATGTATCGCGACAGCGTCCAGCCGATGCCGATGACAAAGGCGACGTAGGCGATGAGGATGGTGTAATCAATCCACTGAAGTTGGATGGGTTGCATGGGTTGTGTTTCTTATTTTTTTCGGTAAAGTAAAGTCCTTTATTTCGCGGGTGACACACGGAGAAACATGCCTCCGGCAATAATCAGCGCGTGTCTCATGATGTGATCCCGGGCCGGTCGCTGTGGAGGGATTGCGAGACCGAGGCGGCGACGAGATCCGGGTTCTCGAGCGCGGCCAGGATCCCGCATCCCGGAAGCGTTTCGAGCGAGGCGCGGGGGATTTTCCGGCGGATCGCATCCCCTCCGCCCGACGGGAACCCGGTCGCGAGGTCAGGCCAGAGGATATGCACCGGGGCGGCAACATCGGCAAGCCGGCGCTCGATATGGAAAGCCAGGCGTCCGCGGAGGAAGCCGAGAATCGCATGCTCGGCGCCATATTGCTGCGCGCAGGTGGTGAGGATCGCCACCATCTCCTCGGTCAGCGAGGCCGGATCCACGAGCGCGATCCGCGTGAGCCATCTGCGGATGAACGGACTCCGGGCGAGATAGTTCCTGTAAACGAACCGGCTCACGCCGGGGATTCCGCCCAACGCGAGCATCCCCATCGCACGCCAGTTCCTGAACTCCTTCAGGCCGGTGGGCAGGAAAAGGACGAGGCGGGAAACCCGTTCGGGATGTCGCGCCGCGAGCAGCAGGGAAATCCCGGCCGTGAGCCCGCTGGCCACCACGACCGGCTTCCTGCCCGGAGCGACCTCGCGCAAAAACTCGGCGAGCGCCTCCGCATAATCCGTCGCATCCATCGGTGTCTCCGGGCGTTCGGATTCGCCGAATCCGATCAGATCCGGAACGATCACTTCGTGGTCCGTCACGAACCGGGGATACACCTTCGACCATTCGTAGGAGGAGCCGCCGAGAAAGACGCCGTGGAGGAACACGAGCGGCTCGCCGGCCCCGCTCACATGATAAATCATTTCCCCGAATCCCGTGCGGACGACCCGCGTGGCAAAAACGGCCGGCGAGATCGTGTCAGGAATCGGCTCGCGGACGGCGCGGCTCATTCCGTAGCGGAGGGCAAGCGCGACCGCACCCAGAACGCCCACGCCAATGCCGATGCCGAGTGCCGGTTTGCGCCTCCAGGTTTTCACAAATTCATTCGATCACCACATCCTGCGGGCCGGCGACCACGCGGCCGATGACAACGCCCTGCGTGAGGCGGACCGCCTCGGCGGCGCGTGCGGACGGCACGACGAGGACCATGCCGATGCCCATGTTGAAGACCTGGTACATTTCTTCCCGCGCGACATGGCCGCCGTGCTGGATGAGTTCGAAAAGGATCGGAGTTTTCCAAGACCGGCTGTTGATCCATGCCCGGCATCCCTTCGGAAGAACGCGCGGAAGGTTGTCCAGGAGGCCGCCTCCCGTGATGTGGGCGGCGCCGCGGAGCATTCCGGCCGGAAGCGAGGCCATAAGCGGCTGGTAGTTCGGATGGACACGCAGAAGCTCCGCCGCGAGCGTGGACTTCATTCCGGTCGCCGGCCGGTCGAGCGGGAGGCGCAATTTGTCCAGGAGGACATGGCGCGCGAGAGAATAGCCGTTCGTGTGAAGGCCGTTGCCCTTGAGCCCGATGAGGGTGTCGCCGGGGCGGATCTTCGAGCCGTCGAGGAGCTTCGGGCGGTCCACGACGCCGACAATCGTTCCGGCGAGATCGTATTCGTCGGGGAGATAGATCCCCGGCATCTGGGCGGTCTCGCCGCCGATGAGCGCGCACCCGCCGGCACGGCAGGCCTTCGCGAAGCCTTTGAGAATCTGCCGAAAAACCGCCGCGTCCAGCTTTCCGCCGGCGATGTAATCGAGGAAAAACAGCGGACGCGCCCCGATGACCGCGATGTCGTTGATGCAGTGATTGACGAGATCCTGTCCGATGGTGTCGTGCCGTCCGGTGGCAAACGCGATCTTCAACTTCGTGCCGACCCCGTCCACGCTTGAGACAAGCACCGGATCGCGCATGCCCGAAAAATCCGGACGGAACAGCCCGCCGAAGCCGCCGATTTTTCCGAGCACCTCGGGCCCGTGGGTCGAGCTCACGAGCGCGTGGATTCCCTTTTTGACCCGGTTGCCGAGGTCCACATCCACTCCGGCCGCGGCGTAGGCTTTTTGTTTGCGGGCCATGATCAGAGAAGCCGGCCTTCCCCGGGGTCGAGAAGGCGGGCGTTTTCGCGGCGTTTTTCCATAATATGTTTGCTGAAGGCGGCGTCGAACGGCACCGGATAGTCCCCGTTGAAACAGGCCATGCAGAATTCGCCCGTCGGCCGCCCGGTCGCGCGGACCATCCCCCCGACATCCAGATAGCCGATCGAGTCGGCCCCGAGGTATCTGCAAATTTCCTCCGGCGTGCACTGGTTGGCAATGAGTTTTTCCGGGTCGGGAAAATCGATCCCATAGTAACACGCGTGCTGGTGCGGCGGGCAACTGATCCGCATGTGGACTTCCTTCGCGCCGTTTTCGCGGAGGTTGACGACGCGGGTGCGGGCGGTCGTGCCGCGCACGATCGAATCGTCCACGACCACGACCCGTTTGCCCTCGACCGCCTCGCGGATCAGGTTGAGTTTCACGCGGACATTGAAATCCCGGATGATCTGGGTCGGCTGGATGAATGTGCGCCCGATGTAGTGGTTGCGGACGAAGGCCGGAAAATACGGGATCCCGAGTTCCTCGGCAAATCCGATCGCGGCAAAGATCCCGGAGTCGGGCACGGGAACAACGAGATCGGCCTCGACCGGATGCCTGCGGGCGAGCTCCCGGCCCATCTCCACGCGGGCCCTGCTCACGTTGACCCCGTCCACGTTGCTGTCGGGACGCGCGAAATACACATATTCGAAAATGCAGAACGCGCTTTTGCCCGCCTTGAACGGCCACTCGCTGCGGATCCCGCTTTTGTCAATGATCACGACCTCGCCGGGCAGCACGTCGCGGATGAACTCGGCGTGGATCAGGTCGAACGCGCAGCTCTCGGAAGCGAGCACATACGCGCCGTCCAGCTTTCCGATGCAGAGCGGACGGAACCCCTGCGGGTCGCGGAATCCGATGATCTCGTGCTCGGCCATCAGGACGATCGAGAAGGCCCCTTCGAGGTGCCGGAGCGCCGCCAGCCCGCCGCCTGTCCCGCGCGGCTGGGCAAGCAGGTGCAGCACGATTTCGCTGTCCACCGTCGTTTGAAAAATCGATCCGCCGGCCTCGAGTTCGGTGCGCAGGGCGGCGGCGTTGACGAGATTTCCATTGTGCGCGACGGCGAGCTGCCCGCGCGCGGTGTCCACAACAAACGGCTGCGCGTTTTTCATGTTACTGGATCCCGTGGTGGAATACCTCACATGCCCGATCGCCCGCGTGCCGGCGAGCCGCTCGAGCTCATCCATCGGAAACACCTGCGAGACAAGCCCCATGCCCTTGTGGAATTGGAATGTGCTCTCGGAGCCTTTCGCGGAGACGATCCCCGCGCTTTCCTGTCCGCGGTGCTGGAGCGCAAAAAGCCCATAATACGTCAGGAGAGTGGCATTCGGATGGTCGAAAACAGCGAAGACGCCGCACTCATCTTTGGGTTGGTGATTCGTGGACAAGTTCAAGTCGTGTGCGGGGAGCTTGGACGACCATCCGCGGGCGATCAAGTGGGAATCGCGATTTTCTTGTTTCCGGGTATTGCGTGGGATGCCCCGAACCTGCTTGATTGGCCGCCAACATCCATGAAACCGCCATTCGACACCCTGCGTTCCTTTGATGCCGGCAACAACCGTCCCGGCCTTTTTTATTCTCTCCCCGCACTCGAAGAAGCCGGCATCGGCCCGGTTTCGAAGCTGCCGGTCAGCCTTCGCATCGTCCTGGAATCCGTCCTGCGCAACTGCGACGGAAAAAAAGTCCGGGCGAGGGATGTCGAGGCGCTGGCAAACTGGAATGCCAAGGCCCCCGCGCCGGAGGAAATTCCTTTTGTGGTCGCGCGGATCGTCCTCCAGGATTTCACCGGGGTTCCGCTCCTTGTGGACCTCGCGGCCATGCGCACGGCGGTCCAGGCCCTCGGCGGGAACCCCGCGATCATCGAGCCTCTCGTCCCGGTGGACCTCGTGGTGGACCATTCGGTGCAGGTGGATTTTTACGGTTCGGACGACGCCATGCGGCTGAACCTCGAGATGGAATTCCGGAGGAACCGCGAGCGCTACCAATTTTTAAAATGGGGTCGGCAGGCGTTCAAGACCTTCGGGGTCATTCCTCCGGGGATCGGCATCGTCCACCAGGTCAATCTCGAATATCTCGCCAAGGGCGTCCTCAGCCAGAAATCGGAAGCCGGAAGCCGGAAATCGGAAATTTTCTACCCGGACACGCTGGTCGGCACCGACTCGCACACGACGATGATCAACGGGCTCGGAGTCGTCGGCTGGGGGGTCGGCGGGATCGAGGCCGAGGCCGGCATGCTCGGCCAGCCGGTCTATTTCCTGACGCCGGAAGTCGTCGGAGTCCACCTGACAAACCGCCTGCGGGAAGGCGTGACCGCCACCGACCTGGCGCTCCATGTCACCCAGCTTCTGCGCGCGGCGAAGGTCGTCGGAAAATTTGTGGAATTCTACGGCGCGGGAGCCGCGGACCTCCCGCTCACCGACCGTGCGACCATCGCGAACATGGCCCCGGAATACGGCGCGACAATGGGCTTCTTCCCGGTGGATTCCGAGTCGGTCAACTACCTCGCCTCGACCGGGCGCACCGACGCCCAGTGCCGCGCGTTCGAAAATTATTTCCGCGCCCAGAACCTCTTCGGCATGCCGAAGAAGGGGGATATTGCCTACAGCGCGGACATGGATCTCGACCTCTCGACCGTCCGGCCCGGCGTTGCCGGACCGAAGCGACCGCAGGACCGGATCAATCTCCCGGATCTCAAAAGCGCGTTCTCGGAACTCCTCATCAAACCGGTCTCCGAGGGCGGATACGGAAAATCCTCCGCCGACATCGGACGCAGCGCCTGCGTCAAAATCAACGGCCCTCTTGCCGCGGATGAATCCGAAATGGTCGCCGACCGCCCGACGCCCGATCCCGTGAACGCTTTGCCTGAATCGCCGTTTCATGAGCAGCACAGCACGCTGCGCGACGGCTCGGTCGTCATCGCCGCCATCACGAGCTGCACGAACACCAGCAACCCGAGCGTCATGCTCGGCGCGGGACTCCTCGCGAAAAAAGCCGTCGGCCGCGGGCTCCGCGTGGACCCGGCGGTCAAGACCTCGCTCGCACCCGGCTCACGGGTCGTGAAGGACTATCTCGATAAAGCCGGCCTCCAACCCTACCTCGACCAGCTCGGATTTCAAATCGTCGGCTACGGATGCACGACCTGCATCGGGAATTCCGGCCCTCTCAACCCGGAGATCGAGTCCGCGATCATCGCGAACGACCTCGTCACCGCTGCCGTCCTCTCGGGCAACAGGAATTTCGAGGCCCGCATCCACCAGAACATCCGCGCCAATTTCCTCATGTCCCCTCCCCTCGTGGTCGCCTTCGCGCTCGCCGGACGCGTGGATATCGACCTCACGAACGAGCCGATCGCCAAGGGCAATGACGGAGCGGATGTTTATCTGAAGGACATCTGGCCGACGCTGGAAGAGATCCGCAACGAGATGCGATCGGCGCTCAGGCCGGAGGTCTTCCAGAGGCTCTACACCGGGTTCGCCGAACAAAATCCCAAGTGGAACGAAGTCCCCGCCAGCACCGGACAGATCTACGAGTGGGACCGCGCGAGCACCTACATCCAGGAACCGCCGTTCTTCGAGGGCTTCGGAATGAAAGCCGGCACGATCCCGGATATCACCGGCGCCCGGACGATGGGAATCTTCGGAGACTCGGTGACAACCGACCACATCTCCCCGGCGGGAGCGATCCAGCCGGACTCGCCCGCGGGAAAATACCTCGTCGAAAACGGGATCCGGGCCGCCGACTTCAACAGCTACGGCAGCCGCCGCGGCAACGACCGCGTGATGACGCGCGGCACGTTTGCCAATGTCCGGATCAAGAACCTCATGCTCCCGCCGAAGGCCGACGGCACACGGGTCGAGGGCGGGCTCACGATCCACCAGCCGGACGGCAGGCAGATGAGCATCTACGACGCCTGCATGCAATACCAGGCCGAGGGGATCCCGCTCGTCATTTTCGCCGGACAAGAATACGGCACCGGATCGAGCCGCGACTGGGCGGCGAAGGGCACCCGCCTGCTCGGAGTCAAAGCCGTCGTCGCGCAAAGCTTCGAGCGCATCCACCGCTCGAACCTTGTCGGCATGGGCGTCCTCCCGCTCCAGTTTCCCGATGGGGTCGGCGCGCAATCGCTCGGGCTCGACGGGACAGAAAGCTTCGACATCACCGGCCTCGGAGACAACATCCAGCCGCGGCAGGATGTGACGCTCACGATCACACGCCGGGGCGGAAAATCCGAATCGTTGGCCGTGAAGCTCCGGATCGACACGCCGATCGAGGTGGACTACTACCGCCACGGAGGCATCCTGCCGTTCGTTCTCCGCCAGCTCGTCTCGGAAAGCTGATTAGAAAAGGTCTGCCGAGGGGCAAATATCCCGCAGCTCGCATCCCGCGCAATCCGGCTTCCTCGCCTGGCATCTCCGGCGTCCGTGGAAGATCAGCCAGTGGGTCAGGCCGGTCCAATGCTCCGTGGGGAAAAGCTTCATGAGGGCCTTCTCGATTCGGACAGGGTCGGAAAACTTCACGAGCCCGAGGCGCTGGGAAAGCCGGGCGACATGGGTGTCCACGGCAATCCCCCCGGTGAGTCCGAAGGCATTTCCGAGGACGACATTCGCGGTCTTCCGCCCGACCCCCGGCAGAGCGGCGAGTTCCCCGAGCGTCCGGGGCACCCGGCCTCCATGCCGGGCGATCAGTTCCGCCGCCATCGCCCGGATGTTCTTCGCCTTGTTGCGAAAAAAGCCCGTTGAATGGATGATCTCCTCCAGTTCCTCCTGCGGGATGGCCGCGTAGTCCTCCGGTGTCCGACATCTCCTGAAGAGGGCATTGGTGACGATGTTCACCCGCTTGTCGGTGCATTGCGCGGAGAGGATCGTCGCGACGAGCAGCTCAAGCGGACTGGAAAAACCCAGCTCGCACCGGGCATCGGGATAAATCGCCGGAAGGCGCTGGAGAAGGCACGCCGCGCGTTTCCCGCGTGTCACGGCGCGCCCAGTGCCGACAGGCGTTCGGTCGCCTTCGGGACATACGGGCTTTCGGGATAGTCTTTGACAAGCTGCTTGTAGGCCCCCTTCGCCCGGTCGAGCTGCTTGGCTTTGAACTTCGGGTCCGTGCTCGCGCCCGCCTGTTCTTCGAGAAGCACGGCCCCCTGCCAGAGCCCCTCGGAAGCCGGGATCGGCACCCCGGAATAGAACTGCGCGATCTTCGTGTAGAAATCGATCGCCTGTTCGCGGAACTCGGTTTTCTGTTTGGGATCCGTGGCGTCCTCCATCTTTTTCTTCATGATATTCCCGCCGAGAAGGAAGGAATTCGCCCGAAGTTCGGCGCTGGCATTCACGGCGCGGATGATCGCCGGAAGGAGCTGAAGTGCTTCGTCGAGCTTGTTCTCCGCATGAAGCGACTCCGCGATTCCGTAGTCGGCCTCGAGGACGTGCGGAGCCCACGAATAGAGCGTTTTGTATTGTTGGAACAACCTGCCCGCTTCGGAGGTCTGCTTCTTTTCCTGGGCGATCCGGCCGAGGCCGAAGATCGCTGTCGCCTGGGCCTCCTGAACGAGCAGCGGAATATTTGCGGCGGCCGTTCCCGGCGGGCTCGGGTAATCTTTGGCAAGCTTCTGGAAGACCGCCGACGCCTCGTCGTATTTCTTGTCCCCGACCAGGGCGAGACCGTAGATGTCGAGATCCTTCGGCGAGTAGACCACGGCGGCATCGTAGGCGTCGTTCATCTTCTCAAGCCCCCGCGCCTGGTCCTTCTGGGAAATAAAACCCGCCAGCGTGAAAAGGGTTTTGCTCTTGGCTCCGGGATCGGAGGTTTTTTCCGAGAGCCCCTGGAAGTATTCCTCGACCTGCGCATCGTTCGTCAATTCCGCGCGAATCAGGAGACGCTGCGCGGCGAGGAGCGACTGCAGGCACTGCCCGAGATCGGGGCTCGCCGGGTATTTCGCGAGCATCTCCTCGGCGGTGGCAACCGAGGCATCAACCGCCTCTTTCCACTTCGTCCGGTCGGCGGTGGAAAGCGAGGAGTAGTTGACGGCCAGACGCTCGGCATTGCCGCGTTGAAGCTCCGCAACTTTGGTGAGTGCCCCGCCCGCCTGCGGGCTCTCGGGATAGCGCACAACGAACTCCGTGTAGGAAGCGATCGCGTCGTCCGGCTTCCCCGCGTTCAACGCGTTCTGCGCGATCGAATCGTAGGCGAAAAAAACCTTGTCGTCGGCCGGATATTTTTCGATGAACTTCCGCATGAGCGCGACGACCTCATCCGGCTTCTGGGCGGCGGCCGCGAGCTGGGCGCGCATGAAATACGTGTAGGGCGCCGCCTGGTTCTCGGGAAATTTGTCGGCGAGCATCGCCAGCGTGGCCGCGCCCTCGGCCTGCTTGCCGAGTTTGATCCTGGCGCCGCCGAGAGCATACATCGCAAGCGGTGTCAGCGGGTGCTTTTCGTTGGCTTTGACAAACGCTTCCAGGAGCGGGACCGCCCGCGCGTCATCTCCCTTCTGCTGGGTGGAAATCGCGATCCAGTAATCCGCCTCCACCGCCTGCGGGGAGCCGGGAAACCTGTCTTTCACCACCTGGTAGGCGGCGATCGCGTCGTCCCATTTGCCGGTGTCCTTGTAAATCCCGGCGAGCCCGTATTGCGCGACGACCGCGACATCGGGCGACGGATTTTGCGCCAGGTGCTGCTGAAAGGTTTTGAGGGCTTCGTCGAACTGCTTGAGGGAAGCCTGGGCCTGGGCCTTGCTGACGACCGAGAGCCCGGCCAGCCTCCCCTTCGGGTATTGGGCGATGGATTCCTCGAAGTAGCCGATCGCTTCGACCGGTTTTCCCGCGGCGAGATACATGTTGCCCATCGTGAAGGGAAGACTGTCGGCGATGTCTTTGCCTTTGTAGGCTCCGGTGAATTCCTTGTATCCCTCCACCGCGTTTTCCGCCGAGCCCTGCAGCGCGTATCCCATCGTCTTGTAGTAGAGCGCGCGCATCTTCTCGTCGTCCGTCGTCAGGAACGGGGTGACGTGGCGGATGACGACGCGCGAGTCGTTGTATTTCTGCGCATTGTAGAAAATCTCTCCCATCTTGAGAATGGCGGGCGCGATTTGGTCCGGCTTGGCTTTGATTTCCTCGAGCTTGCGGAGCTCCCGCTCGTTGTCTTTGTCGAGCTGCTTCTTCCGGTTCATGTCTTTCGCCCGGATCGCGGCGGCCTTGAGTGCGGGGAACCCACGGACCTTCGCCTCCTGGAGCCTGATGCTTTCCTCCTGAGGCAGGATCGAGCGATAGGCGTCAAGGGCCTTCTCATACAGGGCCGGACGATCGGCCTCGGGGGTGAACGCGGCCTGCATGAAGAGGATCTCCCCAAGCTGGAAATCCGCATCGTTCATGAGCGCGAAGTCTTTTTTTCCTGTGAGGATCTGCTGGAGCAGCTCCTCGGCCTGCGTGAGCAGCCCCATGCCCTTGGCGTTGTCACCCTTTGTCAACTCCGCGCCGCCCTGCGTGGCGAGGGCGAGGGCCAGAAGGTTCCTGCTCGAATCAATCGTTGGACTCGAGGAGAATTTCTGGAGATTCGACCGCATGTCCTCGACAACTTTGTCGTAATTTCCGATCTGAAAATTGGCGACGGCACGGCCGGAGACCACGCTTTCGAGATCGGGTGACTGGGGATATTTCGCGAGGAAGTCGGAAAACTTTTTGATGGCGTCCTCGAAGGCGGGTTTTCGTTGGGGGTCGCCCGCCGGCAGTGCGGCCGCCTTGGAGGACAAGATCTGCGGCAGGAAGCCGTCCCCGACCTGCACCAGATCCGGAGGCAGGCCGGGAAATCCCAGCGCCTTGGCAAGGGTCGCCTGCGCGTCGTCCAACTGCCCGAGGAAATACTGGGAAAATGCAAGCTGGATCGTGGCCACCGGCACCACACCATCGGTCGGGTAATCCTTGAGAATCGCCTGGTAGGCGGTCGCGGCGCCGGCATAGTCGCCCGCGGAAAAAAGCGCATAGGCGGCTTCGTTTGCCGCCGCCGCGCCGGGCGACTGCGCCCGCACGGACACCGGGATGAAAATCAACAACAAGACCGCGACAATGGGAGAAACGGGGAATGCTTTCATGAAGACAATCCTCTTCTAGTTCGGATGCGCTCCTGTTTCCATCTGAAAATTGCGGAAATCTCAAGCCGGGGGGAACTTACTTTCCCGCCTCCTCCGCCTCGTGGATCAGTTTCCAAAAATCCGTGGTGTCCGCGAGCCCGCCGTCCTCGTCGTCGAGCGGGAGGTTCGACCGGAACAGGAAGTCGCGGATCGTATTCTTGTGCAGGACGCGGTGGATCAGGAGCCCGGCGGGGTGGCGTTCGAAATAGATCCGGTAGTCCTTCGCGCGGTAGCGGTGGAGCGTCCGGCCATCCCGCGCCACCTTTCCGAACCCCTTTTCTTTTTCCAGCAAATCGAGATCCTCGGGAAGAAAATGAAATTCGGATAGCAGGTCGAGCTGGAGCTCCTTCGGGAGCACGGCCAGCTCGCCGGCACTGATCTTGTTGAAAATGACCTGAAACACACCGCTACCATTGGCGCGGATCCGACCCGCATGGCAAGAAAGGAAAATTTTCCGCGAATTTCTGCTGTCGCGCGTCGCGGATGATGTTATCTGGACTTCCCCACCATTTTCATATCATGAGCATTCTTGTCGGAAAACTTGCCCCGGATTTCAAAGCCGAAGCCGTCCACCTCGGTCAATTCACAGAAACCGTCCTCTCGAGCTATCGCGGCTCGAAATACGTCATCCTCTTTTTTTACCCTCTCGATTTCACGTTCGTCTGCCCGACCGAGCTCCACGCCTTTCAGGACAGCATCGAGGAGTTCCGCAATCGCAATGTCGAGCTCATCGGCTGCAGCATTGACAGCAAATTCTCCCACCTCGCCTGGCTGACCACCCCCAAAAAGCTGGGCGGCATCGAGGGCGTCGAATATCCGATCGTCTCCGACATCCACCGCACGATCTCCACCGATTATGACGTGCTCTCCTCCGACGGCGTCGCCTACCGCGGGCTTTTCCTCATCGATCGCGAAGGCATCGTCCGCCACCATGTTGTCAACGACCTCCCGCTCGGACGCAGCGTGGACGAGGCCCTCCGCATGGTGGACGCCCTCCAGCACTTCGAAAAACACGGCGAAGTCTGCCCGGCCAACTGGGCCAAGGGCAAAAAAGCCATGCAGGCCACGAAGGACGCCACGGCCGATTATCTCTCAAACCACTGAGCGCGAAACGCAGGATCAATCCAATACTATAATCAAAAGGGAAAGCTATTGGGCATTCCACTTCTGATCGGCACTCAGCGTTGGCGGGTCCATTAACTCCATGACCTGCTGCCCGTTCACAAAAATGCGAAGCCAAATCCCGCTCATGGAATCCTTCGACTGCCGTTTCCCGGAACCGCTTTTCCAGACATAGCCGGGCTTTAATTGGATGTTGGTCCGCTCAATCGACTCGGTGGCAAACGTGATTCTCTCAAGATTCTTCATGGCAGGCACCGTTTTCTCACCCTGTTTGCGCACCATTTCCTGTTTGGTCTTCCCCACATCGCTCGCATTCTGGGTTTTCTCGAAGATGATGTATTTGATATCGATATTCTGCACGTCCTTGAACGACTTGTTCTCAATCGTGATGTCGTAAACCCACTCTTCCTTTGCCAGGTTCAATCCCGCCTTCATCTGCTTTTCTGCACTGACCTTTCTTGCCGCTTTGGTGATGCCGAAAGAATAGCCGCTGTCTGCACACAGTGAAGACGCGCTGAATATAACCGCCAATAATACCCCAATCGATGTTTTCATTCCGGTTCAGATCGAATCAAAACCGGGGCGAACAGTCAAAACTTTCCCCCGTGGCAATACCTGAGGAGTTGTCGGCGCTGCCGGGGGCGACATCCCTCCATTGATTGCGCTTACGCGCGGATCAGGGTTGGCATCCGGCCGCTGGTTTGCTAGTTGTTGGTTTTTCCATGAACAAGCTCAGCACATCCATCCGGCAGGCAGCCAAAGACGGAAAACTTCTCGACGCCTCCTCGGAAAACATCCTCGCCCTGCTCGCGGGCAGCACGTCGCCGGTTTACGGGGCTTCCATCGCCGAACTCGTGGCGGCGGGAAATTGGAAGGAGCTCGACAACCGGTTTTTCCGCACGCTTGCGTTCGGAACGGGCGGGCTCCGCGGCAAGACGATCGGAGCCGTTGTCACAAAATCCGAGCAGGGGTTGCCCCAGCCGCTCGGGCGTCCGGAATTCCCCTGCGTCGGCACGAACGCGATGAACACCTACAGCATCAGCCGCGCAACCCAGGGGCTCGTCGGCTATGTCCTCGAACATTTTCAAAGAAGCGGACGGCGCGGACGCCCGGCGATCTGCATCTGCCATGACACGCGGTTTTTCTCCCGCGAGTTCGCCGAGCTCGCCGCGAAGGTCATCACCGACCACGGCTGCGACGCCTATCTCTTCGAGTGCCCGCGCTCGACGCCGGAGCTCTCGTTCGCCGTCCGCCACGTCAGGGCCCAGGCCGGCATCAACCTCACCGCCAGCCACAACCCCCCGCAATACAACGGCTACAAAGTCTATTTCGAGGACGGGTGCCAGGTCGTCGAGCCCCACGCGAGCGCGATCATCAAACGGGTCAACGCGGTCAACTCCGAGGCCTACACGCCATCCGCCAACCCGGGGCGCGTCATCCCGA
>JBAXTX010000046.1:0-18554 GCA_037129975.1 Verrucomicrobiia bacterium | reverse complement strand
GCCTTTGTCCCGCCCGCCCGGACGCACCCGCCGACGGCCCTCCGTTCAAATGAAGAAACCCAGCCGGATACAAGCCCCGACTGGGTTTCTGCGGAGGCTGGCGTCAAGTCCAACCCATCGCACGTTTATACTCGTGACCGCACTCTGAACATTCCATCTGCATGGCGAATGTCAAACCATAAGCCCGATGAATCCCCGCCGATCTTTCTTTTTGGCGTTCTATAGCCCGCCGCGCCCCGGCGATCCCGTCCGGCTTCTTTTATCAAGACCGTGCCAATTGGCACACTTCCTCAGACGCCGCGCCCCGGCGATCCCGTCCGGCTTCTTTTATCTTGAGGCCGAAAGATTGGCATCCGTCCGCCCTCCCGCTCGCCCGGACGCACAGCAGCCCCGCCACAGCCTCGCCCCGGCGATCCCGTCCGGATGCATTCATCTTGTGGCCGTTGGAATCGGGGAGCCGTCCGACCTCCCGCCGCCCGGACGCACGCCAGCCCCGACACGGCGAGCACCGCCCCGGCTCGCGTCCCATGTCCTGATACTCCTGCATGAATAGACGCCCCGCCACGGTCAACGTAGCGCAAAACCTTTTCCTGTCCGCTCCGCCCTTCCGTCATTGGCGAGCATTGGCGGACTTCCCGTTATTGGCGTCACTTGTCCATCCGTCCACCCCACCTAGACGGGCTCCCGGACGGACGCTCAATCCTCATCATTCTGCGACCGCTTGATGCCCTCCGCCGAAAGGCGAATCACCCCGAATTCAAGATCCGGCTCGATCAGTTCAGCGAACCGCCCCTTCTGGTAGTCAAGCGCACTGTAGGCCGCCGATCTCCCGCAATCCGTCATCTCCTGCAATTTCTTCGCCGCCACCGCCTGCGTCATCGCCCGTGCTCCGTAGTCGAACAGTCGCAGGATATGCTCCTCCCGGATCTTCGCCATCGGCCCGGACTGCCCGTCAAATGCTGTCCAGTCGAAGTCATCGGCATGAGCGAAAAACCCGCCATCCGTCCGCCGCCAGGCAGACCGGGGCGACATCTGCCCGTCATTCAATTTTGCACAAGTCAAAACAACGTGAAGATCCGCCTCATCATCGCTTGCCGCCTGCAACGTCAACACGCTCCGCGCCGAGGATGTTATCACATACGACCCCGCCAGCAGATTCGCCATTGACCGGCCCCGGTGCTTGTCTCCCTCCCGTGGTTTTCTCAAATGGTGGACGACCAACAAGGCCGGATTCGTCCCGACCTCGCCCACAATCTGCCGCAGGTAGGTTAGAAGCTCGATGATGTCCCGCTCCTGCGAATCGCTCACCATGGAATTCAGCGGATCAAACACGATCAAGTCAGGCCCGAACCCCCGAGCCGCATTGACCAAGTCCTCCCGGAAATACTGATTCTTCATCGAAATCATTTCCGGCGGACTCGATACGAGCATCCGATTATCCAGCCCCGCCGCATTGCCCAGATTTTTGAAATCCTTCGACAGCCGGGGGAGGCCGTTTTCCGATTGCACGACCAGAGTTTTGAATCCGAAGTGAATCGGGAGCCCCATCCAAGTTGCTTCCCCCCGCGCCGCCGCCACCGCCAGCGAAAAAACCGCTCGCGATTTTCCGACCCCACCCGGCCCTGCAAAAATCGTCATGGCTCCACGCTGTATGAGCGAGTCCCCCACAAGGAAATGATTCTCCGGGGTGACATATTCCGCGATCTCCGAAGGCCGCAGAAATTCGATCAATGGTTTCCGCTTCTCCTTGCCGCGCCGCTGTCCATCAGCCGGATCAGCCCGCAAAGCCTCCACCCGCGCGGGATTTTCTTCCGCGACATCTACCACGGCGCGAGCCGCGCCAACTTCGTCAGGATCATCCCCGGCGAGCGGATCAAAAAAACCCGCACTCATGGTAGCACCTCCCGGAATTTCTCCGACCGCTCGAAACAGTCCGGCGCGATTTTGCACACGTCTGCCAGATCCTTTCCCGGCGAGCCGTCCGCCCTCACGATCCCGGACAGGTCAAAGGCAGAAACCCGACACCCCGCACCATGCAGTTGCCGAGCCCATTCCCTCGATCCCGTCTGCCCCGCATCGTCACAATGCGGATAGAGACACACCGCCTTTCCACTCAGCCGCCGCAAAGCCTCCTCTGCAATGCGATGATTCGCCGCGCCGAGCATCGCCAGCACCGCAACCGCATCCGCCTTCCCCTCGACCGAAAGGAAATGAAATGCCGCTACAAAATCCGGCGAACCCTCGACCAACACGCATTTTTCAAATCCCGCCGCTTCCTCGACCCCGAGCGGGAACGCCTTGCCAGAGCCCACACAATGCGACTTCCGAACAGGAAGCCCCTTGTATGCGTCGAACAGTTTCCCATCCAGCCGCCGAAACTCCATGAGCATCCGCCGCCGATCCCGCACCGCCCAGCATGTTGCCCCGGCGAATTGAACGAACCCGAAGAATCCCCGCCGCTCCGCCAGCCGCAGCCCCTCGACACCGAACCCGCGCAACTCCGCGAGGTGGTTCAACTCCGCCACCGTCCCCGGACGCAAGTCCGGCATCCACCGTTTTTTTTCGCTGGCCGGGACATCCTCCCGCCGCTTCCGATCAGGAAGCCCGAGAAAGTTCCTCGCCCATGCCAACGCCTCCGCCTCCGTGCATCCCTTCGCCAACCGGATGAAGTCCAACCCATCGCCGTGAAGTCCTCGCGCATGATCTTTGAATCTCCACCGTCCTTGTAGATACACAGAGAACGACTCATGTTTTTCGGGCGTGAATGGCGAGCAAACGCACTTCCCCGGCTCCCCCGGAAGAGACAGAACGCGCCACACTTGGCGAATGTCCAACCGCTCCGCGATTTCTCCCGCAGTCAGTTCAAGACTCATCTTCGTTGCCCTCCTGATTCCTCGCCTCATTCTCCGCGCTGCCATCCGCGAGCCACCAACCGCACGGCTTCAACATCTCCGCGATCCGAGCCGCCGCCTTGTCCGCCGCCACCGGCGACGAATGAAGCGACACCACGACAACAGGCCGCAGGAGTCCGCCCTCCGCCACCGTCTCCGCCGCATCCGAAACGATCCGATCCAGATTTGCACCGCCGACCGCTTTGGAGTCAGCCCAAAGAATAACCGCCACAAGGCCCGTCTTCACTTCGTCGCCTCCCCGGCAGAAGCATAACCTTCGACATCGCCCGCCGCTGCCGAGTGTAGAAATTTGCAGAGCCGAGGAACCGAAACGAACACCGTCCCACGCAGACATCCGCGCCGCCGCACCCGCACAAGGAACCGATCATCCGGCCCCAGCTTGGCGTCCGTCTCGATCAGCCAGGAACGACTTGCCCCGCTCACCGCGCACCGCTCGCCCGCCTTGGGGAGCCGCGAAAATTCCGCGAGATTCCCCGCCGTTGCCACCTCGACCCGCTGGCCGAAATGCGCCGGAACTGCCCCGGCGACCGTGGGGATTTCCCCTGTTTTTTCATACGCTGTTTTTTTTCCTGTGTTCATTGTCGTTGATTCCTAACTCGAAAACGCACCATGCCTTTTCTTGTCAGCAATCATGGGCGACAAACCCGCTTTCGCGAGGGAACCACAGGAAACACTTTCGCCCCCGTGCGCTTCCCCCCTGTGCTATGATGCAAAAATGAAATCCACAGCCGCCGACACCATCACCAGCGAACTCCGAAAGTTGAGGACAGACACTTGGAGCCACAAAGCCGAACGGCACTACACCCACCGCAACGAATGCCGCGACATCATCGCAGAGTTTTGCGCCGCCACGATCCGCAAAGCCGCCGACCGCCTCACACGCGGATTTGACCAAAGCATCATCGAAAGGGGCGGACAGCTCGCCAAAGACCTGCTATCGCCCTCCCTCGAAGCCGCAGCCGAGAGCCTGACCCGCGCATACCTCGATACAGGAACCGCCGCCGACCTTGCCGACTGCATGGAACCCTATCCAGACGGGCATTTCTTCATTTCGGCATCCTACAGAAAAGCACTCCTTCAATACCTCCGCGACCATGCAGTTCGCAGAAAATCAGGCCGAGTGCCGAAGAAAATAGACGCCTCCGCCCCGATTCCTTTTTCCCTTCCACACGCGACACCCGCTGTTCGCCGAAGCAGCCAGACAATCAGAGAAACCACGCTCCGCCTCGATGCGGGGGCGCATTTGCTTTTTGTGGCAGGAGAAGCAAACTTCACCGCCTTGATCCGACGAATGGGCGAACGGTGGAGAAACCCGAAAGAGAGAGAAGCCCGCGCCATCGCAGTCAGCGTTGACCGCCTTCCGACCACCGAACCGCAAATGAAAAAAAACAGAGTCGCGTTTGATGCCGTCGAATCCATACGGCCCGCAGCCTCGAATCACTCTGACAGAAAAATAAGGGCCGGGGAAAGAAAGGCCAGAGAGAAAGACCGGCAAACAATGCTCCGCGAGAGCATCAAAAAGCGGACGAAATCACTCCGCAAGAAATTCACCAGAGCATAGTCCGTCCGGCCCGTCCGGCAGCGGACAAACGTATTCCGTCCGTCCGGCGCAATGCCCGGATTTTGGGGAAGTCCCCCGACCGCTCCGCGACACCCTGCCGAAAGAATTGAAGCCAAGCCGCAGAGACGCCCGCCACGCCCCCGGAATCCGCGACTCCCGCCTCTACCGGATCGAGCACGGCACTTTTGAGGAGTATTGTAAATCGAAGTGGGGATTCACCAAGACGCAAGCCAACAGGTTGATTGGTGGATCAGAAGTTGCAAAGAACGTGACACCAATTGGTGTCAGTCCCAAAACAGAATCCCAATCCCGCCCGCTGACCAAGCTGCCAGCCGAGAAGCAGCCGGAAGCGTGGGAGAAATCCGCGACCGCTGCCGTGATATTCCCGGCGAACCAGAACGCCAGCAACCGCCCGCCAGCGCACCGCGCCGAGCCGTCCGGCGTCCGTCCGCTCCTATAGGTGGGGGTGGGTGGATGGATGTCCGTCCGATTAAAAAATCCCCTACAGAAACGGCCCGCTGGTGGAAGAGAGAGAAAGGAAATCTCTTTCATTTCTTTGTCTTCTTTCCTTTCGGTTTCACCTGCATCAAGTCCGGGAACGACTCCGCCGCCAGTTTGAGAGCTGGCAACCCAATATGCGTGTAGTGCTCGCTCATCTCCTTCGATGAATGCCCGGTCAATTCCATGACCGCAGCCGCAGGAATCCCCGCCGTCTTCAACATCGTGACCGCAGTATGCCTCAAACAATGGAAGGCCAGCCCGCCCCTTCCGCTATCCACTCCCCGGCCCTTGCCGTGGGTTTTTCGGTGCACTTGTTTTTCTCTCAAACCGACCCGCCGCAGCAGGTCAACAAACTGGCCGGACAAGTGAGAGGTTGACCCTTTCGCACGATGAAAATCGGCAAAGGCATTTGGGTGAACCGGCGCGGACTTCTCCTTCGCCACCGTAAGGGATTGAACATGCTTCAGCAGCGGCCCCGCCAGCGATTGAACAACGATCCTCCCTGTCTTTTGTGTCTCAAGCCTCAACTCCCGAGCCGACAAATCCAGATCCCCCCAGGTCAACACCGCGACATCGCCAAGCCGCTGCCCGGTATAGAGCCCAAAGAGGATCATGCTTTTCCATTCCTCATCCGCCGCCGCCAGCACCGCCCGCAGTTGAGCAATCGTAAAAACAGGCTTGGGCTTCCGCTTGGCTCCCCGGACGGCATCAACATCTTCAGCCGGATTATCTGAAATCAACCCCTCCCTCCGTGCCGACTTGAACAGCATTTTCAAAACCGAGATCCGATCATTGACCGAATTTGGCGAAAGCGTTTTCATCTCCGCAGAACGGAAATTAAGCAAATCCTGTTTGGAAAGCTCCGCAATATCTTCGTCCGCCCGATCCCCCATGAACTCGATCAGTTTTTTTGTGTCGGTATTGTAGGTCAGCAGCGTGGACGGCTCCACCGAATGCGCCTTCATCGCAAGCCACGACTCCACATATTGCCGCAAGGATTGAATAGCCATCGCCTCCCCTGTGATTTTCAGATGCAGATCCGAAATCACCCGCCGAACAAAAAGAGCCGTCCGCTTCTTGGATGCAACCGCCTCGAACCCCTCCGCGACCTCCAACGCCCTCCGCCGATCACGCTCCTTCGCCGGAATCTTCGTTGTCCGCTTGAGCCGACGCCCCAAAACATCCTTGAAGCACGCGATCCAACAAGAAGACTCAGGCCGCCGGATCACGCCAGCCATAGATCAGCCCTCCTTCCATTCGTCGCCCTCGCCTGCATCATCGCTTGAGGGATGCACCGTATCAGTTGCGATTTTTCCTTCTGCAATATCGTGAAGCATCTCCTCAAGCTGACACTGTGAACCGATCAGCGAACCGTCATCCCCGAGAATCGCATCCTCAAGAATGCTTTCCGCGTCACCCAGAATCGCAGCGCGGAAAAACTCATCCTCCGAATCATACCCGCAAGCCTCCATGCAGATTTTCAACTTTTGGCGATCCAATTCCGGGACATCAATTGTTATTTCCATAAGTGTGCGGCGTTCTCTTTTTTGCTCCGGGGGACTTGAACAGCCCCACCTAAGGAGAACTGCTTCTCCCCTTGCGAACCAAAACGGGAACACACTATTTACAACGCCAAAAACTGTCAATGTCTTTTTACCTGCATAAACAGAGGGTTTGCGGGCATCCTCGTTTATTGGCGTGCCCTCCGTGGGGTCAATGGGGGTTCAAGTCCCCCCCCGAGCACTTCTTCCCTCCTGTTTCGGAGTTTCCCGCCGCGGGTGTTCAGCGGAAAGGCTTGCGTGCGGGGGCGGGATTGTTCTCATTGGTTCGGAATGAAGAAGCTGTTCGCGTATTTTGCGGCACTGGGCCGGAAGCTGCTGGAGCTGCGCGATTCACCGCATGCGATTGCCGGTGGCGTTGCCATCGGGATCTTCATCGGGTTCACCCCGCTCTTCGGAGTGAAGACCCTCCTCTGCCTCGGGCTGGCCTACCTGCTGCGATGCAGCAAAATTGCGGCGGTCATCGCGGTTTCGCTGCACGATGTGGTCGCCCCGTTCTGGCCGATCATGCTGAAAATCGAATACGAAATTGGAGCCGCCATTTTGTGCCTCATCCACCAAACGCCCCCCGCGATAAGCATCCAGCATTTTCACATCAGTGAACTCATGAAGTGGACAACCTTCCTGGACGTCGGGCTGCCGCTGCTGGTGGGTTCCCTTTTCATTTCGGCCCCGACCGCCGTGATCTCCTACGCGGGGATGCTGGGCTTGTTGCAATTCCGGGAAAGGCGCCGCGCCGCCCGCGCGGGCGGAACGAAAGAACATCGGCGGAACGCGGAGGATGCCACGGACGGAACGGAACCATGACGCGGTTTTTCTGGATCCTGTTTTTCGCGTGCGCGGCGTTCGGACTGGCGCTGCCATTCCGGGCTGCCGGGGCCTGGCCGTGGTGGGACCCGGCATGGATCATGATTTTTTTCGTGGTGGTGTATGCGGATTTTGCGGGCAGGACGGGCTTGTCCGCGGCCAGGATGTCCGCGGGAATTGTGGTGATTTCTCTGGCCGTTCTTCTCGGATTGAGCGCCCTGACCGGCTGGCCTGTCGGACCGCTTCGGTTTACCGGGCACTCCGGACTCCGCTTGGGCGGGGGGTTCCCCCTCATGCTGCCATTGCTGGGATTTTCCCTCCTGACAGTGAGCGGACAGACCGCCGCCGCTGCGTTTCCGGGAGCCGGGAGGCCCGGGCTCGCATCGGGCACGGCGGGGGCATTCGTTCTCACGGTTGCCAATGGAACCGCGTTTTTCACAACCGGGCGGTTCTGGTGGCTGTGGAATCCGGAGGGCGGCGGACCTGCGTACGGGCGCGCCGCCCTTTCGCTTGGCGTGCTGGCGGCGGCCGGTTTTGCGCTGGCATTTGTTTATCCGGTGGATTCCCGGATGCGCCGCGGCCGGTGGAATGCGGGCGTCGCCGCATGGATTTCCACGAACGTCCTTTTTCTCGCCGCACGGCTTGCAGCCTTGATTCCATGAGCATCTTCGAGTTCCTCCGCGGAAAGCTCCATGGCGAACCGGCACTGCATCCGCTCGACAGGAGGATGGCCAAGCGATGGGTGAAGCAACGGCTCAAACACATCTACCCCGAGCTTCGGCTCGATCCGAAAGCGCTCGAACAAGCCTACCAGGATCTCGGCATCGAGCCCCGCGAGGGCACAGGCAAAGGCGGGGCAACGGTTTTTGAAATCACACTGCCGGGAGAATCTTAATCGGCAAGCCGCTTTCCCGTCCGTTTTTCAACTTTTCTGTTTTTCATCGCAATGATTCTCCGGCCTGTTAGAATGAATTTCCATGATTTCCCTCCCTCGGTTGTTTTCCGTTTTTGGTTGCCTGTTTTTCGCTGTTGTTCCGACACTTCCAGCCCAGCAGCCGGTCGGTCCGGGAGGTGCCCAGGAAAAGCCCGGATTCGCAATGGTCAAACCACAGTCCTGGTCGAAGGACGATCAGACGACGGTGCTGGAATTTCAGGCGGTCTCGAACCACACCGGGTATTATCAGTTTCGCACCGCCCGTTTGCCTGCCTGCCAGGTGCCTGCGGCCAAGGTGGTGGCGTTGATTCTTTTCCCGGAGAGTCCGATCTCGATCGCATCCGGCGAGCAGCGGGCCGCGCTGCAAAAGACGCTGGACGAGTTCGCGGCGACGGCCAAAAAGTTCCCGGCCGCAGCCCGGATTTTGAATCAGTCGCTTGCCACCTTGAAGTCGGATGCCGCCAAGTATGATGCCGGAAGCATCAAGGAAAACGGGCAGTGGGTTTCGCGCGGGGTTTATTACCAGAACAAGGCCGCGGCACTTGCGGAACTGCTAAAACCCGAGCTCATTTCGGCTCCGAAGATCAAAGATTTTGATCTGGCCACAAACCACTGTTTTGTGGGGCTGAAGGAACTGACCGCATCCGAGCCGACGGTCCGTCCGATCCTTGCGGGAGTCCAGTCGCTCTACGACAGCCTTGTGCGGAAAGAAGAGCGCACAGATCTTCTCCGGCAGTTGAACGCGGGCGGAATCACACACGACCAGGCATCCGGGCTGGTCAAGAAGCTCAAAACCCTCCTTCCGCAGGAGGACTCGGCCGCCAACCTTTTTGTCCGGAGCTGGGATGCCGCGACCGGAAAAGCGGCCGAACTCACCGCTCAAATCAAGGCGGTCCAGGTTCAGTTCGAGGCCTCCCTTTCAAACGTTTCCGCGGCTTCGGTCTCTCTGTCCCTCTCCCCCGAGCTCGCCTCCGGCCTCCGGCAGATGTCCGACTCCGTCAAACAGTTCCGCGCCGGATCCCCGCCGGCGGTGATTCCGGTTCCTCTCCAGCTTGCCGACGCGATGGCGGCCTTCGGAGACAACCTCCCGGTTCTGGAAAAGCAGATCAAAGCCCGCGAGCTCTTCGACGCGAAATCGATCCTCGATCCGCTCGTTCGCCAAGCCGGGCTCATCGGCCCGAAAAGCGCGGCCTCCCTCGCGGGGATCCAGAAAAAGGTCAACGGAGACGTGGCCAAATTCCTTGTCCTTCGCGACGAGGCGAAGATGCTGGCCGACAACGACAAAATCGAGGCGGCCATGAAAAAATATCAGGAGGCATTCGCGATCATTCCGAGCAAGGAAATCGGGGCGCAGCTCGAGGCTTTGAAGAAGCAGTAGGAGCCGGCACGGCAGCGGGTCAATTTTTCCAGGGTTCGTCGGGAGCTTCGGAGAGCAGGTGAAACATCGGCCCGGACTCGCGCATGATGTCTTTCCAGATGTCCTGCGGGCGGTCCATCTCGATGATGTCCCGCGAAGGCGGAACCACGAGCCAGGTTTTTTCCGCGATCTCTCCTTCGAGTTGTCCGGGTGTCCATCCGGAGTAACCGGAGAAAGCTCGCAGTCCTGGCAGCCACTCGTGATCAACGGAGTCTTCTCCCGGCCGACCCGTGAACGCCCGGAAGGCAAGCACGGTCGGATTCGTCCGCCATTGGAGGCTTGCCAGGAGGATCTTGCCGGGCTGGACGGGGCCGCCGTGATAGACAGGAATTTCCGGCAGGCCCGTCGGCCCCGGGATCGTCTCGCCGAGCGGTCGGTTGAGGACAAATCCCATGGCTCCTTCCTCCGCCTGATGCTGCGAGACAAAGATCAGCGTTCTCCGAAAGTTCGGATCTCCCAAGGCGGGATGGGCAACGAGGATCGAACCCGTGAAACTGGAATCAGGAGCATTCAATCTGCGATCTCGGCGTAGCACTCGCGGGCCATTTCGAAGCTCAGGGCGGCGATGGCGGCGGAGTCGTCCATCCCCAGTACCTGCTGGACGAGCGCCTCGCAACGCGAGGCGTCGAGCGACTGGACGGCTTTTTTGATTCTCGGCACCACGGCACTTGTGGCGCTGAGCTCATCCACTCCCAGCCCGATCAGGAGAGGCGTGAGGAGGATGTCCCCCGCCATCTCGCCGCAGACCCCGGTCCAGATGCCGTTCGCACGGGCGGCATCCACGACCATCTTGATCATGCGCAGGATTGCCGGGTGGGTCGGGTTGTAAAGATGGGCGATATTTTCGTTCCCCCGGTCCACGGCGATCGAGTATTGAATGAGGTCGTTGGTGCCGATGCTGAAGAACCTGGCCTCGCGGGCAAGGTGGTCGGCGGAGAGGACGGCGCTCGGGATCTCGATCATGATCCCCACCTCGATGTAGGGGTGGAAGGGAACCCCCCGCGCCGCGAGTTCTGCCTTGCTCTCCTCGAGAATTGCGTTCGCCTGCCGGAGCTCCTCAAGGCCGGAGATCATCGGATACATGATGCGGACATTGCCGAACGTCGCCGCACGGAGGATCGCCCGGAGCTGGGTCCTGAAAATTTCCGGATTTTGGAGACAGAACCGGATCGCCCGACAGCCGAGAAAAGGATTTTGCTCGTCGGGAAGGTGAAGGCTTTGTGTGGATTTATCGCCGCCGATGTCGAGCGTGCGGATGATGACCCCGTGCGGATGGGTGCTCTCCGCGGCGAGCCGGTAATGCTCGAACTGCTCGTCCTCGTCCGGCGGGGCGATCCGGTTCAGGAAGAGAAACTCCGTGCGGTAGAGCCCGATCCCCTCGGCCCCGCTCTCGACCACATCGCCCATCTCCTCGGGGAGGTCCACATTTGCCGAGAGCACGACATGGCGTCCGTCCCGCGTGGTGGACGAGGTTTCCCGGATGAGCCCGAGCCGTTCGGCGACCTGTTCCTTTTGGGATTCGATCCGTCCGTATTCGGCAAGCGTCTCGGCGGTGGGGTTCAGGATGAGCGTGCCGGTGTAGCCGTCGAGCAGGATGTCGTCCCCGCTGGTGAGAAGCTGGCAGATGCCGTGAATTCCGACAATGGCCGGGATCTCGAGCGATCGGGCCATGATGGCCGTGTGCGACGTCTTGCTGCCAATCTCGGTGGCGAAACCCATGACGAGATCCCGGTTCATCTGTGCCGTGTCCGAAGGCGTGATGTTGTGGGCGACGATGATGTGCGGCTGGTCGTGGGCGGCAGGGTTGCGGGGGGCCTTGCCAAGGAGATTCCGGATCACCCGCCGGGTAACATCCTCGATGTCGACCACGCGCTCGCGGAGATACGGGTCGTCGATCTCCGCCAGCGTGCGGCAGTATTTTTCGGCGACCTGATGAAAGATGTATTCGATGTTGCATTGATCGCGATCGAGGCGGCGCAGCACCTCGTCAATCAACGTCCGGTCTTCGACGACCAGCAGGTGCGCATCAAAAATGCTGGCGTCGTTGGAGCCGATCGCAAGGGCGATCCGTTGCTGGATTTCGAGGAGTTCGGCACGGGTCGCGATCAGCGCGGACTCGAACCGCGCGATCTCCCCCGGAATCTCGTCCGCCTGGATTTTTCGGAGCGAGATTTCCTCGTCCTCCTCCCATTGGACCATGGCGGCGGAGTGGGCAATCCCCGGGGCCACGGGGATGCCCGTGAATCGTTGCTCTCTGCCGTTTCGGGAGGGAAGTTTCATTCCGCCGAAATTCATAACAGAAATTCCCGGGCACGCAAACAGTCCTTCGCCGATTCCAAGTTTGCGGCGGGTTGGTTTTCCGTTTTCAGGGAAGCGGCATTCCCCGAAAAACCGAACACTGAAAACTTTTTTCTTATTCTTCTCCGAATCGGGTTTCGACGAGGTTTTTGATCTCGGCGACCACCTTCTCGGCATCCGTCCCCTCGGCGATGACCTGGAGGCGGGATCCCTTGCCCGCGGCGAGCATCATCAGCCCCATGATGCTCTTGCCGTTCACGCGCTCGCCGTCTTTTTCGACCCACACCTCCGCGCGATAGCGGCTGGAAATTTTGACGAACATGGCGGCCGGGCGGGCGTGCAGTCCGTTCCTGTTTTCGATAACGACCTCGCCCACGCATCGTGGCACGGCCTCGTTGGATTTTTTTCTGGAAAGGATTCCCATTACCTGCTCCGGCGTTCGCTGATCATATGCAGCAATCTTTGGTTGAATTCCACGGCGCTATTTTCCCCCATGTCTTTGAGTTTTTGGTCGAGTGCGGCGACTTCCACCAGGCGTGCCAGGTCGCGTCCGGTCCTCACTGGCAGCGTGACATGCGGGATCTTGATCCCCAGAATCTCGTAGTGGTCGCGGTCAAGTCCAATTCTATCCACATCTTCCACCTCATGCCAATCTTTGAGTGTGACGACGAAATCGAGACGTTTTTCGGCGCGGACGGCACCGACGCCGAACATCGAGGCGATATTGATGATCCCGATCCCCCGGACTTCCATGTGGTAGCGGGAGAGGTTGTCGGCCGTGCCGAGGATTTCGCGTCCCTCGATCGAGCGCAGGCGTGTGACATCGTCGCTCACGATGCTGTATCCGCGCTCGATGAGGCCGAGGACGCACTCGCTTTTGCCGATGCCGCTGGCGCCGCGGATCATCGTCCCGACGCCCATGATGTCCACCATGCTGCCATGCTCGGAGGTGGAAGGGGCAAAATCAAACTCGAGCGAGATCGTCGCCGCGTTGATGAATTTCATCGTGATCATGCTCGTTTGGAACACCGGGGTCTCGAACTCTCCGGCCGCTTCCAGGAGAGCCTCCGGCACCGGAGCATTCCTGGCCACAACGAGGCAGGGCATTTTTTTTGCGAAGATTCCACGCAGGCGCACGCGCAGTTCGGAGGCCTTGAGACTCTTCAGGTAGCTCAACTCGGCGGCGCCGATGACCTGGACGCGCTTGACGGCAAAGTAGGAAAAAAATCCGCAGAGGGCGAGTCCCGGGCGGTTGATTGTCGGCTCCCGGATCAGGCGGTTCAGCCCGAGCGAAGATCCCTCGAGGCGCAGCCCGAGTTTCTCGGCGTGGTTGGCGTAGAAGTGACCGACCGTGATGTGGGGCACACGGTTGTCGTTGGTTTTTGGGGCGGTCTTCTGGATCATGGACTTGGGGCGGGCTCCTCTCACATGGTGAACGATTCGCCGAGGTAGAGCTTGCGGCTGATCGGGTCGTTGAGGAGGAAATCCTTGTCTCCCTGGCTTTCGACACGACCCTCGAAAATCAGGTAGGCACGGTCCACGATGTTGAGGGTTTCCCGGACATTGTGGTCGGTGATCAGGATGGCGAGTCCCTGCTCGCGGAGATCCTGGACGATCTGCTGGACATCATGCACGGCGATCGGATCCACGCCGCTGAACGGCTCGTCGAGCATGAGGAGCGAGGGGCTGGTGACGAGCGATCTCGCGATCGTGAGCCGGCGTTTTTCTCCTCCCGAGAGGGTGAGCGCCTGGTTTTTGGCGAGGTGTTCGATGCCGAACCGCGTCAGGAGCTCATCGCAGCGGTGTTTGCGCTCGGATTTCGTGGCCTTCGTCGTCTCGAGGATGGCGAGGATATTTTCCTCGACGGTGAGCTTGCGGAAGATCGACTCCTCCTGCGGAAGGTAGCCCATGCCGTGCCGCGCCCGGCGGTACATCGCCATGTCGGTGACGTCTGCGTTCTCAAAAATGACCCGCCCGCCATTCGGCCGGATCAGGCCGACAATCATGTAGAACGTGGTCGTTTTGCCCGCCCCGTTCGGACCGAGAAGCCCGACGATCTCGCCGCGCTTCACGTTGATGTCCACCCCGTTCACCACCGAACGCCCGTTGTAAATTTTCACGAGTCCGTCGGTGCGCAGGAGGGGATCTCCGTCGGCGACGGGCGTGCGGACGGCCTTGTCGGATCCCGGGCTCATTGGGCGGCTCCCGCTTCTTTCGTCTCCACGATCACCGTCTTGCTGGGGCCGTCCGTGTGGGATGCGCCGTTGCGATTGAGCACCATGACGGTGGATTGTTCGGTGGCGACCTGGTTGTTCATCCCCTGCTGGACCGAAGGCCAGCCTTTCAGGGTGACTTTCCCGCTGGCGGGGTGGTAGGTGGCGGTCTCGGCGCGGCCGATCGCATTGTTGGCCTTGCCGGTTTTTTTGTCGGTGTTTTCCTGAATGATGACGACGTTGCCGATGGCCTCGGCCACTTCCATGCCCTTGCGGGTCTTGCTGAGAGTGACCTTGAGGTGGTCGCAAGTGAGCGTGAACTGCGGGTCGCGGACCACCACGCGTCCGTCAAACTCGGCGACGTTGGCGGCGTTGTCGAAGGTCGCTTCTTTGGTTGCGGTGATTTCGGTTTTCGCGTCGGCGGGCCGGTCTTTCCCGAGGCCCGCAAAACCGGCCATGGGCGAGGGTTCCTGTTTTTCCACGGGATCCATGGACGGCCCGGTCTGGGCGAGGGCGGCGGAAATCGTGAGGAGCAGCAGAAGTGCGGTGGGCTTTGTCATTGTTCGATGTTTGCGGACTGGAGGATCATTCGGATATTCCCGCGCATGGTTGCAAAGCGGGTCTTGGTGTTGAACTCGACGGCATCCCCGGTGATCTCGAAATCATCCCGCCGGATCCATGTCCGGGAATCGCCGGAAAGGATCCGGGTCTCGATATTGAAAATCGAGTGAGGGACCTCGATATTGATCTTCTTCCCGTCATCGTCAAGGGACTCGATTTTCATGTTTTGCAACTCAATGTGCTGATCGTCGAGCTTTGTGGCCACCTCGGCCTCGATCGTCATCAGGAGCTTGCCCGTCTCGTCCCGGTGCGGGATTTTGATTCCTTTGACGGGGATGTTCAAAGGGATCGGCACGTCAAAATCAGGAGCTTTCGCGGCCTCCTTTTTCTTCTCCGCGGGGGCGGGATCGGCTCCGTGGAGAGACAAGGCCGCCAGAGAAAGGGCGAATGGGAGAGAACGCCTAAACAACCGCATCACGAAGTTTCCTGAGTTGGGCAAGAAGCCGGGGCAGATCGCGCAGCGGGATCTGGTTGGGTCCGTCGGAAAAGGCTTTCGCGGGATTTTCATGGGTTTCGATGAAGATGCCGTCACACCCGGCGGCCACGGCGGCACGCGCCAGCACCGGAGCCAGCGCGCCATCGCCGCCGGTCGTCTCCCCGGCCCCCCCAGGACGTTGGACGGAATGGGTGGCATCGAAAACGACCTGACAGTTCAGCGACTGCATCCAATATATTGATCGCATGTCGGCGACAAGGTTATTGTAGCCGAACGTGGTTCCACGCTCGGTGAAAAAGAAGGAATTGCAACCGGCGGCGGCAAGCTTGTCGGCGACATTTGCCATATCCCACGGGGCGAGGAACTGGCCTTTTTTGACGTTCACGACCCGTCCGCTCGAACCTGCGGCAACGATCAGGTCGGTCTGCCGACACAGGAACGCGGGGATCTGAAGAACGTCCACATGCTCCGCGGCGATTTCGGCCTCCTCGGGAGAATGGACATCCGTCGTGACGGGAACGCCCAGTTCCCCGCCGATCTCGCCCAGGAGCCGGCACCCGTCGCGGACGGACGTCCCCCGGAAGGACTTGAGGGAGGTGCGGTTCGCCTTGTCATAGGACGCTTTAAAAACGAAGGCGGCCCCCTCGCCGTCGCAGATCGCCTTGAGCTTGCGCGCCATCCGGCGGGTGAAAGCCGGCGATTCGATCACGCACGGCCCGAGGAGAAAAAGCAGCTCGCGGCCACCGAGTTGGTGGCGTCCGATTTTCACAACAGGTCTCCTCAGCATCCTCAAGAGATTACGCACCCCAACCGATTGCGCAAGGAATTCGAAACCGGCGGTTTTGGGGAGGTCAGCGCAGAGCGGTCGAAATCAGCGTCACCCTTTGGGACGACGTCGCCGCCGCCTTTCTGACGCTTCCGAGGTCGCCGGCCACACAGACATTTTTCTTGGCGCGGGTGATGGCGGTGTAGAGGAGCTCGCGGGTTGCCATCGGGCTTTCTGCGCGGGGGAGAATGACGAGCACGTCGTCGTATTCGCTCCCCTGCGAGCGGTGGATCGTGATCGCCCAGGCCGGGCTGAAATCCGGGAGCTTTGCCACCGCAACCTCTTCGATCCGGCCGTCTCCCGTCGGGAACCATGCCTTGCGCTTTCCCTCGGAAGTCGTGTGGATCACGCCGGGCGTTCCGTTGCGGAGACCGGTCTCCGGGTCATTGCGATTGATGATCACGGGGCGGTTGCGGACGCCCTTCTGCCGGGAGAAATACTGGTCAATCGCCTCGCTCATCGCCCGGGAGCCGACAAAAAATTCTCTTTGTGCGGTGAGGATGCAGATTTTCCCCAAGGCATCCAGTGCTTCGCGCGGGGTGTCGGCGCGGGCGACCTTTTCCAAGGCGGCGAGGATGGGCTTGGGGAAATCGGCGCATGACAACGTCCCGGCGGAATGTTCCAGCCATTCCAGCCCCCTGGACCCGGTACGGCTCCTTGTGCCCTCGAGGAGTTCGACCGCGGCATCCGGGTCGGATTGTTCCAGAGCCCGTGCGAAAGCCATGATGTCCGGCCGGTCCTTGAACCGCCGGGCCTCGGTGAGATGCACATGCGCGGGGCCGAGCTTCGAGCCTTTCACTCCGGCAGCGCGGGCGAGCTCCGCAAAAACGTTCCCCTGACCGACGCTTTCCAGTTGGTTCGGATCGCCCAGCAGAACCAGCCGGGCGTCATCGGGCAGAGCTTCCAGAACGGCCCGCCACAACAGGACATCAATCATCGAACACTCGTCCACGATCAGCACGCTGCAAGGCAGCCGGTGCCGGGAATCAAAGCGGGAGCGTCCTTTCTCCGGGTTGTATCCCAGCAGCCTGTGCAGGGTGGAACTCAAATCCGCGATACTCACAAGGGAATCGAGATGCTGTTGAGCTTCTTCGGGAAGCCCGGAAAGCGAATCGCCGACGGCTTTCCGCATCCTATCCGACGCCTTTCCCGTGGGGGCCGCAAGCCGGATCCTGTTTGCAGGAATTCCGGATGCCACCAGCAGGGCAAGAATCCGGGCGAGCGTGTGGGTTTTTCCTGTTCCGGGTCCGCCGGTGATCACGGCCAGTTGCCGCGACATGGCCACACGGGCGGCTTCGGCCTGGAGGTTGCCCGCTTCCGGAAAAAGTTTGGCGGGGTCCGGATCGGCCCACGGAAATTCTTTTCCAGCCATTTCGAGAATCCGCCCGGGGATATCCTGTTCCGCACGGTAAAGCCTGCGGGATTGGAGATACCGTTTCCCCCCGTGCTCGATGACGACAAGAGGAGAGTGATCTTCTCCGACAGCCTTTCCCCAGTCCGTCACTTTTTCCGTGAGCACGCGCGCCGTGCTCCCATTGGTTTCTTCGCGGAGCAGCCCCAACACGGAGGCCACTGCCTCGTCCGGCAATTTCCACTTCCTTTGCAGCCACTCGATATCGGGGTCGGCCCCGAATGGCGCTAACTTAAGCCGGGTTTGGGATGGTAGAGCGACCGTCCCGGTTGCTGTCCTGCCGGGGGGAACAAGCGGGACGCTTGTTCTACTCTGGCTTAAGTTAGTGCCATTCGGGTCGGCCCCGCATTTTGCAGAAGTCATGGCTTCTTCATCCCTTCCATCGCTGGGAAATCATGCGCATGGCGTGAGGAAATGTCCCCTGAGTTATTCCCCGCGGCGTTCGCGGATCGCGGCGAGGATGTCGGCCACCGCATCCGATTTGGACTTCGATCCCAGGTTGCCTTTGCCATGGACTCGGACGCTCACGGCTCCGGCCTCCATGTCCCGGTTGCCGATGACAAGCATCGTGTGGACCTTCATTTTCTCGGCATCGGCGATCTTGGCTTTCATCGGATCATTGGAGAGATCGAGGGCGGCGCGGACTTCGTGGGCGCGCAGCTCACGGTGGATTTCCTTCGCATAGTCCACAAGCGGCTGCTCGCCGCCGATGGTGATCACGCGAACCTGATCCGGAGCCAGCCAGAGCGGAAAGTTCCCCGCGTAATGCTCGATGAGAAATCCGATGAACCGCTCATGCGTGCCGAGCGGCGCGCGGTGGATGCAGAGCGGGGTCTTTTCCGTGTTGTCGCGGTCGCGATAGACGAGGCCGAACTTGCTCGGGACGGCAAAATCCACCTGGTTCGTGGCGATCGTGAATTCGCGGCCGATCGCGCTCCAGACCTGCACGTCGATCTTCGGCCCGTAGAACGCCGCCTCGTTCGCGACCTCCACATGGTTGATCCCGGATTCGATCAGGACCTTGCGCACCATGTCCTCGGTCTTCTTCCACAGCTCCG
>JBAXTX010000045.1:0-18775 GCA_037129975.1 Verrucomicrobiia bacterium | reverse complement strand
CATGAGACAGAACCTCCGGCGTGCGGAGGTTGACTCGTCCGGGCCCGGCGGGACGCTGTTCCACTACACCGTGCCCGGTCAGGGTTGCGGGCGTGGGACCTGAGTCGGGTCTTTTTGGAAGACGACCGGAGAAATCGAAAACGCCTTGGGGGGATCCGGGTCGTTGTAGTCCTGCGGGCGCGGCTGGTTTTTGCCGAGGGTGGCGTCTTCCGGCTGGGTTTGGGCGATGTTGACCGGGGTGCCGATGCGGACGATCTCGAAGAGTTCGCGTCCGGCGTTTTTATGCACTCTGAGGCATCCGTGAGTGCGCGGGATCGGCCAGACCGAGCCGACATGGATTCCGTATCCCGGGGAGAACCCGACCCAGTATTGCATCGGGAACCCGATGTAGCGGTAGCCGCTTCCGGGACACTGTGAGCTTGTGGCGGCGATGATCGAAGACCCATTGCTCCAGAACCCATACGAGCCGGAACGTTTGTTCTCGATTTTTTCGATCACATGGAAGTTTCCCTTCGGGGTCGGCTTTGTTGGCAATCCGATCGCGGTGGCGCAGACGAGCAGAGGCTTGTTGCCCTCGAGGACGTAGATCATCCGGTCCTGCAGGGAAACCTTCACGCGGACGTTTCCGGGATTTTTCGGCTTGTAGCCGATCGGATCGTAAAGCGGGCGGAGCGCCGTGGTCTGGCAACCCGCGAGCGCCAGGGCGGCCAAAATCAAGGGAATCGTTTGCTTCATGACAATACTTCAAAAAGCCAAAACCGGGCGTTTGTCAAACGCGGAGAAAAAAAGATGCGTGTTGCAGGCTGTGTCCGGGCGGATATTGTCGCCCGATGTTTCACGAGCACGATTTTCAATATGCGATGGAGAACACGCGCGTTGTCGTGAGCCCGCGGGGCGGGATCGAGACGTTCGGTTCCACGCAGTTCCGGTTTTCGCTTGTGAGCGAGTTGCTCGACGAAGTGGACACCGTGAGGGTTCGCAAAGGGAGGATCGATGCCGAGCGCCCGAGAATCGTTTCGCCTCACCACTACACCAGGCTGATGCTCGACGGGTTCGGCGAGGAGGCCCGCGAATATGCGGACTGGATCGAATCGAACGGATCCGCCATCCGGATCCTGCGCTACGGGTTCCAATTTCGGAAAACCGATTTGTCCGAACATGTCGTCCGGGAATCCATGGATTCCACTCTGGATCGCCTTCAAAACCAGATCGGGGACGATCCGCTGACCGCACTGATTGCGGGAGTGGACGACGCGTGGGAGGTCTGCCTTCTGAAGTTTTCCATGGAAATGATCCAGAAGTCGGCCGGAGGGAATGTGGACGAATGGAAAAGGCGCGGGCTGATTTGATTTCCGCGTTTCCAATTTTGCCGCGCATCGCGTAGTCTCGGGAAGCATGATCATCCGAACGTTTGTCATTCTCACTTTGGTTGCCGCGATCCTTGGCGGAAGCGGCTACTTTGCCTACAAGTATTATTTGAAGCCCAGGGAGCTGGACATTCAGGAAAAGACGCTTCCTCCCGCTCCTCCTCCTCCTGACCCCAGCATCGCCGCCTTCGCAGCGCTGAAGCCGTTTTTGGAGCAGGAGACCCCCGCGGCTTCCGCGGCGATCGAGGGTTTCCTGAACTCCTATCCCGACTCGACAATGGCTCCCGCGGTTCGCGCCGCTGTCGGGCGGATTAATGCCGCCCGCCTTCTTTCCCCCGAGGCCTCTCCTGAGAATACTCCCTACACGGTCGTCTCCGGGGATTCCCTGGTGAAGATTGCCGCGAAACACAAATCCGGCGCCGAGCTGATCTACCGGGCCAACCGGCTTGCCACGATCAACCTCAAAATCGGACAGCAGTTGATGATTCCCAAGGTGGACGCCTCACTGGTCGTGGACCGTGCCGCCAAGACGGTCACCCTGCTCAACGCCGGGGTTTTTGTCCGCGAATACCCGATCCAGTCGCTGAAGCTTCCGCCGTCCGCTTCGAAAGGAACGCTCGAAACCAAAGTGACCGACAAGGTGGCGATGAAGGGCAGCGTGCGGGCCGCGTTCGGCACAAAAGATTTTGAGGGAAGCGAACGCTGGATCATGCTGGGAGTTGCGGGCGTTGTCCTGCGGGGAGTTCCGCCCGCCGGGGAAGACGGCA
The DNA here is from genome assembly GCA_037129975.1 of Verrucomicrobiia bacterium. Taxonomy (GTDB): domain Bacteria; phylum Verrucomicrobiota; class Verrucomicrobiia; order Chthoniobacterales; family Terrimicrobiaceae; genus QYQL01. Next base: position 16,641 of record JBAXTX010000045.1, on the reverse strand, counting down.
GCACGCCTCCGATGCCCCCGGGGATCGCGGTCGACCCGGCCGACGCCGAAGAGATCTTCGTCCTCACGACCAAGGGCACGCCTGTCACGATCAAATAACGCCTTCATGAACACCCAGCCGCTCGAATTTGAAAAGCCGATTCTCGAACTGGAAACCAAGCTCGATGAGTTGAAGCACCACCTTGTGGACAGGAAGATCGACCTGGCCCCGGAGGTCCGGCGGATGGAGGAAAAAATTGCGGCGACCCGCGTGGCGATCTACGGGCATCTGACGGCATGGCAGCGCGTTCAGATCGCCAGGCACACCGCGCGTCCGTTTTTCCTCGATTACGTGGCGGGTGCGTTCACGGATTTTATCGAACTCAAAGGGGACAGGCTGTTCGGCGAGGATGCCTCCATGCCCGGTGGGTTCGCCCGGATTGACGGCTTTCCCTGCGTTGTCATCGGCCAGCAGAAAGGCCGTGATGTCAAAGAGAACCTGCTGCGGAATTTTGGCAGTCCGCACCCGGAGGGCTATCGGAAGGCACTGCGCCTGATGCGCCTGGCAGAGAAATTCGGGTTTCCTGTGGTGTCGCTCATTGACACTCCCGGTGCCTATCCTGGTGTGGGGGCGGAAGAGCGTCACATCGCCGAAGCCATCGCCGTGAACCTCCGGGAGATGATGCTCCTGCGCACGCCGGTGGTTGCTGTTGTCATCGGCGAAGGCGGGTCCGGCGGGGCGCTTGGCATCGGCGTCGCCGACCGCGTCCTCATGCTCGAGAACTCCTACTACTCGGTGATCAGTCCGGAGGGATGTGCCGCGATTCTCTGGAAGCACCGCAAGCACGCTCCCGAGGCCGCCGAGGCGCTCAAGTTGAACGCCGATGCGCTCTTGAAAATGGGACTGGTGGATGGGGTCGTCCCCGAACCGTTCGGCGGAGCGCACCGGGATCCGGCCACCGCCGCGGAAAATCTCAAATCCGCAGTGATCTCCGCGCTCCGCGACCTGAGGAAAATCCCCACGGACAAGCTCCTCCGCCAGCGATATGAGAAATTCCGAAAAATGGGGGTCTTCCAGGAATAGTCCGTGAAGATCATTGATCGCACGGTTGGGCTTGGCGTCCTGCTCACGACGTTCTTCGGGGTTGTCGTCCTGAGCCTCGTGCTCGTGCTGGGCAACATCTTCAAGGAACTCCTCGACATCCTGATCAACAACCCGGACGTGCCGATCACGACCGTGCTGGTGTTCATTGTGCTCGTTCTCCCGTTCTCGCTGACTTTCACCATCCCCTGGGGGTTTCTGACCGCGCTCCTGCTCGTTTTCGGAAGGATGTCCGCCGACAACGAGCTCATCGCTCTGAAGTCGAACGGCGTGAGCGTGCCGCGCATTTGTGCGCCGGCTTTCCTCATCGCCATCCTGCTGACGCTTGCCTGCTTCTGGATCAATATCGAGGTTGCTCCACGCGCCGAACAGGCGATGACACGCGCGGTGACGGATATCGCCACCAGCAACCCTTCCTCGCTTTTCCGGGCGGATGAAATCGTGGACAAGTTTCCGGACCGCCGGGTTTATGTCGGGAAAAAGGACGGCGACAAGCTGTCGAACATCATCGTCTTTGAACTGGACGACGAATTCTTTCCGAAACAGATGATCTATGCCCGTGAGGGGGTTCTCAGCCCGGATCCGGCGAATTCCCGCCTGCTCCTCCGGTTGTTCAATGCCAGGTTCGAACAGCGTGACGCACATGACCCGGGCGATGTTTCCAAAATCCAACAGGGAATTGTCATGAAGGAGGGCGTCTTCCCGATCTCGCTCGCAAAGTTTTTTCAGGAATACCAGGGGAACCGCCGGTTGAGTTCCTACACGCTGCCCGAGCTCGCGGACTTCCTGGCCAAGGGGGCGGGGGACAGGCTGACCGAGGCCAGAGTGGAGTTCAACAAGCGGTTTTCCGTTTCGCTGGCGTGCATGGCCTTCGTCCTCATCGCGGTGCCTCTGGGAATCACCGCTCACCGGAAGGAAACCTCTGTGGGATTCGCTCTCAGCCTGGTCATCGCGTTCACCTACTTCTTCTTCATCATCTTGGCCGACACGTTCCGGAGCGATGCATGGGCGCACCCGGAACTGCTCATCTGGATTCCGAACGTTCTGTTCTTCTGCCTCGGATCCTACCTCTTTTCGCGCCTTGCCAAACGATGATGAAAACGTTTTTTCGAATTGCCCTGCGCGTCGTTTTCCTCCTCATCGTGGCCGCGCTTCTCGGGATCGGAGGCACGATGGCGTGGTTCCGTTCGTGGAGGACGGAAAAGTTGTCGCATCTCAACGCCGCTTCCACTGTCGCGGAGACCGCTGCCGGGAAAATCGAATTCGTGCAGACCGGGGAAGGACCGGTGGTGCTCGTCTTTCATGGTTCGCCCGGCGGCTTCGACCAGGCGATGCTTTATGGAAGCGCCCTCTCGGAGGCGGGATTCCGGATCGTTGCCCCCTCCCGCCCGGGCTACCTCCAGACGCCGCTCTCCACCGGACTCACTCCGGAGAATCAGGCGGACGCCATGGTTTCGCTTTTGGATTCACTGGACATCCGCAGCGTCGCCGTCATCGGGATCTCGCTCGGCTCCCCGGCCGCCATCGAGTTCGCAAGGCGGCATCCGGACCGCACATGGGCACTTGTGCTTCTCTCCGCCGTAACAAAGAAAATTCCTGCGTCGCCGCTGAATCCTCCGATCCCTGAGGTTCTGAACAAGGGCCTTTCCGGGGACATGGGAGCCTGGGCGCTCGTGGAGACATCCGACAGCGACCCCGCAAAAGCCCTCTGCTGGGCGTTCGATCTCGCACAGACCGGCGACTCGGCGGAGCGCGGGGCATGGGTCGGGGCGGTTCTCGAGAAGCCCGCGCAGATCGCCTGGTTTCGGGATCTCGTCGGCACGACCGCGCCGCTCAGCCCGCGTGAAACCGGTCTCCGGAATGACCTCCTCCAGTTGCGCGTTCTCGCCGATGTGCCGTATGAAAAGCTTGGCGTTCCGTCACTCTTTGTCCACGGAGTTGCAGACAAGTGGCTTCCCTTGGCCGATGTCGAGGCTGTGGTAAAACGCATGCCCCAGGCCGAACTTCTCGCTGTCCCGGCAACCGGTCACCTCGTCGAGCTCGGACCCAACAGCGCTCCTGTCATGGAGAAAATCATCGGGTTTCTCAACCGCTTTCACGGCGGTCAAGGCGCCCCCTGAGGCCGGCTACTGAACACCGGTTTCAAATTCATGACGAGCAGCCGGAAGACCGGGCAAAGAGGGTGTCGTTGTAGAAAAGCGGCGTCCCGCCGCTTGGAGAAAGCATCCAAGCGGCAAGATGCCGCTTCTAGTGTTCATCGTAATGATTCGGGCGCAACCGCTCCAAAGCCCTCCGATGCGGGGACGGCATGGCAGGAAGGTTGCCGAGAGGAAAGGAAGTCCAGGCTTTTGACGGTTTCGCCCGGATGACTTCCATGCGGATCCTGTGGCGGGTGACGGCGAACGTGATTTCGAGCAGTGGCTTCGCCCCGGGGGGCACCGGAGGCAGCAGCCAGAGCCCGCGCCAGCGGGGGCCGACGGACGGCGTGAGAAAAACGGCATCCCCCTTGGTTGCAAACCCGCGCACGTCGCGTTCGTGGATGAGAGTCTTCTTCGGGGGCTTCGGCGGAATGTTCTCCGGCGCCTTGGCCAGGCAGAATCTCCGCACCGGGCACACCCCGCAATCCGGCACTCCCGCCTTACAGATCGTCGCGCCGAGATCCATCAGCGCGGACGAGTGATCGCGCCCGCCGGTGTCCGGCAGGAGCCTGCGGGCGGCCTGATCGAGAAACAGCTTTCCGGCCGCAGTCGTCACGGGTTTTTTGAAATCAGCAAGCCGGGCGATCACGCGGAGAATATTCGCATCCAGCACCGGGACGCACTCGTCGAATGCGAATGCGGCCACGGCGGATGCCGTGTAGGTACCGATGCCGGGAAGTCCGCGCAGGACCCGCAGCTCGCGCGGGATCTTTCCGCCGAACCTTTCCGCCAACTCCCTGGCGGTGCGAAGCAGGTTGCGCCCGCGCGAGTAGTAACCAAGCCCCTCCCAGTGCTTGAGCACCTCGTGTTCGTCCGCTCCCGCCAGAAAATGCACGTTCGGAAAGGCCAGCATCCATCGCTCAAAATACGGGATGACCGCCGCAACCGTCGTCTGCTGGAGCATGAACTCCGAAACCAGAATCGCGTACGGATCACTCGTTCGCCGCCACGGAAGGTCGCGTCCGTTTTTTCGGAACCAGGCACGGAGCGCTCGATGAAAGGTCTTCGGTATCATCTCGACAGATTCCTGAGATTACGCACTGATTAGTTTGATGTCGCAATCTTTGCATTCCCATACGACACCGCTCACTTCCGCTCAGGCGGGACTTCTCAGAACGGTCCTTGCCGAGGAGGGATACGAGTTCGAGGACAAGCCGTATATGCTCTACTCGGCGCGAAAGAACAAGCTTGCGATCGCCGTTTACGAGAAGGGACCGAAGGCGGTGATCCAAGGGAGGGGGATCGAGGATTTTATCATGTTCCTGCTTGAGCCGCGCGTCCTGGGCGAGGCGAAACTGGGTTATGAGGAAGTCCATTCCCCCGAGCTTTTCGAGCCGCATTTCGGCATTGATGAAAGCGGAAAAGGCGACTTCTTCGGTCCGCTCGTGATCGCAGGTGTCTATGTGGACGCCGGTCTGGCGAGGACGCTCCGCGATGCCGGCGTGCAGGACAGCAAGGCGATCGGCTCGGACAAACGGATCCGCAGCCTCGCGGCGGCAATCCGACAATCCGGAGCACCCCACAGCGTCGTCACCATCTCCCCCCCACGCTACAACGAACTCTACCGGAAAATCGGAAACCTCAACCGCCTGCTCGCATGGGGGCATGCGCGGATCATCGAAAATCTTTGCGAGGCCCGCCCGGATTGCCCGCGAGCCCTTTCCGACAAGTTCGCCGACGTCCGGGTTCTCGAGCGCTCGCTCATGGAAAAAGGACGGAAAATCCAACTCGACCAGCGCACGAAGGCGGAGTCGGATTTCGCGGTCGCCGCAGCCTCCATCCTCGCCCGGGAAAAATTCATTGACTGGCTGGAACACGCCGCCCGCGCGTCGGGCATCAATCTCCCGCGAGGCGCCTCGTCCGCCGTCAAGACCGCCGCCGCGGAACTCGTGGCCCGCCAGGGCGCGGGGGCACTGGAGAATTTCGCGAAAACCCACTTCAAAACAGCAGCGGAGGTCGCGGGCTGAAATGATTGATTATGCGCGGCCGTTCGTGTTGACTCCCGGGTTCTATGGAAAACGTGATTATTGTCGGCACGGGATGCGCCGGGCTGACTGCGGCCATCTACACCGCCCGTGCCAATCTGACGCCGCTGGTGCTTGAGGGGCGGATGCCGGGCGGGCAGCTCACCACCACGACCGCAGTGGAAAATTTCCCGGGTTTCCCGGACGGGATTGACGGTCCGGACCTGATCCAGCAGATGCACCGGCAGGCGGAGAAATTCGGCGCGAAATTTCGCTACGGAGTTGTCGAGGAGTTTCATCCCGGCACTCCGCATCGCGTGAAGGTGGACGGAGAGTGGGTTGAAACGAAAGCCCTGATCATCGCGAGCGGGGCTTCCCCGCGTTACATCGGGATCGAGGGCGAGTCGGCTCTCATCGGCCATGGACTGACCTCGTGCGCGACCTGCGACGGTGCGTTTTATCGCAATGTCCCGGTTTGTGTCGTCGGCGGCGGAGACTCGGCTTGCGAAGAGGCGGGGTTCCTGACGCGCTTTGCCTCGAAAGTCTATCTGATCCATCGTCGCGACACGCTGCGCGCCTCGAAGATCATGGCCGGCCGCGCGCTGGCGAATCCGAAGATCCAGCCGGTTTGGAATGCGCTCGTCACCGCTTACCTCACCGATGACGCGGGCGAGGTCCGCGGGGTGCGCCTTCGCGACACGAAGACAGGCGAGGAGAGCCAACTTGAGGTCAAATGTGTGTTTTCCGCAATCGGTCACGAACCGAACACGTCGGCATTCCGTGGAATTTTGGATGCGAATGAGGCCGGATATCTCCTGCAAAAATCCGGCACGTCAACGAATCTCCCGGGCGTTTTTGCCGCGGGAGACGTGGCTGATCATGTTTACCGACAGGCGATCACGGCAGCCGGACAAGGGTGCGCGGCGGCGATTGATGCCGAGCGATGGCTTGCTTCCGGGGAATAGGCACACTCTCTTCACGCCTCTTGAAAATTTGCGACCTGACCCAGTTTTATTCTCCCGTAAGCGGGGGCGTCAGGCGGTATATCGAGCAGAAGTCGGCTTACCTGCGGGCTTGTCGTCCGGATTGCGAACACGTGATCATTGTGCCGGGCGAGACCACCGGACACTCGGGCGACGCGCGGGTGCGCAACTACACGATCGCATCGCCGCTTGTTTCCAGGACCTCCCGCTACCGGGCGCTCACGCGGCTGCACCTTATCGAGGAGGTCCTTGAGAAGGAAAGGCCGGACATCATCGAGTCCGGCGACCCCTACCAGGTGGCATGGAAGGCGGTCGCCTCCGGGCGCGGGCTGGATATTCCGGTTGTCGGATTCTACCACTCGCACTTTCCGGAATCTTATATGCGGACGATCGCGAAGTATTTCGGGCGCGTGGCGGTCGCGATCACCGACGACATTTGCAGGCGTTACGTCCGGACGCTCTACAACGCCTTCCAGTGTACGTTCGTGCCGAGTCCCGCGCTCGGCCGGTTGCTTGCGGCTTGGGGAGTCGAACGGCTTCACACCGTGGACCTCGGGGTGGATGCCGCGGTGTTCGTGCCGGGTATTCCGGATCGGGACGGGACGAGAAAAAGGCTCGGAGTTCCTCAGGACGCGTGGCTCCTTCTCTACGTCGGGCGCATGGCTCCGGAAAAAAATGTTCGCACTCTCTTCGATGCGTTCGCGATCCTGCACGCGCGTTCACCTGGGAGATTTCATCTGCTCTGCGCCGGCGACGGTTCCCAGAGGCAGTCACTCGTCCGCCTCCAGGAAGCGACCGGGGCGGTTCACTGGATCCCGTATTGCACCGACCCGATGGAACTGGCATCGATCTACCGTGCGGCCGACCTCTTCGTTCATCCCGGCGTTCAGGAAACTTTCGGGCTCGTCGCGCTGGAGAGCCAGGCCAGCGGGACCTGCGTCGTCGGCATCCGGGGGAGCTACATGGACCGGATCATCTTCAGCGACCAGGAGTTTTGGGCCGCCGAGAATTCCCCGGCGGCACTCGCGGACGCGATCAAGTCGAAGTTCACACTCGACCTCCGCGCCGCAGGGCTCAAAGCCAGTACCGAGGCGCGCGGGAAATACTCCTGGTCCACCGTCTTCTCCCGGATTTTTGAAATCTATTCCGGCGTCATTGCGAACTTCAGCAGGTGATTGCGCCGACTGTGCGGGTCGTCTAAACTCTTTCCCATGAAAATCATTGTCGTCATTTTTCTGTTGGGAGGCTCTGCGTTTGCGGACATGGTCAAGGAAGTGCCGAAGTCGCAGCGCAACGAATTGGCCGGGGGCGTGACCGTCGTGAAAAGCACCGCCGTTGCCGGTGCTCCCTGGCCCCAGCTCAGTCTCTATCGGGTCGTGAACGCCCCGCCCTCGGTCGTCTCCGATCTTTTTACCGATTACAATTCCGCGCCCTCCTATACCCCGGGAATTCTCTCCGCCCAGGTGATCGCAAACAATCCCGACGGCACCAAGGATGTGCGCTACACGGTGAAAGTTCCGGTCTTACAAAAAATCAGCTACATCGTACGGAACACGTATGCGAACTCGGGCCAGACCTACACCGTCTCATGGAAACTTCTTCAGTCGCCGCTCGCGAAACAGAGCGACGGTTCGCTGCGGATCGAACCCTATGACGGCGACCGGACGCTCCTCTGCTACACGAACCTCTGCGTCCCGATCACCAACCTCGTCGCGGGCCTCAAAAACCAGGCGCTCGTCGAAGCGAAGAACACCGTGCTCGCACTCGCTGCCGAGGCGGAACGACGCGCGAACCTGCAGAACTGAGTTTCAGGAGTGCCTTGGGTTGCAAATCCTCTCCGGTACAAATTATCAACATGCGGTTGACATCCGGCCTGTGTGTCCCTAAACAAGAAACTTTACCCACCATGAAGCTAGCGGTCACCAAAGAAGCACTCCTCGAAGGTTTGCAACGAATCCAAAACGTGGTCAGCAATCGCGCGACTCTCCCCGTTCTCTCCAACGCGCTCCTCGAAGCCACCGAATCCGGCTTGCGACTCACGACGACAGATCTTGAAGTGAGCATCCGTTGCACGATCGAGGCCAAGGTCGAACGCTCGGGGGCCACGACGCTGCCTGCAAGACGCCTGGCCGCAATTGTCCGGGAACTGCCCAGCTCGGAGGTGGTCATCGAGGTGGATGCGAAAAACGTCGCAACCATCCGCTGTGGGTCCAGCTTCTTCAAGATCTACGGGCTGCCGCAGGAGGAATTCCCGGCGTTCCCGACATTCGGCGAGCCGAAATCATTCACCCTCAAGCAGAGCGAGCTCAAGGACGGTTTGCGCAAGACCTCGTATGCGATTTCCTCGGACGAGACCCGGTACGTGCTCAACGGAATTTTATTTTCTCTGTTGGACAACAAGATGACTCTCGTGGCGACCGACGGGCGTCGGCTCGCGCTCTTTGACAGCGACATCGAATTTCCCAAGAGTCACGAGCGCGACTTCATTTTGCCAACGAAGGCGGTAACCGAGCTTCAACGACTGCTTGGCGAGACGGGCGATGTGACGATCTCGACATCCGAAAACCTGGCTTCTTATGAGCTCAACGGAGCCCAGGTCGTATCGAAGCTCGTCGAGGGAAATTATCCCAACTACCGCCAGGTGATTCCCGGCGAGGCCAAAGAACGGATCACTCTCGAACGCGAGGCCCTGCTGAATTGCGTGCGCCGTGTTTCGTTGCTCAGCAGCGACAAGACGAGTTCTGTCCGCCTGAGCTTCACAAAAAACAACCTCGACATCGCGGCCAATACGCCGGAGGTCGGAGAGGCAAAGGAATCCATGTCACTCAACTACCGCGGCAAGGATCTTTCGATCGCCTTCAATCCGGAATTCCTGATGGACCCGCTCCGCAACCTTCCGAACGACGAGGTCTTTCTGGAACTGATTGATGAGATGAGCCCCGGCGTGGTGAAAATCCAATCGCCGTTCCTCTACGTCATCATGCCGATGCGGGTTTCTGTGTGAGCCGGTTGCTTTGGGGAATCGATCTGGGCGGCACAAAAATCGAGGGCGTGATCCTCGATGAGGAGCGGCAGGGCTCCGCTCTCCACCGCCTCCGGCGTGATACCGGAACTGCACAAGGCTACGAGCATGTGATCTCGCAGATCATCGGCGTCGTACAAGATCTTGAGAAAGTCTCAGGCTTGTCCCGCCCTCCGGTCATCGGGATCGGAACTCCCGGAGCCGTGGAGCCCCCCACTGGTGCGCTGAAAAATTCCAACGCGACCTGCCTGACCGGGCGTCCACTGGGCAATGATCTTGCCTCGTTGCTCGGATGCATGGTTCGGATGGCAAATGACGCCAATTGTTTAGCACTGGCCGAGGCCTCATGGGGGGCGGCAGCCGGCGCGGAGGTCGTCATGGGACTGATCCTCGGAACCGGTGTCGGGGGCGGGATCGTTGTGCGCGGGAAAGTTCTCAACGGCCTGCATGGAATCGCCGGGGAATGGGGACACAACCCAATTCGCGGCGAGTTTCACCCGTGCTATTGCGGACGCAAGGGATGTATCGAAACCGTCATCGCTGGCCCGTCACTGGAGCGGTATTACAGGGAGTCCGGCGGAAAAAATATCCGGCTTCCAGCGATTGTCGCGAGGGCGGATTTGGGCGAACCGCTGGCGGTGGCCACGATCCGCCGTCTGCAGGAAAAATTCGCGGAAGCGATCGCGCCGGTCCTCAACATCCTCGACCCGGATGCGATTGTCATCGGCGGCGGGGTGGGGAATATAGGGGCACTTTACTCGGAGGACGTCCGCGAATGTATTCGGCGGCATCTCTTCAACTCTGTTCTCAAGACACGAATTCTCCGCCCGCAACTCGGCGATAGCGCGGGCGTCTTCGGGGCGGCCATACTCGCGAGAGACTGATGGAAAAAAAACTTCGCATCCCGGTGGCGTCCGGACTGCGCGCGGAACTGGGGAAGCCATTCGCGGAACTCGAACTCATCGGGCTGCCTCCGGGGCCGCCGGAGGCGGAGATGCCGGAGAATCGCACAATGAAGGTTCCACGCGGAAAACTGGTGTTTCGAAAAGAAAAAGCCCGGCGTGGCGGAAAGTCGGTTGTCATTGTCAGCAACTTCGATCCCGGGTTTCCGCAGGAATCCATCGAGGATCTTGCGCGCGAGGTTCGACGCCAATGCGGTTGTGGAGGAACCGTCCGCGACCGTCAGATTGAATTCCAAGGCGAAGACCCCGAGCGGTTCAGAAGAATATTTCGAGATCTTCCAGGAATCAGCGTTCTCCGAGCGGAACGTAATCTCTGAGCGTCGGGCCGGTGTAAATCTGCCGCGGGCGGTAGATGCGGGACTTCGGATCGTCCATCACTTCCTTGAAGTTGGCGATCCATCCGGGCATGCGCCCGATGGCGAACATCACCGTGAACATCTCGGTCGGGATGCCCAAAGCGCGCATGATGATTCCACTGTAAAAGTCCACGTTCGGGTAGAGTTTGCGCTCGAGGAAATACGGGTCTTTGAGCGCGGTCTCCTCAAGCTTGAGGGCGATGTCGAGGAGGGGATCGCTTTTCTTGAGGCGGTCGAGAAGTTTGTCGCAGCTGGCTTTGATGATCTGCGCCCGCGGATCGTAGTTTTTGTAAACCCGATGGCCGAACCCCATGAGCCGATGGCCGCCTTCCTTGGATTTCACGCTCTCGAGGAACTTCGATCCGTCGTCGCCCTCGTGGCGGATGTGGCCCAACATTTCGAGGACGGCTTGGTTTGCCCCGCCGTGGAGCGGGCCCCAAAGCGCGCAGACCCCGGCGGCGGCGCTCGCGAAGATGTTCGCGCGGCTGGACGCGACCATGCGAACGGTCGAAGTCGAGCAGTTCTGCTCGTGGTCGGCGTGCAGGAGAAAAATCTGGTCCAGCGCGGCAACGGCCTCGGGCTTGAGTTCGATGTCGCCATAGGGCATCGAGAACATCATGTGCAGAAAGTTCGCGGTATATTTGTATTCCGGCTTGGGATACACGATCGGCAGGCCGAGCGACTTGCGGTAGGCGAACGCCGCAATCGTGCGGACCTGCGAGATCAGGCGCGCCGTATGCCGGTTGAATTTTGCCGGATCGTAGGGCCCGGTCAGCTCGCGGGTGAAGCAACCCGACGCATTAATCATCGAGGACAGGATCGCCATGGGATGGGCGTTCGGAGGAAAACCTTCGAAGTGGTGCTTCATGTCCTCGTGGAGGATCTGATATTCCGTGAGCGTGTCGGAAAATTTTCTCAGTTCGCTGCGCGTCGGAAGGTTGCCGTGGATGAGGAGCCACGCGACCTCCACAAACGTGCTTTTCTCGGCGAGTTGCTCGATCGGATACCCGCGGTAACGCAGAATGCCTTTTTCCCCGTCGATAAATGTGATGTCACTGGAGCAGGAACCCGTGTTGCTGTATCCGTCATCGTAAGTGATCAATCCGGTTTGATCGCGCAAATGGGCAATGTTCACGCCGTGTTCGTTTTCGCTGCCAACGATCACGGGCATGTCTGTGGAGGTTCCTTTGTAGGTAAGTGTGGCATTTTTGCTCATGGATAAATTCTCGTTTTGGGGTGATTCGACACGAGACTCATAATTACATTACTCCGTTGTCTTTGTCCATTTCCACCCACAACAAATATTTTTTCGTCAGCGGATGACCCCCCAGCGGTTTGTGAACGGCCAGTAAACAAAAAGCCCCCGTCCCGCCACGTTCCGTGCGGGCACGGTCCCCCAGACCCGGCTGTCGCTCGAGTGATAACTGTTGTCCCCAAGCGCGAAGTAAGCGCGCTGCGGCACCGTAAAGGTTGCCTCCGGCGTGGCCAGGAATGAAAAACCGCCTCCTCCCTCGGGTCCGTTCGAGTATCCGTGGTAGCCGTTATTCATGCTCATGACCCTCCGGAAAGGAAACGATGCAGCCTCCTCTCCGTTGACGAAGAGATTCGGCGGTGCAATCCGCAGGGTCTGGCCGGCCGTTCCCGCCAGTCGCTTGATATAGTGCTGCGACCCCATGGACGGATCCAGGTCGTCTTCGATTTTTCTGATCCCGGTCGTCTTGAAGACGAAGACGTCCCCGGCCGCCGGCTTCACAAAGTTGTAGCTTACCTTGTCCACAAAGACCTGATCGCCGGTGTCCATGTGCCCGCAGGCGATCGTTTCGTCCGCACGGTATTCACGCCCCGGCAGGACGTGAAAACAGTCGGCCAGTGGTTTTCTGGGAACGAAAAGCGTGTAGGTTCGCTTCCGACATACGATGTCCGTAAACGTGAAAAAATTCGCGTAAGTGTGTTCATGGAGCGCGGTCACGACATCCGTCTCCTTGGCCTTCAGATCGAAATAATGACGTCCGAGCCAGACAAACTCGAACGCCCGCACCAAAATATTCGGGGGAGGGGATCCGGTCGGGGTTCCCACAATCCCGTAAAGTGTCGGCTGCATCGAACCGGTCGGAATCCGGAACGGCTGCAAAATATACGCCTTGATCCCCGCCGCAATCACAATCGCCACCAGAAAGACCTCCACATTCTCCCGCCACCCTGCGTCCCTTGGTGGAGGGGAAATCTTTCCAATCAGCCCGTCCAACTCGCCAATGGCGGATTCCACGGCTTTCTGGCTCCGCTGCTTCATCGCCACCTTTAATCCGCCAATTTTTGATTCGACGTTCGCCAGCTCCTCGGGCTTCAAGACGTCCCGCTTGTAATCCAAGAACTTCTTCGCCCCATGTGCGTAGTGCTTGGCTTCTTTGATGTATCTAGGATTTATTAAAAACATGATTATTATAATTTTATATATTATATATACTAAGGATAAGTGCTTCTTAATGCCTTGTCTGGTGAATTCTGGAAATTCGCTATTCCAGCGAACCTTGCGGATTTCGCTAGGTTAGCGAAAAAGTCGTCTAACCAGTCTTCAGAACTTCAATAAATGCTTCTTGCGGAATATTCACAGTTCCAATTGCTTTCATTCGTTTTTTACCTTCTTTTTGTTTTTCCAATAACTTCCGCTTTCTTGTGATGTCTCCACCGTAACATTTTGCCGTAACATTCTTTCTTAAGGCACTGACATTTTCCCGTGCGACAATTTTCCCGCCAACGGCCGCTTGAATAGAAACTTGGTAGAGTTGAGTGGGGATGACCTCTTTGAGTTTTGCCGCGAGGGCCCGTCCGCGCGCCTCGGCTTTGTCTCGATGAACGATGCTGCTAAAGGCATCCACCGGGTCACCATTGACGAGCATATCGAGTTTGACGAGTTTTCCGGCCCGGTAGCCGGCTTGCTCGTAATCCATGGAACCATAGCCGCGAGTGAGAGATTTCATCTTGTCAACGAAATCCACAAGAATCTCGTTGAGAGGCAGTTCTGCTGTCAACATGACGCGCTTGGTGTCCAGCGATTCGGTGTGTTTGATCTCTCCGCGCTTGTCCATGATGAGCTGCATCATGGAAGAGATATACTCATTGGGAAGCATGATAGAGCAGGCGACGATCGGCTCACGGATTTCTTCGATAACGCTTGGGTCGGGGAGTTGGTCCGGGTTGTCCACGCGGATGAGTTCGCCATTTGTGCGAAGGATCTCGTAAATGACTGATGGATAGGTGGCAATGATATCCATATCGAACTCCCTGCGGAGGCGTTCCAAGATGATTTCCATGTGGAGGAGTCCGAGGAAGCCACAGCGGAAGCCGAATCCTAGGGCGACGCTGGATTCCGGCATGTAGTGGAAAGCAGCGTCGTTGAGCTGGAGCTTGCCCATGGAGGCCTTGAGTTTTTCAAAGTCAGCCGTGTTGATCGGGTAAATGCCGCTGAAAACCATAGGCTGCACCACCTGAAAACCGGGGAGGGGAGTGCTGGCGGGGGTTCTGGAGTTGGTCAGGGTGTCACCTACTTTCACCTCGGAGCTGGTCTTGATATTGGCGATCACATAACCAATGTCGCCGGCGGTGAGTTTTTCGCGGGAAAAAAACTTCGGCTGCTGGGGCTTGAAAACACCGACTTCCTTGACTTCATAGGAGGCATTTGTCGCCATCAGCTTCACGGGATCGCCGGGTTTGACGGTGCCTTCCATGATCCGCGTATAAATGACGACCCCACGGTAGGTGTCGAAAGTGGAGTCAAAAGTGAGCCCCCGGAGGCGGGCATCCGGTCTTCCAGAGGGATGGGGAATCCGCTCGATGATGGCCTCGATAATTTCCTCGATGCCGATCCCCGCCTTGGCACTGGCAAGAATGGCCTCCTCGGCCGGGATCGCCAGGATTTCCTCGAGCTGCTTCAAGGCGGATTCCACATCCGCGTTCGGAAGGTCGATTTTATTGATGACAGGAATGAGCTTCAGGCCCTGTTTTTCAGCCAGGTGGACATTGGCAACCGTCTGGGCTTCGACTCCTTGAGCGGCATCAATGATAAGGAGCGCGCCCTCGCAGGCGGCCAGGGAACGGGAAACCTCATAGGAGAAATCCACGTGTCCGGGAGTATCCGAGAGGTTCAGCTTGTAGCGGTGCCCGTCTTTCGCCCGGTATTCCATCGCGATCGGATGGGATTTGATCGTGATCCCGCGCTCGCGTTCGAGGTCCATCGCGTCCAAGAGTTGTTCCTGGGACTCCCGCTTTTGGATTGTGCCGGTGAATTCCAAAAGCCGGTCGGACAAGGTTGTCTTGCCGTGGTCAATGTGGGCGATGATGCAGAAATTGCGTGTGTTTTTTGTGGACATCAGCAGGGTCGGGAATATCGGGCACACGAGGGGAACGGTCAATCCCGCGTTCTCTATTCTTGCGAAAACCTGAGGTGCGATCCAATGTTCAGGAAAGAAATTGAATCCGCCGCACACACCTTTCCGACTGAATCCGCAGGTTGTTCACATGCTTGCGGTGGTACTGCTCGCGATGGCAATCCCATTGGTGGTCTTGATCCTCGGGATCAGGGGATTTTCCTCCAAGCCCGCTGCGCCGACCCCCGAGGTTCCCGGGCTGCGCGCAGCCCTCGAACAGGTCGCCTCGAAAACCCTGCCTCCCGCGGAACTCGGCACGGGATATCAGCAGGTCGTCCTGTTGCCTGGACATGTGGTGAACCCGCTCGAGCGGCAGAAGGCGATCGAGAGATGTGCCGGAGAATTGGGGGGGGCAACACTCCTGACCGAGCAGAAGGATGGCCGGTCGCGAGTGCTCGTCCAAATTCCAGCGGCTGCCGCAGCCCGCTTTGAAGAGGTCGCGTTGCCGGGTTTCTCATCCTCCTCCGCGCCGGATCCGGCGGGCGACACCCGCCTTTACGAAATCATCATCCCTCCGCCATGATCGCCGTCGTCTTTGCCATGGAATTTGAAAGCGCGGGCTTTCGTGCGGTACAGAAAAGCAGATTGTGCGTTTCTGTGTGGACACTCGGAGTCATGGGAAAACGCACTGCCGCCTCACTCGAAAAACTCATTCTTGAAAACCGTCCTGAGATGGTGATATCCGCCGGTCTTTCCGGCGCCCTCCAACCGGATATCCCGGTTGGCACGGTTCTGCTCGGAGAAAACTTCACCGACCGTGAGTTGGCAAGCAGCCTGCCGATTCCCGAGGGATTCCTGGTTGGCAGGATCGTAACATCTGATGAAATTCTAGAGACTGCCGCGAAAAAAACAGCCCTGGGCCGAGAATCGGGCGCACTGGCGGTGGACATGGAAACGGCACACCTGCATGCCGTTTGCACACGAAACGGCGTCCGCATGGTTTCCATCCGCTGCATTACCGATACTATGCAGCAGGATCTTCCGATCCCGGGCCATGTTCTTATGGATGCGGAAACCGGACGAACAAACCCCGGTGCCATCTTTCGCTATCTCTTTCGACATCCTGCCAGCGTTCCGGAATTCGCACGGCTTGTCCGAAATGCGCGCCTAGCCCAGCAGACCCTTGCCAATGGTCTCAATGAAAAAATCCTGCCGCCTTTGCTCAAAAACACGGGCAAAGTCCATTGACAATTCCGGACAGCGGCGAGCATCATATCAGGCATGAACTCAACTCCGCGGAAAATAGAACGGCGCAAGAACGAGAGGAAAGGGAGAGAGGCGGCAGCCGTCACGCTGACGCTCCCGAAAACTCTGGCGAAAGAGCTGCGAGCGAAGAAACCCGAGGGGCAGACTCTGCGGGGATGGCTGGTTGGATTCCTGTGGGAAGTTCTGCGGGAAGATTCCACGGGCGCGACGGGCAAGAAGAGAAAAGCTTGCTGCGGGAAAGCCCGTTGACAATTTCGGCCAGCGGCAGGGCACGACGCAGAGGAAGAGAAATCACGCTGAAGCTCTCGTCACTTCTGGCTGAACAAAGATTCACGAAGATTTGTGTGTTTGTATTCTGACTGCGAGATTCCCGGCACCGCCAGAGGGCAATTATACACTACATATAGAGCAACTGATATTTTCAAAAGGGGCGAAAATAGTTAAAG
>JBAXTX010000044.1:0-18831 GCA_037129975.1 Verrucomicrobiia bacterium | reverse complement strand
ACCCCCTGGCGTTCACGGTTGTGGGCGTCGAGCCCGGCCGCGAGGCGTCCGGCTTCGATGCGGTCGTCGGTGAGAAGCAGGCGGAGCGCTTCCTGGGCGGGACCGAGGCGTCCCGCGGCGTTGATCCGCGGACCGAGCCGGAATCCGACATCCCCTCCCCGCACCGGGGGGGTTACCCCGGAAACCTCCATCAGCGCGGCGATTCCGGGCCACCGCGTCGCGGCCATCTGGCGGAGTCCGTGCCGGACGAAGATCCGGTTTTCGCCGGTGAGCGGCACGATGTCGGCCACGGTCGCGAGGGCAACGAGGTCGAAATAGTCCCGGAGGTCGAGCCCTGCGACCGGCGATTGTTTGAGCATCGCATGGGCAAGTTTGAACGCGATCCCGGCGCTGCAGAGCGCGTGAAAATCCGCCCCGCATTTGGGATTCACGAGCGCGGTGCAATCCGGTCGCTCGGGCCCCGGCTCGTGGTGATCGAGGACCACCACATCCACCCCGCACGCCCGCAGCCCGGCGATTTCTTTGACAGAGGTCGTCCCGCAATCCACCGCCAGCAGAAGCTGCGGGCGGTGCATCTCGCAACACCTCGCGACCCCCGCGGCACTGAGCCCGTAGCCCTCCCCGACCCGCTGGGGAAGGAAGCACTCGGCCTCCGCGCCGAACGCCTTCAACACCCGCGCAAGGATCGCGAGCGACGTGATGCCGTCCACATCATAATCGCCATACAGAACGATTCGCTCGCGGCCCTTCACGGCAGCGAGCACCCGGGCGGCGGCGCGGGACATCTCGGGCAGCAGCTCCGGAGCCGCCAGCGAACGCATTTTCGGATTCAAATATTCGCCGGCCACCGCAACGTCGCCGAACCCCCTCCGCACAAGCAGCGAAGCCAGAAAGGAAGGCAAATTCAACTCCCGCAGCAGACGGCCCGCCGCCAGCGGGTCGGCCGGACCAGGCAAAATCCATCGGCGCAACATGGGCGGACTTTACGCGGATTCCGGGCCTACATCACGTTGTTCTGCGCGTAGGAGAGGATTTTATTGAGCTCGGTGAGCGTGGCCATGGCGCGTTCCTCGTGACGGGCCAGTTCCTGTGCGCGGACGGGGTCGGCGTTTTCCTGCATGTCCGCGATGTTCTTGGCGAGCATCCGCACCGAGGAGATGACCGCCCGAAGCTGCTTGATCGTCTCGCGGTCCGTGCGGTTCTCCCTGTTGATCTGCTTGAACCATTTGATCTGGAAATCAAACCAGGCGAAGGCCGCGTTGATCCCCGCGACTCCGCCGACGAGCTGCCCGTCCGGAGTGAACGCCGGGGGCGTGGGATCGTTCGGGCGGATCGGGATGACCGATTCCGGAGTTTCGCTGATCCCGCGGGTGGCCTTCGTATTGGAAATGATCGTCGGAGTGATGAAGATGATCAGGTTTTTCTTGTTGCGAGCGCGCCCTTTGCTCTTGAAGAGTTGCCCGACAAGCGGGATATCGCGCATGACAGGCACCCCGTCGTTCGAGGCCCGGTCATCGGTGGCCTCCAGCCCGCCCACCGCCAGTGTGTAGCCCTGGGAAACCTGAAGGGCCGCGTTGTAAATTCGCGAAGCGGTCACGGGGTAAAGATTCCCGGCGATGGATTTGTCCGACACGTAGGTGGAAATCGTGATGGCGACGCTCATGGCGATCTCCTCTTTCCCAACCGTCTTCGGAAGGATGTTGATTTGCGTCCCGATCGGGAAATAGTTGACCTGCTGGGTGGATGTGGACGATCCGCCGTTTCCTGTTGTTTGGGAGGAGGACAAAATCGGGGTGTTGACGGCACTGCTGATCGCGACTTCCCGGTTGTTCACCGTCAATACCCGCGGGTATTGGACGGCGGTCGTATCCGAGTCCTGCATGAAGGCCTTGATCGAGAGGGACGCCTGCTCCATGTTCAGAACCGCCGAGTAGGGCGCGTTGAAGGTGGCGTTGTAGGACTGGCCCCGGAATTTGTTTTGGTTGTTGAAAGAGTTTTGTAGTTGCGTGCCAAGAGTATAATTATACGGGGGCTGACCTGGAATAACACCTATCGCACCGGTCACCGGATCGTTGAATATCGATTGCGGGCCGGTCCCGACTTGCGAGGCGGTTGTGTTGTTGTTGGAATTGTCGAAGCCCCTGTTGGCGTTGTTTCCATTGCTCGTCGTCACCGTCACCCCCCCGCTGCCGCTGGCCTGGGCGGATCCGTTGAATGTGAGACCCTTCCCGCCAAAAGTCCCCGCCCAGTTGATTCCATAGGCCTTGGACGGATCCTTCGATGTCTCAAAAAATTTGACTTCGATGGCGATGAGATCCTGCGGCAGGTCCACGGCCATCAGGTAATCGGTCACCCACTTGTGCTGTGTCCTGGTGGCGACCACCCAAAGCGTGTTGTTGTCCGAGTTGTAGATCACCTGCGGTGTCTGGGGGGGGACGTAGGTCGGATTCAACCGTTCGGGCTCGGGAGCCGCCGTCCCGCCGGCCGGGACTGTTGTTGTCTGGCTCGTCGAGGTGACGGTGGTTCCGGGAGCCTCCTTCTCCCCCTGCACCGTGCCATCCGTGTTGTATTTGATGGGGGGCAGTCCGAGCATCACGCGGATCTCATTGACGATGCGCGGCTCTTTCGAGTGAAAAACCCGCTGGGAGTTTTGAAGAGGAATGGCGGTTGCGGATGTTGTTCCCTGTTGCTGCTGGTTTTGAAGATTGGTTGTCTGATCCTTGAAATCCACCCGGTCCACCGGATCGTAGTGGAGGCGGTAAATGATCCCGACGAGCTTGTTGTCATCTTCTTCTTTGATCCTGCGCTCGCGCTCCTCGTCCACCGTCCGCATGGACCAGATCCCGTTGTCGTAGGTGAGGCGGACGCCATTGTCGCGGCAGACGCTTTCGAGCGCGACGAACGGGCTGGCCTGCATCGTGAACGTGACCAGGCGGCGGTTGGCGGCATCGCTTTCCGGGATGCCCACAAACGGGATCCCCGCATCATCGGCGAGGTAGCGCAGAACATCGCGCAGCGCGGCGCGGTCGAAGGTGAACATCATCGGCGGCTGCCTGCGGAGGGCGGTTGCGGCAACATTTCCCGGCCCGTAATCCGGATAGGCGGCATTGGGCGGCGGCTGGACCACAAACGGCATCGGAGGCTGCGCAAAAACCGACAACCCTCCCCCCAAAAATCCCGCGACCGCCAGCACGCCGCATAAAAATCTTGACAGGAAAAATTTCACGAATGGTTTCAGGGGAAAAGGATTTGTGTCACCCCCGGACGCACAAAAAGGGATGGGGGCGAATGGGAATAACTTGAGAGGAAAATTCCAAGGTTTGGACAGGTTGTAAATGCTTTTAGCAGATTCCAATGGGGGTTTGCTAGACAAATTTATGCAACAACGCAACAAAAATCTTGACGGGGATTAGCCTTGCATGGTATGGGGGAAGCATGAAAGCGATTCGTTCAGCTCGCAAAACGGACGGGTTCACAATGATTGAGGTTTTGGGAGTGCTTGCGGTCTTGGCTGTGATCAGCTCCATCGGCTATGTGGCCGTGACAAACACGAAACAATCGGCCGACGCCAGCAAGCTGGAGCAGGATGTGGCTTCGATCAACGGGTCGATCCAGATCTATTTGAGCAGCGGAGGCAACCTGACGTCCGCCACCACGACCGATGCCGTCCTGACAAAACTGAAAACCCGCGGCAATTCGGGAAGAACCCTCGGCGTGACGAGCAGCGTGATTGATGCGAGGATCTATCCGGACTACGGCGACAGCTCGAGCAGGCTGCGGGCGGTCTGGGTCGCCGCTGAAAGCCGGTTTATTACCCAGCAGGGGACGGCAGGGGTCGTGGAGTTCAAGCTGAACGAAGATCTTGCGGCAAGCGCCCCGACCACGGATTCGAGCCGCACGGGCAAGACCCTGGCCACAAACAGCGGCTGGGTATGGGACAACACTGCGGGGGCGGATGTGTCCACGGCACCGGGTGCCACGCCGAGAATCGGCGGGGTCCCCGCCATCGGACTTTCAGACGCCGTGAACCAGGGGTTTCCGGGCGGGTATTGGACGGTCGGCGACAGCGGAATCGTGCCGGTCAGCTACGTCTATCGCGAGGCGGGATACGCTTCCCGGCTGGCGCTCTTCTCGCTCGAGGGGATGGGGCCGGATGTCTATAATCTGGATACCCCCGAGGGCCAGCGAGACTTTTTGATGGAAGCCCTGCGGAGAATCATCGCGGGAGACCGGGCACAGACGATCATTGACGCCAGTACGGACAAATCGATCGGCAGCGCCGCATCCCTGTTGGTGGCGGAGAACAACAAGCCGTTTACCTTCCGGCCCGGCGACACGGTGGCCGCGATGATGATTCCGAATGACACCATGCAGAACGCATGGAATGCGCTGAACGCTTTGGGCACGCTTTCCAGCAGTTCCACGGCGTTATCGAATCTCGCAGCGAACTCCGGCACAAGATTCCCCCTCACCTCGTTGAGCCGCACGAACGCGGCCACCGGCACCGACACGAGCTTTCCCTTTTACGCCAACCAGTATGCCGCTGTCGGCACGGGCACAAACGCCTACGCGATCGAAGACACACGGGTGGCCGGCGACGGGGACTACAACGATCTGCTTTTCAAGGCCACAAACCTGACAGCACCCGACGGCTCGTTTTCGAAGGCCGTTGATCCGATCAACTATTATCTGCACTGGGACAACCCGACAACAACGGCGGTGGAAGACATCAACAAGCTCGATGCTGTCGGCACCAACGGCGGCATGACCTTGCGCCAGGCGATGACGGCTGCCGGGATTATCCCGTAGGTTCTTCTTGAGCGGACCCCCCAATTGGAATAAGCACTCTTCCCATGCGACTTCTTGACCTTCCAGAGGATTCCCCGGTCGGAGTCAGGATCCGCGACCTCTCCCTTGCGGACGGGGTCAGCGATTTTTACCTGACGCCGGGCGATCCGCTTTCTTACAAATTCAACGGACAGTTGCTTTTCGACCAGGCGGTTTTCGAGATGGCGGTCCCCGAGTATGTCGAGCCGGGCTGCGACGACAGTGCGATGGACCTGCACGGACGGAGGTTCCGCGTGAGCCAGATGGTCACCCAGGGGCGCCTGCGCTGGGTGCTGAGGCTTCTTCCAAGCGAGATCCCCGTCCCTTCGGCGATCAAGGTTCCCACGTCGGCACTCAAAGCTTTTCTGGAGGCAAAAAACGGTCTCTTCCTGATTTGCGGGGCGACCGGAAGCGGAAAGTCCACAACGATTGCCTCGATGGTGCTGCATCGGGCGCTCCGCCGCCGCGAGCATGTGATCTCGTTCGAGGACCCGATCGAGTTCGTCTATCCGGACGGCCTGCCGTCGCTGATCTCGCAGCGCGAGATGGGCAGCGATGAGATGGATTTCTCGAAGGCCCTGCGGGCGGCGCTCCGCCAGGCGCCGGATGTCATCATCATCGGGGAGATCCGCGACGGCGAAACCGCCGAGATCGCGCTTCAGGCCGCCGAGACCGGCCACGTCGTGGTCGCGACCCTGCACACGTCCACGGCATCCCAGACAGTCCAGCGCTTCCTCAAGCTCATCCCGTCCGAGCGTTTGGACAGCTCGCAGGAAACCCTCGCCGATTGCCTCCGGCTCATCATGTGCCAGCGGCTGCTGCTCGACGAACGGAAATCAAAACGCTTCCCCATCCACGAGGTTCTGTTGCAATATGACGGCGTGGTGAACATCATCCGCCGCGGGGACTTCAAAAAGCTCGACCAGGAGCTCGAAACCGGCTGGAAAAAAGGGATGTATAATTTTGAAAAATGCGTCGCGATGAGGATGGAGGAGGGCTTTTCCAGCGCGATTGCCCCGACGGGCGCGACATTTTCCTGGGATGAAGTCGCGGACTACCTCGAACACCAACCGGAAATCTCGCGATGAAGTCGGTCGACCTCAAATCCATCCTCAATTTTTCCGCGTTCCGTTCCGAGCCGGATGATCCGTCGGCACCTTGGAGAAAGCGCTTCCCCTCGGAGAGAACGGTTTTTTTCGGCATCGGTCGCGCCAAACTTACCTGGCGGGGAATCAGCCGTTCCGGGAAACCGGACGAGCAGGACGTGGTGCGCGTCGAGCCGAAAGAGGGCCTCACCCAGGCCTCCGACCATATCAAGACGTTGGCCGATCATGCCTGGTGCGCCGTCTCCCTCAACACGCGTTACGTCATCAGCCTCGAGACCAATCTCTCTCGCCGCGCGGGCAGCGAGGACATGCTGAAAACCAACCCCCGTGCGGTCCTCGGCGGAAAATTTGAGCGGGGCAAGCGCTACGCGGTCACCCACAATCCGGAAACCAACTCGAGCATTCTCCTCACGTTCGACGAGGATCAAACCCGGAAGACCGAGGCGATTTTCAGCGAATCGGGATTCCGGGTCGGCCGCCTCTGCTGCGGCACCTACGTTCTCCTCCGCCACGCGCTTGCGGAAACAAACAACACCAAGGGTGCCGAACAGCCGTTCAGCACGTTCTACATCATCTGCTGCGAGGGCGCCGTCTGCGCTCTGGTGCAGGATCAGGACCGCTGGCTGGAGCTCCGATCGCGCACCGATGTTTACGAGGACGACGCCACCACGATCACCGACCTGCTCTCTCCCTTCCACTCCCGCCTGTCCCCGGCCGTCGGCATCACCCTGGCCTGCGACGAGCCTGTGCCGGGGATCATCGAGCGCCTTGCGGAAACCTTCCCCGGACGCGAGGTCAACGACCTCACCGAACCCGGCCTCCTGGCGGCACTCATGGTGAAAAATTAGCCCATGCAAATCGCGGACCGCCATATTGACGACTTCAAGAACGACCGGAAGGACATCACCCCGCCGCTGCCGATGGTTTTGCGGCTCGTTCCGATCCTTTTCTATTGCTCGATCGCCGTCACCGTCATCCTCAGTTCGATCTTTTTTCTCCAGTTCCGGCTGGCCATCCAAAAGCGGGACGGACACAAAGGGCAGACCGTCTCCCTGAGCGCGCAGACGCAGGAATCCCGGAACCAGCGCGCCGCGCTCGAGGCTCAGATCAAAAAGGCGACGGACATTCAGAGCTGGGTGGACAGCTCCCGTCCCCTCCAGCCGCTGCTGGTCGAAATCACCCGCAGCATGTCACCAAGATCCTCCATCGCGGACCTCCGCCTCGACCGCTCGCCGGACGACCCCGCGCAAATCCGGCTGGCCATGAAGATCGGAACCGATTCCACCAAGCAACTCGACCTCACGATGGAAAAAATCGCCCTGCTCGACTACCGGGCATTCTCGCCGACGCGCGAGCTGGGACGCGGGGAGCTGGACTACCGGGCGACCCTCGTTCGCAGAAACATGCAGCAGCCCTCCGAGGAGCAACCGCCGAAAGCGCCATGAACCAGAAGCACATCTCC
Source organism: Verrucomicrobiia bacterium (assembly GCA_037129975.1). Lineage (GTDB taxonomy): Bacteria > Verrucomicrobiota > Verrucomicrobiia > Chthoniobacterales > Terrimicrobiaceae > QYQL01. Next base: position 11,436 of record JBAXTX010000044.1, on the reverse strand, counting down.
TGCGGCATCATCGCCCTCCTGATCCTTGCCCTCATTCAGGCGACCCTGTGGGTTCAAAACCAACGGACGCAGGTGCAAAAAGAAGCGGGGGCGGCCCAGACGGCGGAGGAAACCGCCAGCTCACTGCTTGCCCGCGAGCGGGTCCAACTCTCCGACCTCCGCCGCCAGTCCACCGACCTCATCGAATTCCTCCGGATCTGGCAGCCGTATTTCACGACGATTACCAGCCCGCAAAGCGCGGAAATCAATATGCAGATGAGGGTGAAGGATGCCAATCTCGTCAACCTCTCCCAGCGGTTCGACCAGAATCCGGTCAAGGGCAACACCTCGATCCCCACAGCCCTCAGATCCCTGCTGACGTTCGAGGACGATTACTCGAAGTTGCTCAACTGGCTCGGCACCCTGGAAAAATCGATGCCGACCGTCCGCACCAGCAGCGTCCACCTCACCAAGGGAACACGCGCGAACGATCTCCGGATGGAAGTCATCCTGGAACAACCCATGTTGAAACAATGAACGCGAAACGCTTTTTAACGAATGCGGCTCCGATCAGGGGGCATGGGCGTCCCGCCCGTGTATGGCACTGTTTCCGCTGCGATGCTCAGTCTCCAAACGGGCGGGACGCCCGTTCCCCCTGTGATGTGATATCTCGCTCTCCGGTCGCAGGTTTCAAGTTTCCGGTTTCCGTTTTCCTCTCCCTCCTCCTTTTCCCCCTGTGCGCCCCGGCCGCCACGGACTCCGCACTTTTCCCCGACGGACGCGAGACGATCGCGCTGCGCCCGGGCGAGAGAAATCCGTTCACCCAGCAGGTCGTGCAGGAAGCACAAACCACCGCGGCGCCGGAGACGGCCAGCGAGGAATCCCGCCTGCGACGGATACTCCGCACCATCAAGATCAGCGGAGTTTCCGGCGGGAACGGCAAATTCCAAGCGCTCCTCGGGTCGTTGATCCTCAAGCCGGGCAATACCCTGCCGCCGCTCATCAACAACCAGTCCGAGCAACTTCGCGTGGCGGCGGTGGACAGCCGCTCGCTCACTCTGGCATTTGTTGAGAGAGATCCGAGCGCGGATCCCCGGCAGATCGTGCTTCCGATCGGCATCAAGCCCGATGTCACCCAGTTCCTGTATGGCGAGGCGGTCGAGGATCTCATCAAACTGGATCAAAAAGGCCAATCCACACTGCCGCCAATCGAAAATCCCGAAGTCGCCAAAATTCTTAAAGACAGCCAGGATGTTGATCTCAACAACATGACAGATCGCGGCGTCAAACTGATGGGGGTGGTCCACGATGTCCCTCAACCCAAAAAATAGCGGCCGCCTGAGGGGGCTATTCCAAGTGGATTGCAGGGGCTGTGGCCCGAATGGCGCTAACTTAAGAGCGGTTGGGGATGTAGAAGCGGCATCTTGCCGCTTGGATTTCTCTGGGAAAAGCGGCAAGATGCCGCTTCTACGGTCGCTTAAGTTAGCACCATTCGACTGTGGCACCCTGCCAACGGGCTTGAAATCCGATGTCCCGACAGGCTCTTTTCATCCCATGCGCTTCCGTTCATCCGGCTTCACGTTTGTCGAGTTGCTCGTCGCCCTGTGCATCGGGGCCACGGTCCTCGTCGTCGCGGTCATGGCCTACAGTGCCATTGGGAGTTCCGCCCCTTCCCGGCGTCAGGTCAACGTTCAAATCGGACTGGCAAACATGGTCAATTTCTACCCGGGATCACTGGGAACAACCGTGGCGGTCAGCGAGGCACCCAGCATGGGGGCGACCGCGATGGCGAACAGCATGAGGGAGCGGCTCTGCAGCGATATTTCCTTCGCCACCGCCGTATGCTGCCTCGCGCGCAACAAGGGGAATTTTCTGCGCCCGACCAACATCAGCATCCCGACCAACATTGACGCCAGGACTCTCGTTTCCCCGGACCAGTTCCGCGCGATCATTGACACGAACTCGGCGGTTTACACCAATTTCAACAGCACAACAAACCTGATCAACGGAGCCACCACGGCCACCAACCTCACGATCTACATCCTGTGCTCCACAAACAGTTCCACGAACATTGATGTGCGGGCGATTTATGAGAGCGACTGGGTCACGGTCACGAATGCCCCCGCGGGAACCTACGCCTCCGTCAGGAGGTATAACGGGGAATCCATGACAGATTACTACCACGTTTTTTATCCCAACAAGACAAACAATGCCTTCCAGCGTCCGGTGGCCGCCTTCTTCACAAAAAGCAGCACGACGAACGGGGACGCCGATTATCGCAAGGCGGAAAACCGTCCGTTTTATTTCGTCTGGTGGCCCGACCCTTCCTGGGTGCCGTATCCCAACGCCACCGCGCTGACCTCGAAATATCCGACAGAGACAACCTCCACAAATGCCCGGGGCGACTATATGAACCAGGCGGGGACCACCAGCTACTTCTTCGTCATCCCGGCCTTTCCCTCCCTATGAAAAGCCCCGCGAAAATCCGCTCCGGCATCCGGGGGACCATTATGATCTTTGCGCTCATCGTCATTTTGGGCGGAGCCCTGGTGTTGGGTGCATGGGTGCAGATGCTGGCCACCCGGGCCGCGTACCCGGATACCACGGCCGAGGCGGTCAAACGCCGGATCGCATTTGCAAACGGACGGGCGCTCGCCAGGGAGTTCCTTCTCGAACAGATGCCACTGAATCCGACCAACCGCGGCACGAACTTCCAGCCCAATTACTTCCTCCCAAACAACTGGGGGGGGTTCTATCTTTTTTTCAGCAGGGATAATAATTTCTGGACGAACACGAGCCTCACTCAGGGAAATCCGTTCAACGCGTTCGGGGGCGTTTCCTTTGCTGACACAAACAACACGTTCTGGCTTGCGCCCTACTACGCCGACACCAACAACAGGGAGTATTGGACATTCCGGGTCCGCAGCCACAGCCCCCTCATGTCGGATTATCCGCTCGTCGTTCACAATCCCTCCACCTCGACAAACACCAATGCGTCGGGAAACGATTATCGGGGGGCCATGGCGGTGTTCTGGACGAATATCGTCGGCTACCCCGGCTTGCCGGCTGTTCCCTTCACCGCGGGAACCAACACGAATGGCTACGCGGGGGTGTTTTCGGCGCCATTGACCACGAATTACACGAACATCACCAACATCACCTACGCGGACATCTCGACGAACACAAACGCCGTCACCTACTCGAACGTCGGAGGTGCGACAGGAACAAACACCTTCGTCACCAACAGCATCACTTATACAAATTATAGCGGAGCAAAGGTGACCGTTGTCCTCAGCCCCACAAACACGGAATCCATTCTTCGGTTTAATGTCCCAAGCTTTGTGACCTATACGAACGCCCGCCTGGTCTATTCGAACGCGACGGTCACCAACCTTTTTATCGTGGGATCCGCGCAGACGAATGCCCTCCACATCATTGCGACGAACACCGCCAACCCGACCAACATGACTCTTTCCGGCAACACGAACTCCCGGAGGATTGTTTTGAACAAATCGGGCTCGTCGCTCACCTTGAAAACCACGAACTATGCGTCGGGAGGAGTTTGGTGGCTCGCGCTCACCGTGTCCGGCGGCAACCCGCTCAGTGTGGCGGCCCCGACAAGCAGCGGAACCCTGAACATCCGCGGAGGATTCCGCACCGATGGCAACATAACGGTTACGACCGGCATCTTTTCCAACTCCTTCGAGCCGAACCCGGGCAACGAGGAATACATCACCGACCGGATTATGTGGCTGGAGGACATACGGACCGACCAATGAACCCGAAAAAATCCGGCGCCTACTCGCTCATAGAAGTCCTGATCGCCGGGGCGATTCTGGCCATCGGAATCACCGCCGCCGCGCTCATGGCGAATGCCCTTCTCGTGCAGGAGGAGTCAAACGGATTTTCCCTGCGGGCTTTCAACACGCAGGAACAGGCCGCCCGCCTCTGGCAACTCGGCCTCAACGGCACCACCATCACAAATATCCTCCCGGAGCGCTGCTCAAGCAACGCAAACAACCCGGGAGCCTACTCGATCTATTTGGATTTCAGCTCGGTCACCACCACAAACATCTCCGGCGTGGGCACCGTGGAAATCCTGAAACAGACGAACGTCTTCCACTCCGGAACCCGTGCGGACGGAAGCAATATTTTCCGGTCGAACGAAATCGTCGTGGCGCGCCCGGTCATCAGGTAGCCGAAGCCCGCACTACCCCAGAGCGAACTGGGCGGTGGAGATCTCAAGGATTTCGTTCGTGATGCTGGCCTGGCGGGCTTTGTTATATTCCAGCGTGAGGTCCTTGACGAGATTTCTGGCGTTGTCGGTGGCGCTCTTCATGGCGACCATGCGGGCGCTTTGCTCGGATGCGCGGGTGCCGAGCAGCGTCTGGTAAACGGAAAAGTGGATGTAAGCGGGCAGGATCGCATCCAGGACCGAACCGGCTTCGGGCTCGAACTGGATGCCGCCCTCGAACGTGTCCTTCTCACCGTATGCGTTTTTGAGCCCGATTTCGTCCAGGCTGGTCAACGGCAGGAGCGGCATGGCCTTCGGGACCTGGGAAAGCGTGTTGACGAACATCGGGAAGAGGACGGTCACTTTGTCCACCGCGCCATCGAGGAACTTCTCGATGCAGAACTTCGAGACGGCTTTTGTTTGCAGGAAATTCGGACGGTCGAGAAGCGGGAAGTCGGCGAGCATGGTCCGCCTCGTGCGGCCGAGGAACTGGGTGCCTTTGCGTCCGACGGAAACAAAGGACGTGCTTTCCGGATCGAACGCCATGGCCTCCCGGAAGAGGTTCGTATTGAGGGCGCCGCAAAGCCCCTTGTCTGTGCTGAAAAGGAGAACGAGCTCCTTCCTGCCTTCGCGACGGCCGAGCAGCGGGTGGGCCGAGGGGTCCACGGCATCGCGGAGCGAGACGATCACCCGGTTCATCAGCTGGGCATAGTCGCGCCCGTTGATCGCCGCCTGCTGGGCTTTGCGCATCTTGGAAGCGGCAACCATCTGCATCGCCTTCGTGATCTGGGCGGTGTTCTTGACGGATTTGATCCGTCGTCGGATGTCGCGCAGGTTCGCCATCAGAGGTTGAAGGATTGGAATTCCTCGACCGCCGCGCCGAGTTCTTTCTCGATTGCCTCGTCGAATTGCTTCTCGGCCTCGATCCTGTCGAGAAGGGCTTCCTTCCGGGACTCGAGAAAGTCCGCCAGCTTGTCCTGCATCTCCTTGACTTTGACGACCGGCACGGAATCGAAGAGCCCTTTCTGCATCGCCCAGAGCATCGCCGCCTGGACACGAATGGCGACCGGGCGATATTGGGGCTGCTTGAAGAGCTCGACGATGCGCGCCCCGCGCTCGAGGGTCGCCTTCGTGCGGGCGTCCAGATCGGAACCGAACTGCGCGAACGCCGCCAGTTCGCGGAACTGCGCGAGGTCGCCTTTGATTTTTCCGGCCACCTGTTTCATCGCCTTGATCTGGGCCGCAGACCCCACGCGGGAGACCGAGAGGCCGACCGAGATCGCCGGGCGGACGCCCTGGTAGAACAGGTCGGTCTCGAGATAGATCTGGCCGTCGGTGATCGAGATCACATTCGTCGGAATGTAGGCCGAAACATCCCCCGCCTGGGTCTCGATGATCGGCAGCGCGGTGAGCGAGCCGTTCCCATATTTTTCCCCGAGGCGCGCGGAGCGCTCGAGCAGCCGGCTGTGAAGATAGAACACGTCGCCGGGATAGGCCTCGCGCCCGGACGGACGCTTGAGCAGAAGCGAGATCTGGCGGTAGGCGGCCGCGTGCTTCGTGAGGTCGTCGAACACGATGAGCGCATCCATGCCGTTATCCATGAACCACTCGCCCATCGCCGCGCCGGAGAACGGCGCGATGTATTGCTCCGCGGCCGCGTCCGATGCCGTCGAGGCGAGAAGGATCGTGTATTTCAGCGCGTCGTGCTCCTCGAGGACGCCAACCACGCGGGCGATGTTCGCATTTTTCTGGCCGATGCCGACGTAGATCGAGTAGAGCGGACGGAAATTCGGATCGCCGCTTTCCTCGCCGGCCCGGTTGATCCGGGCCTGGTTGATGATCGTGTCGATGGCGATCGTGGTCTTGCCGGTCGCGCGGTCGCCGATGATCAGCTCGCGCTGGCCGCGACCGATCGGGATCATCGCGTCAATCGCCATGATTCCGGTCTGGACCGGCTGGCTCACGCTCCGGCGCTTGATGATCCCCGGGGCGATCTTCTCGACGGGATAAAATTGTGTGGCCGAGATCGGACCCTTGCCGTCGAGCGGCTGGCCGAGCGCATCAACCACGCGTCCGAGGAGCCCCTTGCCGACAGGAACCTGCAGGAGATTTCCTGTCGTCCTGACCTCGTCGCCCTCGCTGATCGTCGTGTAATCGCCGAGGATGATCGCCCCGACTTCGGTCTCCTCCAGATTCTGCGCCAGGCCGATCAGGCCGCCCGGAAACTCCAGCATCTCATTGAGCATCGCCCCGCTGAGGCCTTCGATGCGGGCGACTCCGTCGCCGATTTCCCGGACGACCCCGACGTTGGTTTTGCGCGCGGCAGACGCCTTGATGGCGCCGATTTTCTCTTCAAGTTCGAGGACGATATTGCTCATGGTTCGTTGGGATAAAAAATTACGGTTGGTGTTTGATGGCTTCGAGCCGGGCGAGGAGGCTTCCGTCCCAGACGTCGCTGCCGATCTGGACGCGGAGGCCGCCGAGCAGCCCGGGATTCTGGCGGAACTCGGCGGTGAGGCCGCCGAACCGGCTTTTCAGGCCCGCTTCAAATTTGCGGGCCTCCGCCGGATCCATCGGAACCGCGCTTTCGATGACGGCGTGGTGGCTGGCGACTTCGAGCCGCACGAGACGCGTCAGTTCCTTGAGGATCTGAACGTAGTCGCGCGGCTTTTTCTCCGCGACTCCGCCGAAGACCGTGTCCAGACGGGCCGTGTCCAGGTGTCCGTCCACCAGGGTCAAGGCGAAGATCTCGCGGGCCTGGCGTCTGGCTTCTCGGCTGAGTTTCATGCGGGGTCAGGACGTGAGCTGTTGGGAGGTCTCGGAGGCAAGCCGTTCCTGATCCTGGGCGGTGAGGATCTTTCCGACAACTTTTGCCGTGGTATCCACGACGAGGTGGACCATCTCCTTCTTCACCTCGGCGACCATTTTCGCCCGGTCAAGCACGACCGATTCATGTGCCCGGGCGATGATGCTCTCGGCGTCCTTGATCGCCTGCTGGGTGGCTTTCTGGGTGTGCGCCTCGCTGCTTTCCCTGCCCTCCTCGATGATGCGTTGCGCGTCGGCGTTCGCCTTGCGCAGGATCTCCTGGCAGCGAAGCTCCGACTCGGCCAGGTGCCTTTTGATTTTCTCCGCATTCACCTGCCCCTCCTCGATCCGGCGGCGGCGTTCCTCGAACATCGCGACGACCGGCCCGAAGGCGAATTTGCGGAGAATGCTGTAAACGATCAGGAACAGGATGACCTGCGCGATGAACTTCGGCCAGGTGACCCCAAAAGTGGAAAAAATTTGCGTGAGTGCGTCCATGATTTCTCGATGCGTTGGGAAGTCGGCCGCCCGCCGGAGCGGACGGCCGGATCCCCGGGATTTACTTGCCGATGATCGTCATGATCAGCGCGTAAATGGCGATGGCCTCGGCCAGGGCCATCGCAATGATGGCGAGAGTCAGCACTTTTCCGGAAGCTCCCGGGTTGCGTCCGACCGCTTCCACGGCTTTGGCTCCGATCATTCCGATGCCAAGGGCGGCACCGGCACCGGCGATTGCAAGACCGAGGTTTCCGGTCAGGCCGCCTGCGGAGGCGGCGGCTTCAGCGATAAGATATGGATTCATTTTTTGTTTGTTGGTTGTTGGTTTCTTCGCCGCCCGCAGACTTTGCCACGGTCCCGGAGAAAAAGTCTAATGCTCCTCTTCCTCGTGGGTGGTCTCGAGTTGGATGTAAACAGCGCACAGAAGCATGAAAACCGTAGCTTGGAGGAGCCCCACAAGGAGTTCGAGAAAATAAAAGGGGATCGGGATGCTGACCGAGAGGATATAGGCCATCCAGGCCGGCAGCCCCAGCGTCTTTCCCAGGGTGATCATGGTGGTCAGCAAATTTTCTCCCGCAAAAATGTTTCCGAACAACCGGAGAGACAACGAGACGGGACGAAAGCAGATGGAAACGACCTCGATCAGGCCGACAAAAAAGAAAACCGGGATCATCGCGACCCCCATCGCTCCCTTGAGGCCTCCTTTGACTCCAAACGTGTGGTTCAAAAATTTCCTGGGTCCGACCTCGGAGAGCGACCAGTACAGCCAAAGCACCATGAAAACCGCCGCCATGCCGAGCGTCATGTTCAAATCCGCCGTCGTGGGCCGCAGGAGGGGAGTCGCAACCTCCGGCACGTTGAGAAACCCGGGCTCCTTCACTCCCCAGCCGATGGATCCGACACCGGGAAGCAGGGAAAACCAATTCGAAGCCAGGATGAAAACAAACAACGTCGCCAGGAGGGCAAACGTCCGCCCGATCATATGGCGGCCGACAATTTCTTCCATCATGTCGTAAAGGGTCTGCACGACGGCCTCGAAAGCATTCTGCTTCTGGTTGGGAATGATCGTCATGTTCCGGGTCGCCCGACGGCAGACCCATATCACGAAAAGAGACACCAGGAAACTGACAAGAATGGAGTTGGTCAGCCACGCGAAAAAGGTTTCGCCCGACCCGTCGTCAAAAAGACTTGGAGCGTGCAATGTCAGGCCGGAGGCTAGAAAAGAAATGAATAACATCGGAAAATCAGGAAGCGTCCGGCGGCGCGATATTTCATGATTTGAATCAAAATAAACCGCCCGCCAACCTTGCCAAGAGAATTTAAACATCATAGTTGCCCTCTCCGGCGTCGAAAAGAAGAAACTTCCTGTCCATCGCGCGGCCCAAGACATCATTCCTTGGTCCCGGGTATTTCTGGCGCACCGCCGGAGTCCTCATCGCGATTGGGATCGTGGCATTTGTGGCGATAGGAATTTCAAGTCATGACGGGTATGGATATTTCCCGCGGTCTCCTGTAGAGTGGTTTCCATGAACCGACGCGCACGCACATTGGACCTGGGATCTTCCGCCACAGGCATCGGGAGGTGGCTCCTGCCGGCGCTCGTGATTTCGTTGCTGATCCATGCGGGATTCCTGGTGTGGTCGAACCGGGTGAAGCTCAACCCGCTGAGCGGGGTGAATTACGACCCGTCCCCGCCGAGGCGGTTTCAACTCGAGAGCGTGGACCTCGACCCGAGGCTTTTGAATCCTGCTCCCGCCGCGGTCGAACGCCCGGCCGCCGTGCCGGTGGCGGTGAAGCTGCCCGAGGAAACGGTGGCGTTGGAAAAAGGGGGCGGCAACAACCCGTCGCTCCCGCCCGCCCCGAAGCCCGACAGCACTCTCCCCTCGGAGAAGCCGGACTTCGCCCTGCCATCGCTGCAGAATTCCCTGAGCGCGGCGCGCGCGCAAGAGGCCGCGTTTCCCGAAAACAAAGCGCTCGACGACGAACTGCTCTCGGAAAAACCCCTCGTGGCGGGAACCTCCCCGAACGCCCTTCCGGTCACGGCTCCCAGAAGTGGGGCGCGCGAATCCGGCGGCGCGGCCGGCGAAAGCGGGTTCAGCGATCTCGACGACCTGCTCGCACAAACCGGTCCCCTCACGCCGGAAACCGCGCCGATTCTGATGCCGACCGACCTGCTTTTTGACTACGATGCCCCCGCGTTGCGCCCCGAAGCCCTCGCGAGCCTGCAGAAGTTGGGAATCCTCATCCAGCGGAACCCGGGCGCCCGGTTCGTGATCGAGGGGCACACCGACTCGTTCGGATCCGACGAATACAATCTGGCTCTCAGCCGCAGGCGCGCGGAATCCGTCAAAGCCTGGCTCACAGGAAACATGGGGCTGCCGGAAGCGGCCATCCAAACCGTCGGTTACGGAAAATCCCGGCTGCTCGCCCCCGCCGTGGGAACGATCGATGAGCAGCAAATCAACCGCCGCGTCGAAATCGTCATCCGCTCCGCCGCCCCATGACTTCCCCGCGCGAACGCACCCTCGAAAGAACCGCGAAGTCTCTCTCCGAGCGCACCCTGCAGAAACCCGACGACCCGATCACGATCTTCAAGGGCTTCCGCAAAATTGAAGAACAACGGCTCCGCATGTGGCACAATGCCGGCGGCGGCGGTCGCGAGATCGCGCGGCAGAGGTCGGAGCTCGCGGATATCCTTTTCCGCGAACTCTTCAGCGGGGTGGTGAATTCCGTCGCGCCGAAGGGGCTCGGCGGCAGACTCTGCGTGGCGGCATTCGGAGGATACGGCCGCCGTGAACTCATGCCCTTCAGCGACGTGGACATCCTGTTCCTTCAGGAAGATGCCAGGAAGCAGGACAAGGAAATTGAGGAAGTCATCCGCCGGACGCTCGTCGTCCTGTGGGACATCGGCTTCAAAGTCGGCCATGCCACCCGCACGATCAAACAGGCCGTCCTCAAGGCGAACGAGGACATGATCACGAAAACCTCCATGCTCGAATCCCGGTTCCTCGCCGGAGAGCGCGAGATTTTCACCCGTTTCAGAAAGAAGTTCCAGGCCGGGTGCGTTCACGGGCGCGAGGCCGAATACATCAGGTGGCGGCTCGCCAACCAGGCCGAGCTGCGGCTCAAGAACGGGCCGAGCGTCTTCCTCCAGGAACCGAATGTGAAAAACGGCATCGGCGGGCTGCGCGACTACCAGAGCCTGCTCTGGATCTCGCACTTCAAGCTCGGGGTGATGACGACCGCGAAGCTTGTCGAGGGAAAAATCCTCCGCGAGACCGAGCGCCGGCTGCTCGAGAAAGGCTGCGACTTCCTCCTCCGCACCCGCACCGAGATGCACTACCTCAACGGCCGGGCTGTGGATTCCCTCGCCCTCCAGCTCCAGGGACAGGTCGCCGTCGCATTCAACTACCAGCAGAAAAACATCCTGCGCAAAGTCGAGGCGTTCATGCGCGACTATTACAGCCACACCCGGAACATCCACCTGGTCACCGAAGCCGCCCTCGAGCGGATGCACGCGGCCCCCGCGAAAAAAAAGCCCGGTTTTCTCGCGATGCTCGGCGCGCGTCCGAAGGAGGAAAAGTTCGACGGCTTCATTGCGCGGCAGGGAAAGCTCGAGCCGGAATCCCGCGAGATTTTCCACGAGGATCCCTATCGGATGATCCGCGCATTCCTCCATGCCCGGGTCCGGCAGCTCGAATTTCACGCGGAACTCAGCGACCTGATCCGCCGCAGGCTGCATCTCGTGAACCGGACCTTCCAATACGCGAGCGCCGCCCGCGAGACCTTCTTCGCCATCCTCTCGCGCAAAGGCGAGGTCGGCCCGGTGCTCCGGCGGATGCACAACCTCGGGTTCCTCGGGCGATACATGCCGGAGTTCGGCGCGCTCGACTGCCTGGTCCAGCACGAGTTCTACCACC
>JBAXTX010000043.1:0-19876 GCA_037129975.1 Verrucomicrobiia bacterium | reverse complement strand
TGAGAGTCTTGCGTCCGTCGGCGGTGAGTTCGACGGCGCCGCCTTCGCGGAGGGCGAAATGGGACGGTTGGATCTGCTGGCGATTGATGAGAGTGACGGCGAGCCGGTCGGCGAGCCAGGGGCGGAACTCCTCCATGAGGTCAAGGGCCAGCGAAGGGCGGTTGGCACGCTCGGCGTGCAGGAAGCCGACGAAAGGATCGAGACCGGCGACAGTGAGCGCGGCGATGCAGTCGTGACGGACGAGAGCATAGAGAAAAGACAGAAGACAGTTGACCCGGTCGAGCGGGGGCTGGCGGGTGCGGATTTTAAAGACGAAGTCCGCTTGTTGCTGCTTGAGCAGGAGACCAAAAACGGAAAAGTAGGCCTGCGCTCCCGCTCCCTCGAGGCCGCGGACGGTGTCGGGATTTTCGGCATCCGGGAGCAACGGAATGAGACGGGCCATCGCATCGCAAATCGAGGCGAGAGCTTCCGCCGCCGCCGGGTCGGCCGTCTCCCGTGCGCCACGCAGGAGCGAGTTGCGGGCGTTGTGAAGTTTTCCGGCGACGATGCAGCGGCAGATCCGCGTTTGCAGCTCCGGGTTCTCGCTGGCGCGGAACTGTGCGCGGCGGAGCGTGACACTGGTATCCGGCACGCCGGTCACACGCGCCCGCAGGCGGCCGTTTTCGTCGAGGTAATTGACCGGCACGGCGTGTTCCAGAGAAAGCTGCATCGCGCCGTGGGTGAGGATGATTTCATCGCCCATGATGCAGAGGCTCTCGACGTGGTGGATGGGGAGGGAAAGCACCAGCGAGCGGTCGCGCTCGATGCGCAGGGTGAGATGATCCCGCTGCACGAAGAGGCCTGGCGTCGTCAGGTAGAGAACATTTTGGATGATTTCCGGCATCAGAGTTTCCGCAAAGATTCCGGCAGTCCGATGAGTTCCGAAGTGCCCGCGTCGGGCCGCCAGGAAATCCGGCCGTCGTCCAAAATGCGGACGACCACGCCCGAGAACGATCCGCGCAGCGTCTGAACCCGGTCGCCGGGTTGGAAGGAGGCGGACTCGCAGAGCGAATCCACAATGGAAACCATGGATTCCCGATCGAGAACCCCGGCGACGTAGTGAGCGACGGAGGAGATGACTTCACGGCGCCGGACGGTGGGTAGGTCGGCAAACAGCGCATCGCAAATCCGGCGAGCAATATCGGCAAACGTGTTGCCGTTGAAGAATAGGAAAGGAGCCGACCTGTGAAACCCCCGGAGCAGATCAAGCAAGCCGATCAGAGGTTGTTCTTCGCCCCGCTTGTCTTCCCAGCGAATCGCGCACGCTTCTCCAGCCTCTGAATTAAAGCCGTGCTGCGCGCGACCTCGCTCGCACGCTCCTCGATTGGCACGGACAACAAGCTCCCAACTCCAGTTTTTGAGAAAAGCGGCTCGGGTTTGTAGCGGTGATTGTTCACCAAGACCTCTTCCAAGAGGTCCTCTTCCGTCAGGTGTTCCAGAAGATCCAGCCTCAGTTTCATTCATAAATAGTATGATAGGGTTCGGTAAAGTTCAAGGATCGAAAATCGGCTCCTCACATTTCGAACCGTTCATTCTGCCGGGGCGGGTGGTCGGTGGGGCGGCCATTTCTCCAGGCGAGCAGCATTTTGGCATGGGCAATCTGCTCGTCGAACGTCGGTTCGGGGTGGTCGAGCGGACCTTCACCCTCCGCGATCTCCGGGAGGTTGAGATCAAACAGATCGCTTGAGGTCGCTGAGGAGCCGGTCTCTGATGCTGGGTGTGGCATATCGGTTCAGGATGGCTTGAAATGATCCATCAAGATGATACCTCAAACAAGCGGAACCGTCGATGGCAGGCCGCTTCCGGCAGGCAGACATCGTGCAGCGAGCAGCCCTCGCATTGGGGCTTCGGCTCGGCGGGAGGCACAGTGCCATCGGCCAGAAGCGCGTGAAGTTGCCGGTTCGCCGCGAGCGTTTCGTCCCGCAAGGCGGCATCAAAATCCACCCGCGTGCGCTGCTGGGACTTGGCGTGGAAGATCATGCCCTCCGGGATGCCAATGCCGAGCATTTCCTCCAGGCAGATCGCCTGGGCACAGAGCTGGACCCGGTCGTTCAGCCACTTCGATTTGCGTCCCGATTTGTATTCCACCGGTCGCGCCTCGGCGACCCGCCCGCCGGACTCCCGCACCTCGACGATGTCCGCCTTGCCGTTGAGTCCGAGCCCGTCCGACCATACCGGCAGGGCGCGAAGGAGCTTCCATCCCGCCCGGTGCTCGAACCCCGGCAGATCCGCATGCTCGTGGTTCAGGTCGCCGCGAAGCGTGTGCTCGTTGGAAATAAAAATGCCTTCCGTGTGAATCAGCGCAGCCCGCCGGGAACAGTAGAGGAACTGGTTAAGCGCGGAGAGGGGAACCGGCTCAGCCTTGTCGGATGATGGCGCAAACACGTTCCCGGATATCGTTGAGTTTTTCCGTCTTCACCCGGCCGACAGAGCGTCGAATGCAAACCTCATTGGCCGTCACCATACGGTGCGGGAGGGCAAAACTATCGTGATGCAGCCCACCGGTGCTGAAATCTTCCTGAAGAATTGGAGCGGCATCGGGATGTCCTGAGCCATTGCTGGTGATTTGGCAGAGCACCACATCGCCACGCGTCAATGAGGCCAGCACCAAGGCCGGGCGGACTTTGGAACTGGAGAGGTCGGTGAACGGGAAGGGCACAACCACCACGTCGCCGCTTACAAATCGCGCCATGCCTCATCCTCCTCCGGGTTGTTCCAATCCGCAGCCCATGCTGCTTGCGCCAGCGGCAGCAGGCTCTCCGCCCCCTCCCTCTGCGGCCGACCTTTTAGAAATACGAGAAAGTCAAAGACCTCCCGCTGGACGCTTTCCGGCGCGGTCTGAATTTCCTGTATCAGGGATTGGGTCATCGTGCTCATTAACTTAGAATAGCCAAACTTGGGGCGTTTCCAACCCGGAAAATCCACACTCCGCCCTCCCCCGCTCTTGAATGCGGGGGAAGAAGGCGGACGCGCATGTCAACCTTGGCTTGGGCCGATGGTCTTGTCTCCTTCGTGGCGCAGATGCAGTTTGATTCCTTTCGGGAGGTTCTTATCGGTCCATTCGCAGTTCACGGCGTAGTCGACGAAGGATTCGGGGAAGGTTTTTCCGGCGGCTTTGGCTTTGTCGGACAAGTCCACCTTGATGCCTTCGATGAGTTTGTGGGCGTGAGCGCAGCCGAGGCGGGCTTCGCGTTTGTTCTGCGCGGCGTTGTTCGGATGCTGGGTGCCGCAGTGCTCGAAATCGTAGAGGCCGCGCACGATCATTTCGCCACGGGCGGCGGAGCGGTCATGCTCGAACATTTGGAGCAATGCTTGGAAAAGCAATTCGAGGTCGGCGTCGGTAAAGCCGGTCTTCTCGGCGAAGGCGGGCGAGATGTAGCCTTTGGCGGCATAGAGGGCGTAGGGAACGATGTGTTTGCGACCTTGAATTCCAGTCTGCGCAGAAATCGATTTTGCTATCTCCTGCTCTGTCGGAGGCTTGCCGTCTTTGCCATTTGCCTCAGTTCTTGCGGCACAGACGCTGATTGTTACCTCAAGAGGTGTAATGGAGTGGAAAGACTGCCCAAATGTGATTTGCACCGGTCCCCGAACCTGGCCGAACGCCGATCCCTTCATTACTTCGGAGCCGGTGGAGAGAACGCAACCGAAAGTGCGGACATCGTAGAATTCGCGGCAAAGCCAATTCTTAATTCGTTCGGGCAGGGTTTCACCTACGATGGAACCGGCTTCCTTCACAGTTTCCTCAGCCCGATTCTGTTCCGTCTCAATGACGTTTCCCTGCTTAATCAGGATATTAAAACCGTTGGTGATGTTACTCGTTCGCTCCGGTGGAAACATGTCCACGAAGTTGCGGACTTTCCGTTTCTCGCATACGTCAGAGACGATGCCACGGTTGGTGTTGGGATCAAGGCGCGGCATATTGCCAGCATCAGGGTCGCCGTTGGGGTTGCCGTTGGTGACTTCAAACAGGAGGAGGAAGTCATGGCGGTTTGTCAGGATGTTATTGCTCATAGATTCGTGTTTTTGTTGGAGATGGAATTACTTGGTTTCGGATTCGGGATTCGGGTTGCCGGCTTTTTGTTTGGGTTGGCGGGCGGCGTGGTCGGAAGCCATTTGCTGGTAGAAGCCGAGGGCGAATCGCCCTTGAGCCTGGAGGTCAAGTGTGCGGGGAAACATCGGCGGCAGACCGGGCTTGGCCGGTTTGAACAGGGCGCACACGTCCTGAATCTGATCTTCGATGAACCTCTCGTGTCCGCCGAAACGCTCAGACTTGCTGATTTTGTGCAGGTGATGGCGATTGAGCCGGAGCAAAAGCGGGAGGACGCTGGCAGGCGAGACGCTGGCCGTGCCGAAGTAGCGTTCAGCAACGCCCGCGCCTTCGAGTTTGTATTCGAATGCCTTGTCCTGTGTGGCGGCGAGGATGGCGAGAAGTCGCCCGCAGTTGTATGCGGGATCATCGGTGTCGGTGATGAGTTCGGTTTTTATTTCCATAGTGGTGTTCTTTCGGTTGCGGTTGAGGATGAGTTTGAGCAGGGCAAAACGGCTTTGGTCGTAGAGCAGGTTGTAGTTTTCATCGCTAACGAGTTTGGAGTGGAGTTGGTTGAGAATGGGTGTGAGCAGCGAGACGGGTGGTGCGCTGCCTTCCAGCGCGGCGCGGTAGAGTTGGGCCGAAACGTCGGGCAGCAAGTCCTTGGCCTCGCGGACGGTGGTGCAGGCGAGCCAATAGATCGAGAGCGGGTGGAATTCCGTGGCCTTGCCAGGTGCTTTTGCTTTCTTACCGACCTTCGCCTCGGGCTTCGGTGGCACGTCAAGTTCAAGATCGGCAAACCAGTCGTGGAAGTTTTGGATGGCTAGATCAAGGGGTTGCTGTAGCCAGTGGCGAACGGTTATCCGTCCTGGGTTTCCAGCAAGAGTGACAGTGAAGAACTGATCCTTCCGCGCCAACTCGCGATCGACTCCGGACCAAGGCGACTTGATGAAATTGCCGACGGATTGAGAGTCCGGCCGATTCAGGAGCTTGGCAAAAAGACTTGCAAAGGACTCAGACTCACGAGTCCAGAAACAAAGGCAGGTGTTACCTAGACGTAACGAATGGTCGGAGTGATACAGCAGCCAATTTAGGGCAACACAGTAGGCGGTTGCGGCCTCTTCGGAGGTGGGCGCATTCAAGCTTTTCATGAACCCATAAGATCTGAACGCGTCCTTATCGAAAGAGACCAGTGCGGCACCAAAAGAATCCGTATTCGGCACGCCTTGGATTTTTGGATTGTGCGTCGGAGTAATAGGCTGATTCTCGCGGCCAGAAACGAGGCACAACCCATGCGTGTAACCTGTCCGGGCGTCGAGGACTTCCTTGGTATGCAATTCCCTCCAAAACTTCCGGATGGTTTCATTTTCAACAAGAAGTTCACTGTTGACGCGGAAGGTAAAATTCTCCGGCCCAAGGCGAACCTCGTTGCCGCTCACGCTGCGCATCCACCAAGCCGACTTCGCCCCTTCCTTGGCGTCTGGAGCTTTGCCCCAACGCAGGAATGGTGGTTGAGCCGTTCCGATTTGGTCGGAGAAACGGCGGACAGCTTCAAGGCCGGCGTGTTTGGTTTGCGCAGACGCATCATTGATCTGCCGCCAGAAGTCTTCGCGCTTACGGGCGTTGTTGGCGCCCCGGTCGGCGCGCTTCTTCTCCGGCATGACAGCCTCGGGGTCGGGGTCGAGTCCGAACACAGCAGTCAATCCATCGGCAAGGAATTCTGAAACGCCACCCGCGACCTTGGCGCGTGTCGTTTGAGGACATGGATATTCCTTACCGCGTTTGTCATCGCCGGTGGCCTGCGGTCCTTCGCCGATTAACTTGCCGTTCGCATCAAGTTCAATGATCCAACGGACGGCTTTGGGCGCGAAGGCCAGATCGTCGAGCAGTTTCCGGGAGACGGCGAAATCGTAGAGATGTTTGAGCAACATGATCAGTCTCCTCTGTTGGTTGAGGTAAGGATGCGGACGCGGTCGGGATGGCAGTCCATGCGGGATGACTCGATCTTCGCATGGAAAAACGCGGGTTGCGGCTTGATGGGCGGGCGGGTCCAGCGCGAGCGTTTGGCAGTGAATTCCTTTCGCCGTTTAGTCTGCTCGCCTTTTTTCAGGTCGGCCAGTGATTGATCGAAAGTATGGGCCTGCTGCGTTTCTTCTTCAGGGTGCAGCCAGCGGAAGCCGTGAGCGCGCTCTTGGTGATCGAAAACATCATAGAGCATCAGTCCAAGGTCTTCGTTGAATGGCTCGGCAATCCGGCCAAGTTCAGTGGTGCGTCGTGCATGGGCGGCATCGGCGTCAGGTTCCCACTCGAAGTCGGCGGCGAATTCCCTCATGCCGAGTCCGGGCCGGTGAAAACATTTGCCAGCGCGGGCGCGGCGTTCGATCTCGTCGAGGTATTTTTCCAATTTGTCCTCGGGACGATTGGCCAGCGGCGTGACGCGGACTTCGGCGGTGATGAGATATTCCACGTCTTGCAGGGCGAGCATGTTGCGCTGGGTGCCGTCGTCTGCGCCGCCGCCAGCCTGAATGGGCGTGGTCTTTTCCGGCGCGTTCATCCAGGTCTTCGCGCTGTCGAGGCTGATGACTTTGGTGACTTCGTTGCGGCGGAACGAAACCCATCGCCCGCGTTTCACTACGCGGATGGAGTCAATGAGGTAGAATATTTGTGGCTCCCAGAAGACAGCTTCGAGGATGCCGCGCGCGGCGGACGGCGTCATGACGGGATAGCTGACGCGCTCAACTTTCATCTCAGGGCGGGTGAAGCAGGCGAAGTCGCCCCAGACACGGAAAGTAATGAGGTTTGGTTTCATTGAAGAAAATCGTCAAGCGGGCGGCTATCAATCACCAGACCGAGTTCGGGGTGATAGAAGCCGTCGTTAAGCACATAGATTTCGAGGTTGGGAAGCAAGGGCTGGATATGTTTCATAGATTCGAGTTGCTGAAACTTGTGCGAATGGACGTTGACCATGAACCGCTGGAGGCGGCGGAGGTCGTCGCGGTTGAAACGATACTGGTCGGGCGCAAGTTGGCGATGGCGAATTTCTTCAATCAACGGCGCGGCGAATTTCCGTCCGTGAGTGTCGCTCGCGATGATGACGGGCTGGCCGGAGTCGTCGATGACTTTGGCCTTGCGAGAGACTTCGCGGAAACGGAGTTGCTCGCGATCTTGCTGGATGGAAGTTTCTCCACGCTTGGCGTAATCCGTGTTCACCACTTGGTAGAGCGATTGGAAGTAATCGCGGAACAGTTGCGGGTCGGTGGCAAGGCGGTTAGAAGCCGATTCCTCGTCGCCCAGTGTCACCAGCGTAATCGCGGCTTGATCGGCGGCAGCGCGATAGACACCCGGCGGCAGTTTGTGATCCACCGGTCGGAAGACGTGAACATCGCCAGAGGCAAGCCGGCCTTCCCGATTACAACGTCCGGCCACTTGCACAATCGAATCCAGCGGCCCAAGCGCGCGCCAGACAACTGGAAAATCCACGTCCACCCCGGCTTCGATGAGTTGGGTGGAAACAACGCGGCAGGGCTGTCCGGCCCTGAGCCGTTCGCGAATCATCTGAATCAGGGCAAGCCGGTGGTGCGGACACATGGCGGAGGACAAGTGGACCGGCGGCTCGTCCGGCAGAATTCTTCTCAGCTCTTCCCAAAGCTCTTTGGCATGGCGGGTCAGATTGACCACGCACAGGGACTGCGGCGCATCAGCCATCCGCTCTGCCAGCGTCGGCCAGGCAAGGATCTCATCGGCCTTCGGCAGGTGATAATTCACCCGCCGCAGCTTACGGAACAATTCGTCCGGATCGGGAGCGATTTCGCGGAGTTCGTGCGGGTCAAAGCCATCCGGCAGCGCCGAAGATTTTCGGAAAGCCGGTTGCGTGGCGGAACTGAAAACGAAACTTGTACCATAGTTGGCTGCCAGTTCGCGGAAGACATTGAAGGTCGGCTTCAGGAGATGCGCCGGGAGGGTTTGCACCTCGTCAAAGATCACGATCGAGCGGGGAATCCTGTGCAGCTTCCGGCATCTGCTCGGACTGCTTGCAAAAAGCGATTCAAGAAACTGCACCGAGGTTGTGACGATCACCGGCGCGTCCCAGTTTTCAGCAACGAGCTCGAGTCGGGATTTTTCCTCTTCGCCGAGATCGTCCCGGGGAGAGACGCCAGAGTGGTTTTCCAGCACGACATTCTCGCCAAGAATCCGGCGATATTCGGCGGCATTCTGCTCGATGATGGAGAGATAAGGAATGACGACAATGATGCGGCGGAGGCCATGAGCTTTTGCATGCGCCATCGCAAAAGCCATCGAAGCCAGTGTTTTTCCACCACCTGTGGGCACAGTGAGTGAGAAAAATCCCGGAGGGAGCAGCGCCCGCTCCAGCGCGGTGTCGAAGATGTGATTGCGTAGGGCTCCCAGCCTGCTTTCGGGATTCAGTGCCGCCTTGCGCTCCCGTTCGGCAGAAATCCGGTTCAGCAGCAAGGCTGCATCCAAAGCGCGATCTGGCTGTGGTGCCTCTGGCCAGCTTGCGGTGTCCAGGCGGTCTGCATCAACCAAACAGGAAAAAAGCAGACGTGTGTAGAACTCGGCGGAAAGTTCATCCTTCACCCAAGCAGGCAGCGTCGGAAGAGATGGCAATCGCCCGAGTTCCCTCTCCAGTCGCACGATCAACTCCGGCAGGATGCTGTTGATCCGGAGGACGGGCTTCGCCACCATGCCGGGGAGATCGCCACAATCGTGCAAGCCGGCATGGTGTCCTGCAACCGGCAGCGTGGAAGGCAAAGCTCGGGACATCGCCCATGCCGCGCCAAAAATCGCGTGTTGAGTTTCGACACTGCTTACGCACTCCCCTCGTAAATACGCCTGGAACTCGTCCCGATATTTCCCCAAGTCATGCAACAAGCCGGCAATGCGTGCTTCTTCGCTGGCTCCGAAGGGCGCGGCGAACCGGGCTGCCAATTCGGATACATTCCTCAGATGATCTGCAAGCAACTGCCAATCGGTGTCCGGCAAACGATTGCCTGTGTCATCCTCAGCTGTATGGGCGTAGAAAGTCATTGGGCGGTCAGTTTTCCAAGAGCGAAGGAGGGCATGGTTTTGGGGGAGAAAGGATCAGGATAGCGGGATCGGGCGGGGGGAAAAGGATTTCCGGCGGGGGCGTTTGATGAGGTTCATGCGGGACACCCTGCCGAAGCAGATAGGTCAATAACTGTCCTACACCTGATTCTTTTTTCAAAAAATCCGGTATTCCCCGTTTTTTTTCGATGCCGGGCGGGGTGCTCCGTGATTGAATCGGGCCATGGCACTGCTGATCAAGAACGGCGAGATCGTGACCGGGACGGCGCGATATGTGGCGGACATCTGGTGCGAGGGCGAGGAGATCACCCGGATCGACCGGGACATTCCGGCGCCGCCGGGCGCGGAGGTGGTGGACGCGGCGGGGAAATTTGTTTTCCCGGGATTCATTGACCCGCACACGCACCTCTACCTTCCGTTCATGGGGACGTTTGCGAAGGATACGTTCCGCACCGGGACCCGTGCGGCGGTGGCCGGGGGAACGACGACGGTTTTCGACATGTGCTGTCCGGCGCGGAGCGAGGAGCCGGCGGACGGGTTTGCCACATGGCGGGCGCAGGCCGACGGCCAGGCGTGCTGCGACTATTCGTTTCACATGGGGGTCACGAAGTTCGACGGGGGGACGGCGGCGCAGCTCCGCGGGATCGTTGAGGAGGGCGTCCAGTCGTTCAAAATTTTTCTCGCCTACGAGGGGGCGTTCGGGATTGATGACGGGGAATTGTTCCGCACGCTCCGGCTCGCCCGCGAGCTGGGCGTGGTCACGGCGGCGCACTGCGAAAATGCCACTTTGGTCGCCGAGCTCCAGAAGCAACTTCTCGCGGAAGGCAAAACCGGTCCCGAGTGGCACCATGCGAGCCGACCGCCGCGCGTGGAGGCGGAGGGCGTGCACCACCTCATGACATTCGCCGAGGCGACCGGCGCCCCGGTTTACATCGTGCATCTGAGCTGCCGCGAGGCGCTCGACGAGGCGGTGCGCGGCCGCCTCCGCGGGGTGAACGTCCGCATCGAAACCCTCATCCAGCACCTCCTTCTCGACAAATCCTCCGCCGAACTCCCGGATTTCGAGGGCGCGAAATTCGTCATGTCCCCCCCGCTGCGGGCCAGGGAAAACCAGCCGGTCCTTTGGAACGCCCTTGCCTGCGGGCTTGCGGATACTGTTGGCACCGACCACGCGCCGTTTGATTTTCAGTCCCAGAAAACGATGGGGCTCGGCGATTTCACAAAAATCCCGAACGGCATCCCGTCCATCGAAGAGCGCATCCCTCTCCTCTATACGCACGGGGTCTGCTCCGGACGCCTCGACCTCCACACGTTTGTGAACGTCGCCAGCACGAACGCCGCAAAAATCTTCAACCTCTTCCCGAAGAAGGGAACCATCCAGCCGGGAAGCGACGCCGACCTCGTCGTCTTCGACCCGGCGTATCGCGGAAAAATCTCCGCGGCCGGCCAGTCCTCCGCGGTGGACTACAATGCGTTTGAAGGGTTGGAAATCCAAGGACGCCCGGAGGTCGTCACCGTGCGCGGGCAAATCGCGGCCCGCGATGGAAAATTCACCGGCCCGCCCGGACGCGGGAAATTCCTTCCGCGACCTCGCGGGCAAAATACGTGAGGATCATATCCGCTCCGGCACGTTTGATCGCCAGCAGCGATTCGTCCCGCGTCGCCTCGTAGTCCAACCACCCCAGCCGCGCGGCCGCGTGGATCTGCGCATACTCGCCGCTCACCTGATAGGCGGCGACCGGAATGTCGCAGGCGTCCTTCACCGTGCGAATGATGTCCAGATAATAGGACGCAGGTTTGACCATCACCATGTCGGCGCCTTCCAGGAGATCGATTTGAGCCTCAAGCCTCGCTTCCCGGCGGTTGGCCGGATCCATCTGGTACGTCGCCTTGCTGATCGCGCCTTTTCCGATTTTGCTGCCCACGGCGTCACGAAACGGCCCGTAAAGCGCGGAGGCATATTTGGCGGCATAGGACAAAATCGCCGTGTCGGTGGATTGGGCGGAATCCAGAGCCTCCCGGATGGCGCGGATTCTGCCGTCCATCATATCCGATGGGGCGACGATATCGGCCCCGGCCCCGGCTTCGAGGACGGCGAGACGGCAGAGGACTTCGACGGTCGCGTCGTTGTCCACGGTTTTTCCGTCGGCGGAGAGGAGTCCGTCGTGGCCGTGCGAGGTGTACGGGTCGAGGGCGACGTCGGTGATGACGAGCAAATCCGGACACTGTTTTTTCACGCTCCGAATGGCCCGGTAAAGCAGGTTGTCCGGGCTGAGCCCGTGAGTGCCCCCGGGATCCTTGAGCGAGGGATCGATCGAAGGAAAGATTGCCACGGCAGGAATCCCGAGTTGCTCCGCCTCGGAGCAGGACCGGACGAGCGAGTCGAGGGAATGGCGCAGGACGCCCGGCATCGAGGCGACCTCGACGGATTTTGTTCCGGCATGAACAAAGAGCGGCCAGATGAGGTCGCTGACAGAGAGGCGGGTTTCGCGGACGAGACGCCGGATGGCATCGGTTCGGCGGAGTCTTCTGGGACGTCTCGGGAGTTTTTGTGACATCATGCGGGCAGGTGGAGGAGCCGGGCGCACTGCGGGCAGGAAACGATCGATTTCTCCCCGCGGAGTTCCACGGTCGTCTGGGTGGTCACCTTCATGTGGCATCCCGTGCAGACATCGTGTTCCAAAGCGACGACGGCAAGACCGTTTTTCGTGTGGAACAGCCGGTCATACCGGTCGAGCAGATCTTCATCAACCTCTGCGGCGGCGGAGGCGCGGGCAGATTCGAGATCCGCAATCCGGACCTTCAGGTTGGCGGCTTTTTCGGCCAGAGAGCCGATCTGGGATTCAAACTTGGCTTTGTCCGCCTGGAAGGCCTGCTCGGCGGACGCGATCCGCGGCCTCAGCACCTCCGCCTCTTCCATCAGTTCCAGCTCGCGGTCCTCGATGGCGGAGACGGCTTTTTCCGCTCCTTCGATTTCGTGTGCGAGCGCCGAGAACTCCTCGTTCTTGCGCGTCTGCATCTGCTGGGTTTTGTAGCGCGCGATCTGGTCGCGCTTGGCGGCGGCCTCGATCTCGAGGGTCTTTTTTTTCACCTCGATTTCACGGGCGCTGCTCCGGGCCTGTTCCAGCCGCCGGCCCGCCTCGGCGATCAGGCGCTCCTTGGTGGATTTCTCGACGGGGAGAGCCTCCAGTTCCGCACGGAGGGTGCGGAGCCTCTGGTCTTTGTCCTGAAGGGCGAGGAGCATGGCGATGGTCTCGGTCATGACGGCATCATGCGGGGTCGGGAGGAAATTATCCAGCAGCAGTTTTGAGAAGTGGCCAGTCAGGGCTGCTGCGGGGCGAGGGCTTTCACCGCGATCCATGCGTCCAGGGCATTTCCCCGGGCCTCGTCCCATTTTCCCTCGTCCGCAAGTTTGGCTGCCTGGGCAAACATTTTTGCCGCCGGGAGAGTGTCGGCCGCCGGGAGGCCGTAGAGGAGCCCGAGGAGGTCGGACCACGCGGAAGTGAGTTGCGCGCGTTTGGCGTGGTCGGCGCGGAGAATCCAGAGCCTCAGTTCGAGGCGTGCCGCCGCATCGGCGTCGAAATTCGATTTTGTCTCGTTCTTGAGTCTGGCAAAGACCGTGCGGAGAGGAACGAGGGCCTTTTCCTGATCGGCGGCGTCCGGGGCGGTGTGAAAAATGGAGAGCGCGCGCGACGACTCGATCGCCATGATCAGCGAGGAGACAGGAGAGACACGGTATTGGCGCTCGTAAGTCCCGTAGAGCGGAAGGATCAATTCCCGACCCTTTTTCCCCGCCGCATCTTTCCAAACGGCCATTTGAAGGTCCGCCATTTTTTCCGGATCAAAGGCGGAGAGGGAGGGCGAACGGGGCCAGAAGCAAAAGGCCGCGAGCGCGATCAGAAGCAGGATCAGAAGACGTTTGAGGGCGAATAACACAGGAAGATGGCCGGGCAGGGATTGCTCCCCGCCCGGCGCAAGCGGATTATTTGGACATATGCACGCTGCTCGGAGCCGGAGCCGGTTTGGGCTTGCTGGCGCATGCGCCGAGGCTGAGAGCTGCGGCGGCGATGGCCACTGCTGCTGCGATTTTGATGAATTTCACGATGGGTTTCCCCTCCTTTCTTGGCAGGTTGCCAGGCTCAACCTTCTCACAAACAGAGGGGCTGACAACATCTTTTCACGGCTATTTTTCAGGCGATCTCGACCGTTGTGCCAGATGGAACAAGGCGGAAAAGCTCGATGATGTCGTCATTCCGCAGGCGCACGCATCCATGGCTTGCGGGGCTTCCGATCAGGTGTTCCTGATTCGTGCCGTGGAGATAGATGTGGCGGCTCCGTGTGTTTTCATTCCCGGCATCGAGTCCCTCCAGCCAGAGGATGCGGGAAAGGATGCCGTCCTCTCCGGTGCCGGGGGCTCCGATTTCTCCGGTCGGTTTCCGATCTTTGAATGCCGACCAAGCAGGCGCGCCCGCGCCGATTTTTTCGCAAATCCGGAATCTTCCGAGCGGGGTTTTCATGCTGCCGGGTTCGGTGCCGCCGCCAAATTTCGAGGTGGAAACAGGCCAGGACTTGACCGCGGCGCCATTCGATAGAAGATGGAGTGTCTGTCGGGCGACGTCCACCCGGAGGCAGAGGTTCGGGCGGGCGTTGGGATCGGCTTTCATCTTATTACTATGTCAAAATCATTCCGAATCGCAATCGTTGGAGCATCCGGGGCCGTGGGCGTCGAGATGCTGCGTGTCATGGAGCGCCGCAACTTCCCGGTCTCCTCCCTTCGTCTCCTGGCCTCGCCGCGTTCCGCCGGGCGCACGCTGGAATTTCGCGGCGAGCAGGTCGTCATCGAGCCGCTGGGAATGAATTCTTTTGAGGGGATTGATGTTGCCCTGTTCAGCGCGGGGTCCGGAATCTCCAAAGACTTCGGCCCGGTGGCCGTTGATTCGGGAGCCGTGGTGGTGGACAACTCGTCGGCATTCCGCATGTCCGACAATGTCCCGCTCGTGGTGCCGGAGATCAATGCCGCCGATATCAAAACCCATCAGGGGATGATCGCCAACCCGAATTGCACGACCGCCATCACCCTGATCGCCCTGCATCCGCTCCATAAAAAATTCCGCGTCAAAAGAATTTTTGCCTCCAGCTACCAGGCGGTCTCGGGAGCGGGGGCGCGCGCGATCGAGGAACTGCGGGGGCAGGTGGACGCGCTGGCGCGCGGCAGAAGTTTTTCTCCCGAGGTTTTCCCCCACCAGATCGCGTTCAATGTGATTCCGCAGGTGGATTCGTTTTTGGCGACCGGCTACACGAAAGAGGAGATGAAGATGCAGAACGAGGGGCGGCGGATCATGCACCTGCCGGAGTTCCAGGCCTCGGTGACCTGCGTGCGAGTGCCGGTTTACCGCGCCCACTCGGTGGCGGTCAGCGCGGAGTTCGAGCGGCCGGTCATCCTCGGCGAGGCGGTGGACGCGATCCGTCAGGCCCCCGGGGTCCAGGTGGTCGAAGACGGATACCCGATGCCGCTCCAGTGCGCCGGGCAGGACGACTGCTTCGTCGGCAGGATGCGCCTCGACTGCGCCCTGGAAAACGGTATCGCCTTCTGGGTCTGTGGAGATCAGCTTCTCAAGGGGGCGGCGTTGAACGCGGTGCAGATTGCCGAGCTGCTCTGAAGCGGCGTCAGGCTTGGATGATCTGGTTCCTGATGGCGTAGCGGACGAGTTCGCCGATCGAGTGCATCCCGAGCTTGCGCATGATCGTCGCGCGGTGGGTCTCGGCGGTTTTCACGCTGATCCCGAGCGCGGCGGCAACTTCCTTGTTGCTGTGGCCCTCGGCGAGCAGCTGGATGATCTCGCTCTCTCGCGAGGTCGGCTTCAACCCCTCGTCGTCGGCCACATGCGGCATGTCCTTTTTTTGAAAGCTTTCGAAAAGGACTTCGGAGACCTGTGAGCTGAAGTAGTGCCGGCCCGCGAGAATGCTCTCGATCGCGGAGAGGAGGTGGCGTCCGGCATCGGACTTGAGAATATAGCCGTGCGCCCCCGCATGGAAAACCTCGTACACCAGGCGCTCGGCATCGTGGACCGTGAAGATCAGAACTTTCGTGCGCGGGCAGACCTTGAGGATCTGCCTGGACGCCTCGATCCCGTTGAGCCCGGGCATGCTGATATCGAGGATCGCGACGTCCGGCTGCATCTCCTCGCAGAGGCGCACGGCCTCCCGCCCGGTGGTCGCCTCGGCGCAGCACTCGTAGGCGGGCACGCTCGCGAGCAGGTTGCGGACGCCGTGACGCACGATCTCGTGGTCGTCAGCGATCAGGATTTTTTTCTTGGTCTTGGCCATGGCAAAGGATTTTCACAACGAGGCTCACCCCGTAGGGCGACGACTGAATGTCCAACTCTCCGTCGAGCTGGGCAAGCCTTTCCCTCATGCCGGCAATTCCCACTCCGCCGCCCGCCCCCGGCTTGGCCCCGTCTCCCTCGGAAAATCCTGTTCCGTTGTCGCGGACCTCGAGCCGGACTTCGCGGCCGTCCCGCGCCAGGGAAATCCAGACCCGGCTGGCGCCGGAGTGCCGGTAAATATTGCTCATCGCCTCCTGCAGGATGCGGAAGAGCGTGGTCTCGGCCTCCGCCTCGAGGCGGGGAAATTCCTGCTCAAGATCGAGCGTGACCCCGATCGTTGTCCGCTTGGTGAAGCCGTCCGCGAACCACTGGATGGCAAACGGAAGCCCCACTTCGTCCAGGAGCGGAGGGTGCAGCAGATACGAAATGGTGCGCAGTTCCATGCAGCAGTTGCGGGCGATCTGGCGGGTCTCGGCGACAATCCTCCGCATGGATTCATCGCCGGCCAGCGGCTCGAGGAGGCTCATGTTCATCTCCAGGGCGGAAAGGCTCTGGGCGGTCGAATCATGAAGCTCCCTCGCGATCTTCCGCCTCTCGTCGTCCTGGAGGCGCATCAACCGGGTCGAGAGCGTCCGGAGTTGCCGTTCGGAATTCTGGAGCCTCTGCTGCGCCTGGATCTGCGTGGTGATATCCGCGGCGACCCACTGGCCGCCGGCACAGGTCCCGTCCGGAAGAAAATTCGCCCGCAACGTGCTCCGGAACCAAAGCGCCAGTGAATCCCCATCGAGGATCTGGTGGATAAAGGTGTCGAGCGGACGCCCGGGCTCCAGATGCTGGAATTTTTTTGAGAGCAGTTCGAACGTGATGGTCGGCAGGCAGTGCTGCAGAAAGTCGCGGTTCCTTCCTTCCCTGGCGAAAAGCCGCTGAAAAATCCCGTTGGCAAACGTGATTTCGAATCCCGGAGAGAACCGGCAGATGACTTCGTTTTGATCCTCGACAACCGCCCGGTAGCTCCACCGCGCGCGGTCGAGCTGACCGGCGAGCGCCTCGATCCGCCTCGCCAGCGTGGCCAGTTCGTCGTTGCCGCCGAAGTCCAGGTTGAGGGGAAGCCCCGCCCTTTCCACTTTCCTGGTGAGATCGCGGATGCGGGCGAGAATCGTCCGGTCGAGGAGGATCCACATCACCAGAAAAAGCGTTCCTCCGGCCAGCGTGAGCACCGTGAGAAACACCTGCACCGCCTGAAGCCCCTCCGCATAGAGCGGACGTCCCTGGGAAAGCTGAACCTGTCCGATGGGGGAGCCGTTGATCCCGCGGATGAGAATATGCCCGACGAGTTCGTTCGGGCCGGCAACCCTCACAAAAAATTCGTTGCGCGCCAGCATCTGCAGGAGCGGCTCGTTATTTTCTCCGCCCACATTCACAGTCCGAAGGGGCTTGAAAGCAACCCGCGCTCCGAACATGCCCTCCAGGAACGCCAGGGAATCGGCATCGAGAATTTTCCCGCCAACGATCAACCGGCCTCCTCCCCCACTCTGGCAGGCAATGGCTGTCAGCGAGTCGCCAAGAAGAATGAAACCCGCCTTGGGAGTCCGGACCGCCCCATCCAGCCATTGCGTCCAACTGGAGGCCTCCGAAATGATCGCGGGCGGGGCTCCGTCGCGGAACACCGTGCCCTCGATCAGCCCGGAAGAATCCGTGACAGAAAAAAAGTCGAGTTGGAGAGCCGCGAGCGCCTCGCCCGGCGGAAGCCTCCCTTCCTTCGGAAATTTGTTCCGCTGGAGCCAGTCGGCCACGGAAATCTCCAGAGGCCGTGTCTCGCGGGACAACATGAGAGTGAACCTTTGGAGCGTCGCGATCATTTCCTGGCGCTCGGTTTCTTCAAATTCCCTCAGGATGATCTCGCTGGTCAGCAGGACAACCGCCGAGCCCAGCAGGAACGAGAAAGCCACAAAGAGCGTGAACGCCTTCGAGTAAACGCTCTGTCCGGGGAGCCCGAGGATGCGTGCGAGCAATCCTTTCCGT
This sequence comes from Verrucomicrobiia bacterium, assembly GCA_037129975.1. Lineage (GTDB taxonomy): Bacteria > Verrucomicrobiota > Verrucomicrobiia > Chthoniobacterales > Terrimicrobiaceae > QYQL01. The sequence continues at coordinate 2,398 of JBAXTX010000043.1, read as the reverse complement.
CGCCCCGAGCCGGAGGGTGCCAATGCGCCGGAACTTCCTGTCATGCCGGTCAATGCGGGGCCGACACGGCCGGGGGGGCAGCGGGTCCTCTCTTGGGCAGGATGACCTGGCTGAGGTTGAAGATCGGCCCATAGATCGCATAGACCAGGCCGCCGACGATGCATCCCATCATCACAAGGACAAACGGCTCGAGGATCTTGTCAATCTGGCTGGCGATGACATCCAGCTCCTCCTCGTAGTCGGTGGCGATCTCGTCGAGCATCTCGTTGACCCCTCCGGTCTCCCCCGCCATCTGAACCACCGCCGCAATCGTGCGTCCGTCCGGACCCAGGCGGTGGGATTCCATCAAAAAACTCTCCGGAAGCGAGAGCCCGTCGGTGATGTGGTCGCGAACCGCGAAGTAGAACCGCTCGAACTCGACATGGTTCGCCGACTTCGCCGCGATCTCGAGGGCGATCGAGATTCTCACGTTGGCGTGCAGCAAGAGTGCCAGCGTGCGGAAACTCACCATCGCGGCGGATTTCCGGATGATGTTCCCGATGGTCGGCATCTGGGTGATGGCGACCTGCACCGGCGGCCTGCGATACAGTTTCGGCCAGTATTTGAAAAACGCGACCAGCGCGATGATCGGGATGGCCGCCAGGTAGGGCTGCTTCAGAAGGATGTCCGAGAACGCCATCAGGATTCGCGTCGGGAGGGGAAGCGTGGCGCTCATCGCGATGTAGAGCTTCGAAATCGCGGGGATCAGGGTGAAGGCCATGATGATGACGACGCCGATGGCCAGCACGAGGACGATCGCCGGGTAGATCATCCCGGACTTGAGCTTGCGAAGGATTTTCGCCGACTTGCTGCGTCCCTGCGCGATCTGCTTGAAAACCGCATGGATCTGGCCCGACTCCTCGCCGGCGCGGATGAGGGCGATGACATCCTCTGTGAAAAGGTCGGGGTGCATCGCAAAGCAGTCGCTGAGCTTGTCGCCGTTGAGCACGTGCTGGGCGATGTCGGCAACCGCCCCCCGGTAGCGGGGCGATTTCAGCCGGGCCGCCATCAGCTCCAGGCTCTTGATGGTCGAGATGTTCCGCTCGAGGCACCGGGCCATCCCGCCGAACAATGTCACCGCCTCCTCAATGGTCGGCTTCTTTCCGGTCAGACGCTGCAGCCCCTCGTCCAGCCCGGTGATGTCCGACACGATCGCCGTTTCATTCGGCGCCTTCCCGGCTCCCAGCACCGCCTTGGTGTCATCATCCGTGTCCACGATGATCTCGGTGGACTTGGAAGTGTAGATGTTCGTCAGGACGACTTTTTTCAGCATGTCCGGGGCTTGGTGATGCGCATGATGAGCAGGCCGGGGCTTCCCAGGCGATGTTTTTTTTCCTGCCGGCGCGGCGGACGGCGCCGTTCCGACCGGAGGGAAGGCGCGGAAAGTCCCAATAAAAGAAAAAAGTATCTTTTTTTATTGATCTGGTTCGGCGGCCGTGCGAGAAATGCCCTTCTCCGATCTCAACAACCCTCGGAGAGTTCCCAATTATTATGAGTTCCATGTTTTGTTATCAGTGTGAGCAATCCTCCCAGCGCACCGGCTGCACCGCCGCCGGTGTTTGCGGAAAAAATCCCGAGACGGCGGCATTGCAGGATCTCCTGCTGCACGCGCTGAAGGGGGTGAGTGTTTTCGCCCATCGGGCGGCGAAGGCGGGAGCGCGTTCGGAAGCGCTGGAGCGGTTCGCGCTCGACGCGTTGTTCACGACGGTGACGAACGTGAATTTCGATCCGGCACGGTTGGGGGGGATGCTGCTCGAAGCCGGGCGGCATCTCGAGGCGGCGCGGGGGCTTTATGCGGGGGTCCGGACCGCGTCCGACCCGGCCTCGTTCAACGGCGCGACGTGCTTTGTTCCGGCGGAAGCCCTTGACGACCTGATCCGGCAGGGCGAGGAAACCGGGCTGGAAGGCAGGCTGGAAGCGATTGGGGCGGATCTGCTCGGCCTGCAGGAGCTTCTCACCTACGGGCTGAAAGGGATGGCGGCCTACGCATGGCATGTGCGGGACGCGGGAGGCGACACCGGCGAGACGTCCCTCTTTATTTTCGAAGCTCTCGCGGCCATCGCGCCGGGCGAAGCGACCACGGTCGAGCAGTTGCTCGGGCTCTGCATGAGGTGCGGCGAGGCGAACTTTCAGGTTTTGGAATCTCTCGACGGGGTCCATACGAAGCGCTTCGGACATCCGGTGCCGACACAGGTCCGCCTCGAACCGGTTTCCGGCCCGTGCATTCTGGTCTCCGGCCACAACCTCGAGGACTTGCAGTCTCTCCTCGGGCAGACGGCAGGATCCGGGATCAACGTCTATACCCACGGCGAGATGCTCCCGGCACACGGGTATCCGGAACTCCACAAGCACCCGCACC
>JBAXTX010000042.1:0-19896 GCA_037129975.1 Verrucomicrobiia bacterium | reverse complement strand
AGAACCTTCCCCACGACTGGTCGGCCCAGATGCCGCCGAGCACGGTGCCGACAAAGCTGAACAGGGTCGCGAAGCAGATCACGCCGTAGGTCATGCGCGTGAGCGATTGCGCGGATTCCTTTGTCAGCGAGCGCGTGAAAACGCCCCGCACGACGTAGATGAGCGCCAGCATCCCCGCGAGGAACATCGCCGAGTAGCCGATGGTGATCGTCACCACATGGGTCGCCAGCCAGATGTTCGTGTCGAGCACCGCCTGCAACATTTCCAGCGTGTCGCCGCTGCCCGCGAGGTGGTGGGCGATGATCAGCGTGAGGAATCCGATCCCTGCGGCGCAGGCCGCGCCGATGCCGTCACGGAAAATCCTCTCAAGAATGAGCCCGATGATGACCGTCCCCCAGCCGATGAAAATCGCCGACGAATAGAGGTTGGTGACGGGCGGGCGTCCCTGCAGATACATGCGGGAGGCAAGCCCGAAGGTATGCACGGCCAGCGCGAGCAGGAGCACGTAAAACGCGGCCCGGGCGAGGTTCCGGTTCCCTCCCAGCCACGAGCCGCACACCAGGAGAAACGCCAGCACATAGAGTCCCATGGCCTGATAAAACGGCGCGAGCCGGTTGAAAAGAAACTCATATGCCGCGCGGCCGGCTGCCCGCGGCTCGTTCTTCGCCATCCCGTCCGCGAGGCCGCTCATGTGCCGGTTGAAGAGCGCGGCATTCCCGTCGTGATAGGCGTCGCCTGCGGCCGCATACGCCTTCGTGATCGGGTTCAACCCGCCGGTGGAAATCGTCCGCAGCAGGCTCCCGCCAATGGAAAGCCACTCCTCGCGCGGCCGGCTGCCCGCGGGGTCCGGGGGCACGGGCAGCACGTATCCCATCTCGGCCATGGACTCGCAAAGCTCGGTGAACCGGGCGAAGGCATCGAATTTTTCCCGGTCGAATATTCCGCCGTTTTTGCGTGCGGCCGCCGCTTCGAGTCCCGCGGGAATCGCTTGCACACCTGCGGCGATGTCGCCGGAAAAATCCCGCGTCCCCTCCGGCCGCATGCTGATTTTCAGGCGCTGGTAAAGCATCAGCGAGTTGCGCAGGTTGGAGATCGCGGTTTGGTAGGGGGTGCGCTTCGCCGACTCGACATTTTCCACCTGCTGCGCCTGCCCGTCGATTTTTTCCAAAAACGGCTGGAGTTCGGAGTAGCGGAAATACTTCCGCTCATTCTGTTCCCATCCGAACAGGCCGAGCACCTCGGGGTTGTTGATGACGAACGCGGGGAAGCTGTCGGCGACGGATGCGTTGAACAGGACGTCCGCCAGCCAGCGTGTCGCAGTGATGCTGCGGCCGTCCTCCAGTCGGAGCGTCTGCCTGCCGTGGATGATGAGCAGCGCGTTGCGCGCCACCGTGTCGAACGGCTTGTTCCGGCCCTCGGAGAGCACGGGAATTTTTCCGAACGTGGCGAGGTCGAAATCTCCCGGCGCGGTTTTTGGCGCCCGCGAGTTCGAGGCAACCCAGAGGGCGGCAACCGCCAGGACGATCCATGGAAAATAACGTTTCATTTTGCGGGGTGGGTTTTTCGCCGGCGTAAAAATCCGACGAAGTGCCAGGTGAGCTGGAAAAGAAGTCCGACGCCGACGATGACGCAGGCGAGATAAGGCGCGATGAAGCTCGGGTTGTAAACGACCTGAAGGATCGTGGCCGCCTCGTTCTCCTCGAAGCCCGACTGGAAAAACGTCTCCCCGCGATACCGCAGCGGGTGGTTCATGTAGATCAGCACGTCGCGGCTCTCGTTGCGCTCCGGGTCGTTGAGCGTCGCGCTGCTCGCAAAATTCTTCGGGATCTGCGTGCCGGGGTAGCGCTCGTGGGTGAACTTTTTCAGCGTCAGGCTGAACGGCTTGTAATACCGCGCCTGGCGCATCGCCAGCCGCCAGGGCTTTCCGGCGAAAGAAAATGTCTGCGGTGTGTCGAGCTGACCGGAGACCAGCCAGGTTCCGGGCGAAGGCGGGACATCCGGGCCGGGGACCGGGGCGATCTCGATCACCGCGCTCACCAGGTCGCCCTCGTTCTGCGCGGTCGCCCGCGGCAGTTCCGACACCGCGACCCGCGCGCCCACGCCCTGGCTGGCGGCAGGCACCGCATTCGGCCCGGCCTGGTCGAGCGGCTGAAGCTGGGAGTTCTGGTAAAAATGCCGGACGATGATCCGGAACGGCAGGCTGGCAAGCGCGATCGTTCCGCCGCGCTTCAACCGCTCCTCGGGAATCGCCGTGACCTGCTCGAATTCCTTGTCCGATCCGTCAACCACCACCAGCTCGACCGCCCGCGAATCCTCGGAATAATTTTTGGTTTCTCCCGGTGCCAGCCGCATGAAGCTCTCGACCGAGAACAGATCGGTGAAAAGCCCGCCGGCCAGCAGGATGATCAGCCCGGCGTGGGTGAGGTGGATGCCAAGCTTGCTCCACGACCACCGGAACCTCCGCAGGTGCGCGGCGACCAGGTTGACCAGCAACACGCCGCCGATCAGATGCCCGCCCGGGAACACCGGTATCCGCAGGCCCTGCGACCCGGCGGGCCACCAGACGACCAGGCTTTGAAAATAGCGCTCCTGCACTTCATGAATGCCGAAATTCACCTGTGCCAGCGTGCCCACAAAGACCAGGATCATCGCCGCGGAGAGGCAGACGATGGTGAGCTTCAGCGACGAAATGAAATCGAAAAAACGGTGCGCCATTTCGATCAGGGATGGAATTGCACCGACCGGAGAAACTTCTCAAATCCCGCTTTCTCGCCTCCGGCCAGCCGGTCGGGAGCGATCAGTTTGAAAAACCAGCTCTTCCCGTCAACCTTTGCCCAGCCGACCAGCATGCGGGCTTTCGGGCCGGCCATGTCCACCGTGAAAATTTCGCCGTCATGGCAGGCCACGGGAACGACCAGTGCTTTCAGCTCTCCGGCTTCGACATTTCCCAGCCCGATCTGGTCGCGCCAGCGGTTCACGTTTTCCAGATCGCCTCCTCCGTCGCCGCCCAGAACACTCACCGAAATATCCGCCGATTCGCCGTCCTGCCCGGCGACCGAAAAGCTCGCCTGGCGCATGGCCGACGTCGCCCCTGGTTTCCAGCCCGCCGGGGCTTCCCATTTGATCCGGGGCTTTTCCGAATCAGCGGCGGGTGCGGTGCCGGCCACGGGACAGGTTGCGGGTCCGGCAACGGGTGTGGCGCCTGCAACCGGACAGGTTGCGGAAACCGGTTCTGTGGCGGCAACGGAAGCGGCCGGAGAAACCGCCTCGGCACCGGAAACAGGACCGGCCGGAGGAGCCGATTCGCCCTGCCGCATCGTGCCGATCCATTGGATGAACGCCTCTTTCTGCGACTCTGCCAGCGCGGCGTTTCCGCGCATTTTGAAAAAGAAGGACCGGCTGTCTCCGGAGATGATGCCCGCGACGATCCGCCCGTCCTTCGCCGCGTCTCCGCCCTGGGGCAGGCCTTCGAGATCCACCACCGTCGCATCGCCGAGCGGCGAAGCCACATGCCGCGCGATTTTCGCGAGCTGCTCGGCGGTGATTTCGGGCTGGCCGAGCTGGGACAGCCATCGGTTGATGTTATCGAGAGCGCCGCCCGCAGGTCCCGCAAGGATCACCAGGGAAATGTCCGCGGTCGCCCCGTTGTCTCCCTTCACGAGATAGCTCGCCTGCCGCATCGCCGAGAGCGGCCGCGCCTCCCAATTCGATGGAGGGGTTCCCGTGACTTGGGGAGGCTGCACGGAGGCCGGCGCACCGGGTTCCGCAGGGGCGCCCATAGCCGGCATCACGCCCGTTCCGGGGCTTTCGGGCGCGGAATTCCCGGGGGCCGCAGCGTCCGACTCACCCTTGGAAACGCGGTAAACCTGCACCGCGTTTTTGTCCTTGCAGGCGGAAAACAACACGCACGGAAGAACCAGGCCGAAACACAAAAGAGGTCGGGGAAATTTCATAAGGATGCCGCCATTTACACCGCATGTATCGGGCTGTCCAATTCTTTCGCGTTTTCCGCCCGCGCATCTCCCCACCCGCACCTTGGACGCGAAAGAATGGAAATTTTGCCAGCACAATAGACAAGCAGTAAATGACAACAGGCAAGTAGCCTGCCGATTCCCCCCCCGCTAAACAACACGCCAGTCAAATTGTTAGAAAATATTAATCCCATGAACAAACGACCGTCTTTCCCATTGGCCCCCGTCCTGAGCCGCTGCTTCTCCAGCCGCCGCGCAAAACTTCTCTGGTTGTCCGGCGGCGGGCTTGCCCTGACGCTGGCGCTGATTTCCTGCGGCACATTGTCTCAGCCGATCATGGCGCCGCCGAGCATCCCGGGCGCGACGTTTGTCGGGTCGAAGGCCTGTGCCGAATGCCACGAGGTGCTGGTGCGCGATTTCAAGACCGCCGGGCATGCGCGCTTGCAGGCGCAGGGCAAGAACGCGGAAGGCGCGGGGTGTGAATCCTGCCACGGACCGGGCAGCAAGCACATCGCCGCCGGCGGCGGGGCGGGATCAATCATCAATCCCCGCAAAGATCCCGAGACCTGCTTCCGATGCCACCTGGAAATCCGGGCGAAGTTCAGCCTGCCTTACCGGCACTGGGTGCTCGAGGGCAGAATGGGCTGCGGCGACTGCCACAACCCGCACAAGGGATCGGTGATGAAGGGCGGCGGCGCGACCAACCTGATGAGCAAAAACGAAGTCTGCTTCCAGTGCCACCAGGCGCAGCGGGGACCGTATGTCTTCGAGCACGAAGCGATGCGCGAAGGTTGCGTGGTCTGCCACGACCCGCACGGCTCGGTCAACCAGAAGCTGCTCGTCTCACGGAACGCGATCCTCTGCCTGAAGTGCCACTTCCAGAACCAGAACGTATCCGGGCAACCCGGACAACCAGCCTTGGTGCCCGGATCGATCAATATTGCCGATGGCAACCACAGGTCCAGGCTGTCGCAGGGGACTTGCTGGTCCGGCGGCTGCCACGAGGCGATGCACGGCTCGCAGGTTAACTCCCATCTTAGATACTAATCTCAAATAAATTCAGACTATGAAAATCATGTTTCCCTTCACACGCAATCGCAGTGTTCGTGCCGTCGCCATTGTTCTCTGCGCCGGATTCCTGGGCGGATATTCCCTGTTGGCCGGAGATGCGAAGATTGTCACGCCTCCGGTTGAGGAGGAACCCGTCTTCACCAACTGGATCGATCTGTCCCTTGGCGGGCTGATCCTGCACGGCACGCGGCAGGAATTCCAACAGCAGCACCCCATCACCGGGCCTGTCTTCGGCGGAATCAGTGACATGCACTTCGAGAAAACCCTTCTCAACAAGGCGCTGCTGACGATTGACGGCCATGCGCTCTTCGACAACAACGACTACAAGGTGAAGATTGACCTGTCCCTGCCGGATGTCGGGTATATCCGCGCCGGCTTCACGGAGTTCACCACCTACTTCAATGGCAACGGCGGCTACCTGCCCCCCAACAGCGGCGAGCCCGGCTATACACGGGGCGTGCAAAACAGCCTGCCTGCCGGCGGGATTCCCAACGGCCAGTTCTTCACCGGACCGGAATTTGCGCTGACCCGCACCCTCCTCTGGGCCGAGATTGGCCTGCGGATGCCGAACCTGCCGGAACTCACATTGCGTTACGAGCATGCCACCCGCAAGGGACAGGAGGATTCCACGGAGTGGGGGTCAACCGCCTTCACCGGATACGCCGCCACCACCAACAATTCCGCGAGCCGCAAAATGGTGCCTGCGTTCCGCAATATTGATGAAACGCGCGATACGTTCACACTGGATGGCAAATACACCATCGGGAAGCCCGACGCATTTGGCAGCACCGATATTAACCTGGGAATGACCTACGAGCGCACCAACACGGATGACTCGCTCAACACGCGCAACAATCCGGGGGCCTATCCGACGGTGCAGGCCGCTAATAATTATTTAGGTATCCCCATTGCGGCAACGGATTACTTCACGACTCAAACCGACACGCAGCAGATGAATCTTTACAGCGGCCAGCTTTCCACCGTGACGCATTTCGGTGAGAAGCTGTGGCTCACGTTGGGTTTCTCCTACACGGCCATGAACACCAATATCGGAGGCAACCGCGTCGCCGGTCCGGAATACGGGAACCCGTATGCTCCCGTGATCGACAATAAAATCTATGCCGGCGTCAACTCCGCATACCTTGACCTTGGCGGCGGATCGAACGTCGGGCAGAGCGTGGCGGCCGTCAACCTTCTGTGGATGCCGATCCCGGGCTTGTCCATCACCCCGTCGTTCCGTATCGAAAACACCAAGACAAACAGTGAGTCCAGCTTCATCCAAGAGGTCGGACAGACGAATGGAACGATGTCCATAACACTACCAAATAAGAAAAAGGTCAACGCTGCATGGATCAAGTCGCCTGCCGGGCATATTGGCAATCCCACGACTGTGAACAGCCAGGTTCAGGTCACCGAGTTGGCGGAGAGCCTTGATATCCGCTACACGGGGTTCGACAACTGGGTGCTTTATGCACAGGCCGATTGGGCGCAGAATTTTGAAGACCGATCGGACACCACGCACCAGGGCAGCTATACTTTCAATAGTTACAATGCCACCACCGGCAAAGACACCGGCATTCCCTCTAACAGGCTTGCCTTTAGTGCCTTCAACACATGGGTAAACCAGAAATATTCCATCGGAGCGAACTGGTATCCGCTGCATCAGATGAACATGGCGTTTCAATACTATTACTCGATCCAGGACTTCTCCCAAAACATTAACCAGGATGATCCTGTCCGGGTCAACCAGAGGCTGCTCAGCCAGAACTGGAAAACAAGCGACGTGAATTTCCGGGTGACATGGAAGCCGGTGGGCTGCCTCTCGCTGGTGACCCGGTATGACTTCCAGTCCACCGCTGTCTATTCGGAATGGGAAAAAGATCCCATTCGCAGCGGATTCATCGCGCCGCCCACGCTGAGCAGTCGTATGACGAACAACATGCTCACCGAGTGTGTCACATGGACCCCTCTGGATCGCCTTTATATCCAGGCGAATCTCGCCTATGTGCTGAACGTGACGAGTTCGCCCTGCACGTCGCAAAGCCCCGGGGTCCAGAACTCCAACAACGACTATTGGACCGCGAGCATCGGAGCCGGTTTTGCGATCGACAACAAGACCCAGCTCCGGGCGGACTGCTCGTATTACCGCGCAAACAACTACCAGTACACACAGTATACCATGCCCTACGGAGCCGGAAACACGGAGGTTGACTTCTCGGCAAGCATCAGCCGCCAAATCACGAGAAACGTTGCCGTCTCGCTCAAATACTATTGCAGCAGCTATACCGACCAGACGTCCGGTGGAAACAACAACTACCTCGCGCAAACGATCATGTCCGGGATGCAAGTCCGATTCTAACAGGCAAGCCCGCTAAAAACAACCGACAGAATATGAAATCAATCATTCGCACCTCCCTGATCGCTGCATCCCTCGTGTTTGCCGCCGGCGCTGCCTCGGCATCCGATGGCAAGACGCTGTTCGACACCAACTGCGCCAAATGTCACGGGTCCGACGGCAAAGGGGCCACTCCCATGGGGATGAAGGCCGGAGCCAAGGACCTGACCGACGCCAAGGTCCAGGCTGCCATGACCGACGCCCAGATCGCCACATCCATCAAGGAAGGCATCCATGTCGGCGACAAGACGAAGATGAAGGCGTTCCCCGACCTGAGCGCGGACGACAACAAGGCGCTGGTCGCCTATGTCCGCTCGCTCAAGAAGTAGGCGGGTTTTACGATTTGCAGGATACATTTCCATAGCTTAAGCTGGCCATCTGCATTCCAACACGATGCCGATGGCCGGCTGAAAGCTGGGTGGCTGTCGGGGTCGAGCATTTTTAACAAACACAATGGCCGCATGGAAGACGAAGTGCGCTGTAGCCGCGTCCGTGCCGGACGCGTCGGCGGAGCACACCCGACACGGGCGTGGCTACAGTTTTACAAAAAACGCTGTTAGGTTGTGTGCGAGACGATGAAAGACTCCACAAAGACCTCGATCGTGATGTATGCCTTGGCGGTGGTTTTTCTGGTGCTGGCAGGGGCTTTTCTTTCCAGGGGATGGGGACAGACTCCCGCCCTTCAGCCCATTCCGCTGGTTGATTCGGAATTTCTCAAGACGGCGACTGTCCGCACGTCCTATGCGGAGCTCGTCAGCTCCAAGGCCGATCTTTCCGATTTCGATTGCTATGGGTGCCACGAGAAAGGCAAGCCGCCGATCCTGCGCTTCGATGAGAAGCACAACCTGATTGTTCCCGAGGAACACAAGGACATCGTCATGGGGCACGGGCGCAACAACCGGAACAACCTGTGCACCAACTGCCACGACGAAAACAATCTGGAGCTCTTCCAGACCCGCGACGGCCGGGAACTCAAATTCTCCGAGAGCACCGAGTTGTGCGGCAGTTGCCACGGCCCGACCTATCGGGATTGGGCGGCGGGCGCGCATGGCCGCACGAGCGGTTATTGGAACCGGGAGATGGGGCCGATCACGCGCAAGGACTGCGTTTCCTGCCACAACCCGCACTCGCCAAAGTTTCCCGGGCGCCAGCCCGCCCCGCCGCCGCACACCCTGCGGCCGCTCAACAAGCCGGCACATGAGGGGGAGCGCGAAGGGGAGCATGAGGGGGAGCACGAAGGGAAACATGACTGATCAACCATCCAACGAAAGCCGACGGGACGTCGGTCCTGAGAGGGAGGCCGGCGGAGAACCCAATCCCGAGGGGATGAGCCGCCGCAGTTTCCTGCGCACGTCGGCGGTGTTCGGCACCGGCCTCGCGGCCCTCGCCGCCGGTCTGGCCCCGCTCCTCGATGTCAAAAATTTCCCGTCCCTGCAGCAGTTCATGCAGAAGTATTACAAGGAGATGACCCCGGAGGAGATGGCGGTCGTTTTGAAGCGCATCGAGAACGAGGTCGAGCGCCAGTATGGGATCCGTCCGCATGTGCGCGACCTGAAGCCGATGGATGGCGTGGAGTTCGTTTACTGCCTGAATCTCACGCGGTGCATCGGCTGCCGGAAATGCGTTCACGCCTGCGTCGCGGAGAACAATCAGTCGCGCAGCCCGGAGATCCAATACATCCGGGTTCTGCAGATGGAAAACGGCTCACTCGACATGGAAAAAGCGGTGCACGATTACGACCCGGCGAAGGTGCCTGAAAAGGGGCATTTTTACATGCCCGTGCAATGCCAGCAGTGCAAGAACCCGCCTTGTGTCAAGGTGTGTCCGGTTCATGCCACCTGGCAGGAGCCCGACGGGATTACGGTCATTGATTACGACTGGTGCATCGGCTGCCGGTATTGCGAGGCGGCCTGCCCGTACTGGGCGAGGCGGTTCAACTTTGCGAAGCCCTCGATTCCCAAGGACAGGCTCAACCCGGAGATGGACTACCTCAGCAACCGGCCGAGGAGCCAGGGCGTGATGGAAAAATGCCACTTCTGCCTCCAGCGCACCCGCGCGGGACGCTACCCGGCCTGCGTGGAAGTCTGCCCGACGGGGACGCGAAAATTCGGCAACATCCTCGATCCGAACAGCGAGGTCTCGTATATCCTCAAAACCAAGAAGGTCTTCATCCAGCTCAAGGAGGAACTGGGAACGTCGCCGCGGTTTTTCTACTATTTCGACGTATGATTCGACGCATCCAAACAGCGGTCAGAAATTATTGCGTGTTTCTCGGGCGCTGTGCGCGCATCGCCTTCGTGGGCGACTGGCGGTATTATGCCTGGATGGGCGTCCTCACGGTGATCTCCCTGCTGGGGCTCAACGCCTATTGCAGGCAGTTTGCGGACGGGCTTGTTGTCACCGGCATGTGCGACCAGGTCTCGTGGGGGGTTTACATCGCGAACTTCACTTTTCTCGTCGGCGTGGCGGCCGCGGCCGTGATGATGGTCATCCCGGTCTATATCTACGACAACGAGGAACTGCACGATCTGGTGATCTTCGGCGAACTGCTGGCGGTGGCGGCGATCATCATGTGCCTCGCGTTTGTCACGGTGGATCTCGGAAGACCGGACCGGTTCTGGCACCTGATCCCGGGGATCGGCCAGCTCAATTTTCCCGCGTCCATGTTGAGCTGGGACGTCATCGTCCTGAACGGCTACCTCCTGCTGAACGTCTATATCTGCGGCTACCTGCTCATCTGCCGGTATCAGAATAAAAAACCCGCGGTTTGGTTTTATATTCCGTTTGTTTTCATCGCGATCGTCTGGGCTGTTTCGATTCACACGGTCACGGCCTTCCTCTATGTGGGGCTGGGCGGAAGGCCGTTTTGGAACCAGGCGATCATCGGCCCGCGCTTCCTGGCCTCCGCGTTCACGGCCGGGCCCGCGTTGATCATTCTGGCCCTGCAGGTCATCCGCAGCGTGACGCAGTACCACATATCCGACAAGGCGCTGCTCACGCTGCGCGGCATCGTGCAGGTTTCCATGATCATCAACGTGTTTTTGTTGATGTGCGAAGTCTTCACGGAATTCTATGCGGGCGGCCTGCATATCGCGTCGTCCAAATACCTGTATTTGGGTTTGCACGGCTATCACGCGCTGGTTCCCTGGATCTGGACGGCCATCACTTTCAATCTCACCGCGATGGTGCTGCTGGTGCTGCCCGTCAGCAGGAGTCTGAAGTGGCTCAACCTGACCTGTGTGCTGTGCATCACAGGCATCTGGATCGAAAAAGGGATGGGTCTGGTCATCCCCGGATTCATTCCCACGCCGCTCGGCCAGATCGTCGAATACTCCCCCTCCATCAACGAAACTCTGGTTTGTTTCGGCATCTGGGCATTCGGCCTGCTTTGCTACACCGTGTTCCTCCGGATGTCCGTCCCGATTCTCCAGGGAGAACTTTCCATGGCCAATGAGCGCCGGGGCACCGTTCCGCGCTAAGGGGTTTTCCCCCGACCCGATGGCGACACAACTTACCGCTGAAGATGCGAAGCAATCCCTGACCGCGCACGTGGCGGCGAAGGGGGCGGAAATCCGGGAAAAGTACGGACCGCAAATCGGCCGGGACGAGCTGCTGCGGATTCTGGACGACCGATCCGCCTGCCGCTATCCGTGCGAGATTGTCTTTGATGACGGGCCGCTGCACGAGGGGGAGTTTGCCTTTCCCATGCCGAAAGGAAATCTTCCGGAAGAAGGGTTTTCTCTGTTCGTCCACCCGTTCTTCATGAACCAACCCGACCGGTTGCCCTGCCTGGTTCTCTATCAGCTTGTCGTGGTGAACTACGGAAATTTTGCCTCGGCGTTGGATGCGGAAACATTCGGAGCCGCGGCGCTGGGGATTTCCCACGACGAATACCACCGGCTCCTTTGCGCCATGGCCGACGAGATCCCGGGTTGCGGGGAGTCGGGTTGCGGCTGCCACCCTGCGTGTTAGAAGAACGTTTTTTCCATAAAATTTCGCTTTATCAAAACCATAAATCCTATAAAAATAAATCCATCATGAAACCAATAGCCACAACTCTTCTCATTGTCGGATCCCTCGTTTGCGCTTCCAGCCTGGCTTCGGCGGCCGACGCCGCTGAAAATTGGGGCAAGTTCTGCGCCTCCTGCCACGCCAAGGACGGCAGCGGCAGCACGGTGATGGGCAAGAAAAGCGGGGCCGAGGATTACCGCGAGGCCAGCGTGCAGGCCAAGTTCACCGACGCGGACGCGGCAAAGATCATCGCCGACGGCAAGGGAAAGATGAAGCCTTTCCAAGACAAGCTGACTCCCGACGAGATCAAGGGGTTGGTTGCCTACATTCGCGCTTTCAAGAAATAGGCGCCGGTCTTTGGAGCGATCGGAAAAGTGAGCGGCCCGGTGCGAGCCATGGCCCCCTGAAAAAATGAAGAACGCACCCACAAGCCGGTTCACCCTGCGCATGCTGATCCGTAACTGGATCAGTCTTTCCGGGGCTGTCATTGCGGCCGGCAGTTTCTTCGCATTCCTGCTGCTGTTTGCTCTCGATATTTTCGCGGAGCGCGGGAATCCGTACATGGGCATTCTTGCCTATCTGGTGGCGCCGTGTTTCCTGCTCCTCGGCGTCACGCTGGTGCTGCTGGGATACTGGCTGCATCTCCGCCAGGAGCGGCGGGCGAGGGACGATGCGCCTCCGGTGGCGCTGACCATCGATTTGTCGCGCAACCGGGACCGCCGGATCCTCGGTGTTTTCATTGCGGGGAGCGTGGTGTTTTTGTTCCTGACCGCGGTGGGCAGCTACCAGACGTATCAGTTCACCGAGTCGGTGCATTTCTGCGGGCAGTCGTGTCACCTTCCCATGGATCCCGAGTTCGTGACCTCCCAGCATTCTCCGCATGCGCGGGTCGAGTGCGTGGCCTGTCACGTGGGGAACGGGGCAAGCGCCTATCTGAAAACAAAGATCAGCGGCATGCGCCAGTTGTATCACATGATGCGGAGCGACTTTCCGCGCCCGATTCAACTCAACCCCGACAAATTGCGGCCGGCGCGCGAAACGTGCGAACATTGCCACTGGCCGCAGAAATTCACCGGCGGTTTTGAGCGCACGTTCCGGCACTACCTTTCTGATGAAAAGAACACCCCGTTCTCCGTGAGGCTCCTTGTCAATGTGGGTGGCGGCGACCGGCGAAGCGGTCCCGTGGGCGGGATTCACTGGCACATGAACCTTGCCAACAAAATCGAATACATCTCGACGGATGACCAGCAGCGCGACATTCCCTGGGTCCGCCACACCGATGCAAAAGGGGTTGTCACCGAATACAAAAATCCGGATTTCAAAGGCGACCTGTCGAAGTATCCCAAACGCACGATGGACTGCATTGACTGCCACAACCGCCCCGCGCATAACTTCCTCTCTCCCAATGACGCCGTGGACATCTCGCTGTCCACCGGGCGCATGGATCCCTCGATCCCCTGGGTGAAATCCAAAGTGGTCGCGGCGCTTTCCGCCTCCTATGCGACCCGGGAGGAAGCGCTGAAAAAAATTAACGAATCGCTGCGGGCCGCATACCCGGGAAACCCGAAGGCGGACGCGGTCATCGCAGAGGCTCAGGCGATCTACAATGCCAATTTCTTCCCGGAAATGAAGGCCGACTGGCGGTCCTATCCCGACCACCTCAGCCATAAGAATTGGGACGGGTGTTTCCGTTGCCACGACGGCAAGCACAAGACAGCCGATGGCAAGGACACGATCAAGGCGAACGATTGCAAATCGTGCCACCTCATCCTGGCCCAGGGGAATGACGAAGAAATCAACAAGCTCAACGCCAAGGGGTACGACTTCTTCCATATTGACGGCGAGTATTCCGATTTCTCCTGCACCGACTGCCACACCGGAGCCGCCCCCAAGGAGTAATGCCCCGCGCAACAAAAACCCGGGTGCGAAGCGGCAACAAAAAGCAACGCGCGAATTTCTGATTGCGGGTTGATGATTCGCGGGAATGCGGGCATCTTGATTTTTCTCTCATGGAAGGACACCTCTTAACCGGCGCGACATTTTGCCTGCTTGTGAGTTTCGGCTACACCCTGTTCGCGTTGGGCGCGGGAAGATTCCGTCCGGGCGTCGTGAATCTCGTGGCGATTATCGGAGGGTTTTTACTTTTGACGATCGATCTCAAAATTCGCGGGCAGGCACAGGGTTCGTGTCCGATCAACTCACTTTTCGACGTGCTCGTTTTCATGAGCTGGTCCACACTTTTGATTTATTTGATTGTCGGCCCGGCCTACCACCTCTCGCTTCTCGGGGCGTTCACAGCCCCTCTGGTTTTTCTTGTGCTGCTGTTCGCGCAGTTGGGTCCGGTGGGTCACGTGGTGACCGTGCGGGTCTCACGCAGTCCGTGGGTCGAGCTTCACGCCGCGCTTTCGCTCATTGCTTACGGAGCCTTCGCGCTCGCGGCGGTGGCGGGCGTGATGTATGGGGTGCAGGACCGCCAGTTGAAGCGGCACAAAGCCGGCGCGCTCCTCTACAACCTCCCTCCGATCACCGATCTCGGGGTCGCGAATGCCCGGCTCCTTTGGCTCGGGTTCTGGCTGCTTACGGCCGGGTTTGCCGCCGGCTTCCTCAGCGGGATGCAGACCAACAGCGTGAAGTTTCTGGCCTCGGCGATGATCTGGGCCGGATACGGGCTGATTCTCGTCCTGCGCCGCACCCACCGCCTGCCACCGCGCCGCACGGCGGCCGCCTCGATCCTGGTTTTCGCCTTCGCTCTCGCCTCCCTGCCGACCATCCAATACCTCTCGTCGCCGAAATGAACATTGTTTGCGCGGGGATCAGCCACCGGAATGCCGCCGTGGATATCCGCGAAAAATTTGCCATCGGCCCGCACGAGCTCGAGGAAACCCTCGCCCGCATCCGCCAGATCGACGGCCTCGCGGGCGCGGTGATCATCTCGACCTGCAACCGCGTCGAGTACTACACCGCCAGCGTGTGTCCGCTTCGCGTGCTGGACGGGCTGCGCGGGTTTTTGCAGGAGCGCACGGGAGTGGAGGACGCCCCGCTCTACACCCACGAGTCGCCGGCGAGCGTCCGGCATTTGTTCCGCGTGGCGAGCGGACTCGATTCGATGGTGCTGGGCGAGACCGAGATCCTCGGCCAGATCAAGCAGGCGTATGCCGCCGCCAGCGGATGCGGCGCCACGACCCGCCACCTCAACAAGCTTTTCCAACACGCGTTCCGGGTCGCCAAACAAGTCCGCAGCGAAACCCAGATCACACGCGGCTCGACCTCGGTCGGAGCCGTCGCCGTGGACCTCGCGGGGAAAATTTTCGGGGATTTGAGCGGGCGCAGGGTGATGCTCCTGGGGGCCGGTGACACGAGCGAGCGCACCGCGCGCAGCCTCGTCTCTCGCGGAGTGCGGACGGTGATCGTCGCGAACCGGACGTTCGATCGCGCCGCGAAGCTCGCGGAGGAAATCGGCGGGCTGGCCGTGCATTTCGACCACTGGCCGAACGCCTTCGACAATGTGGACATCCTCATCTGCTCGACGTCCGCCCCGCATCCGATCGTCACGCGCGAAAGGCTCGATCCGCTCCTGGCCGCGAGGGACGGCCGCCCCCTTTTTATCATTGATCTCGCTGTGCCGCGCGACGTCGAGGCCTCGGTCAACGATCTCGAAAATGTTTATCTCTACGACATCGATTCCCTCGAACAGATCGTCCGCCAGTCGCTGGAAGTCCGCCGCGCCGAAATCGTCCGCTGCGAAAAGATGATCGAGCATCATGTCCGGGAATTTGTCGAATGGACGCGGACCCACATCTCCTTTCTCGCATGAACTCCCTCATTCTCGGAACCCGGGGCAGCGACCTGGCCCTCGTGCAGACCCGCGATGTTGCCGCGCGGCTCCGCGCCGCGCATCCCGGCCTCGAGGTCGCGGAGAAAATCATCAGGACCACCGGTGACCAGCGGCTGGATGTGAGCCTCTCCGCTCCGGGACCGCTCGACAAGGGCCTGTTCACCAAGGAGCTTGAAGACGCGCTGCTGGCCGGAACCGTGGCCGCCGCCGTGCACAGCCTGAAGGATCTCCCCACCGAACAGCCGCCGGGGCTCATGGTCGGGGCCATTCTCGAACGGGCGGACTGCGCGGACGCCCTGGTGTCGAAACACGAAGGCGGATGGCAGGGCCTGCCCGATGGCGCGACCGTCGCCACTTCGAGCCTGCGGCGAAAAAACCAGATCCTCCACCTCCGTCCGGACCTCCGGATTGTGGAGATCCGTGGGAACGTCCCGACCCGGTTGCGCAAGGTTTTGGAAAACCCGGATCTCGATGCGCTGATCGTCGCGAGGGCCGCGATCGACCGGCTTGGCAGCGGGATCGTCCCCGGCGGACTTCACCTCGCGGTCATTGAAGAAATGCTCCCTGCGCCCGGACAGGGAGCGGTCGGGGTGGAATGCCGGTCGGATGACACGGAGACGCTCGCCCTGCTCGCCGCGATCCACCACGAACCCACCGCACGCTGCGTCCATGCGGAACGCGAGCTTCTCCAAAAACTCGGAGGAGGCTGCCACATGCCGCTCGGGGCCAGGGCCACCATCGAAAACGACCGGGTCCGCCTGCTCGCCGCGCTCTTCGAGCCCGACGGCATCCGCTGGCTTTCGCAGGATCTTCCCGCGCAGTAACCCCGCCGATAAAACCGCCCGGTCATCCCAATCATTACGATCCCCCGGACTCCGTGGCTGATCGGGTGAATTTGTAGAAGCGGCATCTTGCCGCTTGCCGAAAAACCCCAAGCGGTGGGATCTGGAGAAGTTCCTGAGCCCGCTTCAGGTGGTGGACTTTCCCGCCGCAGCCGGAGAGGACTACGCCCGGCTCAGGGCGCGTCTGGAAAAACAGGGGCAACTCATCGGTCCCAACGACCTCTTGATTGCGGCTTACTGCCTTCATTTGAAAAACACACTCGTCACCAACAACGAGCGCGAGTTCCGGCGCGTCCCTGGACTTCTCGCCGTCAATTGGCTGTGAAAAAAAATTGCGACGTTTCTGCAACTGGGAGCGGATTCATCCCTGATTCGTTTTTCAACATCCCGAAGCTGAAACTCCTTCATGCCCTTGATTGCATGCGCTCCTGGGAACGGCATTGCGCTCAGGAAAACGTGAGAAAGCCCCAATCCTGTTGGCGGTGAAAACTCACCGGCGGGCGGTGCGGCGAGGTGGACGACAGGACTGGCTTGGGATTGGCGCGGGAATAATCATAGCGGCTGAATGAAAACAGCCATTGCGATCCGGCTTCCGGTTGCCGCGCTTCCGCGACCATGTCGAAGGGGATCGCCGCGAGCACCCGCCATTGGCCGGCCGCCACACAAACCTGAACGCGGCTTTCGATCAGACGGTTTGCGATCATCCAGCAGGACGGAATGCCCGAACCCGTTTGCCGTGCCGCAAATTTCCGGGCCGAGGGAACCCGCAGCTGGAATTTTTGATTTTGAGGCGTCACATGAAATTCATGGTACGCCTCCTGCCCGATCGGGCGCAGGAACATCTCGAACACGTCGCCGTGCAGGTAGGACGGGGAATTCAGCGCGGTGACGGGATTGAAGATATCGTCGTCATCCAGCTCCGCGAACACATACAACTTCTCCCCGGTCCAGCCGGTGCGAACGCGAGCGGAGCGGAAACCCGCCTGAGGATGATCCAGCCAAAACTGCTGCAACAGGATCGGCTCCGCCTCACGGAAGACGTCGGCGACCGAGTCCCAGTCATCCGGGTCGAACCCAGGCAGGCTGCGACAGGCAAGTTGGTGCGGTTGTCGCTGACCAACCATCTGGCGTCCGGTCAGGCACCCCGCCGGGAGCTTGGAGGCGCCGGCTTCGGCTTTTCTTTCTTCGGCTTTTTGACTTCTTTTCTTTTGCTGTTGTTTCCTTTTGCCATAATGAATTCTTGGTTGATCACCAGTTACGCCTCTTTGAACGCGCTTTGCAACAGAAGATGCCCCGACACAGAAGATGCTCGCGGAGAAATCCGCTTGAGTATTCCTGGCCTGAGGCGAAGAATCACGCTTGATGCGACTGCCGCTTGCGATCCTGATCGTTCTCACTCCTTGGGCGGGACTTTGGGGGGCGCCGGATCTGGCGGAGCAGATCAAACTGGCCCGTGGAGATCTGGACAAGTATGCGGAGATCGAGCTTTTGCGCCGCTGGGTGGACGGGCATCCGGACGATCAGGCGGCACTTCAAAACCTCGCCTCGCTTTGGCTGGGGATTGCGGATTTCGGGATGGCGGCGGAGACGCTGAAACTGGTGAAGGAGCCGGGGTTCCTCGCCCGATCGAATGCCGAAATCCTTCTGCGCCGGAATGAAAATCTTGATGAGGCGCTTGCCATTCTGCGCGATCGCACGGCCGCCGCGCCCAAGGACCGTGGCTCGCTGCTGCTGCTTTCCGAATATCTGGCGAAGGGCGCGCATTACCCGGAACAGATCGCGGTTCTGGATTCTCTGATCAAAGAAAAAGCCGATGCGGGGCTTTATCTCGACCGGGCGGCGGCGAGATTGGCATCCGAAGATCCCGAGGGGGCGCTGGCGGATTTCCGCCGGGCCTCGGCGGACGACCCCGACGGAGAACGTGTCCGGAACAAGCGCGCATCGTTCGAGCGCCTGGAAAAAGCGCTTGGAGAAATCGGAAGAGCCGACAAGCAATCGCCCGCCGACCCGCTGAGAAACGGCTACTGGCGGCTTTACGGGGGCATGCCGCGGCGGGCGTTGGCCGATGCCCGCGCAGGGCTCGCGATCCTGCCGGGCTCGGTCTATGGAAAAATTCTTGAAGCCCGCAGCCTTGTTGAGGCCGGCGAAATGGATTCCGCGAAAGCCCGCGCCGAGCGCCGCGTCGAGGTGTCCGCCGCATTCGAATCCCCCGATACCCTCGACGGATTGCTTGCGTCGGATGCCGCGCTCGCCGCGAAGCCCGGCGATCCCGG
The DNA here is from genome assembly GCA_037129975.1 of Verrucomicrobiia bacterium. Taxonomy (GTDB): domain Bacteria; phylum Verrucomicrobiota; class Verrucomicrobiia; order Chthoniobacterales; family Terrimicrobiaceae; genus QYQL01. The sequence goes on along the minus strand of JBAXTX010000042.1, from coordinate 1,498 downwards.
GGCCATGCTCGACCGTGCCGCCTGGCTGTGTTTCTCCGCCCAATACCTCCTCGCGAGCGATGCGATCGAATCCGTTCTGAAGTCCAAGCCATCAAGCATCCCCGCCCTTCAACTCGCGGCCGCGATCAACCAGCGGATGGCCAACCTGCCCGCCGCGACCGCCTATGCCGCCCGCCTCACGAAATTGAAAGCCCCGAAGGCGATCATGGCCGATGTGTTCGAGGGCCTGGCCGTGCTCGCATTCGAACAATCAAAATTTTCGCTGGCGCTGGACTTTGTTGCGCGGGCGCTCGCCGAGCAGCCGACCCCGGACGCATGGAAATTGAAGGCCGCCTGCCACACCCGGCTCGGCCAGCCGAACGAAGCCGCCGACGCGCTCAAAAACGCGGAGAAACGATGAAGAAGGGAATTTGCCTCGCCGTCCTGATGGCCTGCAGCGCACACGCGATGCAGGTGCCGCCGCCGAAGCCCGCCGGACCGCCGCCGACGGTCTCGCCGACGCCTCCGGTTTTCCAAATCCCCGAGGACACACGGCTTTTCAAAAACGACCAGAAAGCCGGCGGGGTCACGATCTTGCCGGAGGACGGAACCATCGAGCCGTTCGCCAGCTTCAGCATCACGTTCCCGGCGGACATCGTCGCGGCGGATCAGATTGATGCCGAGGGCGCGGAGTCCCCGGTTGTCGCCTGGCCGCCGCTCGGCGACAAATTTTATTGGCGTTCGCCCGCCAGCGGCGACTGGTTCGTGAGCGGCCCGAGGATTCCGGGCCAGACCTACCGGCTGCGGCTCCGCGAGGGGCTCAAGGCGCTCGACGGCAGCGCGCTTCCAGTCGGAACATGGGGTGCCGCGCTGGTTGCCCCGCCCATGAAGGTTTCGAGCTGGTATGACGAGCGCGACCAGCTCAATTCCCGCCCGGTCGTCCCGCTCGAGTTCAACTACCCGGTCCGCTTGGGCGATGCCGCCGCCGGGCTGTGGTTCCAGGATCGCGCGACGAGAAAAAGATTTCCCGCCGAGATCTCGGTCCGGGCGGATGAAGCCGACACGAAGCCCGTGCCGACGCCGGTGACGATCCGGGCGACGCCGCGCGGGCCGCTGCCGGTCGGCGCCTATTACGATCTGGTCGTCGAGAACGTGTGCGATGCCCACGCGGGCCGCACGCTTGAATATCCGCGGGTATTCCCGCTGGGCACCACGCGCCCGCTGGCGGTGGATTTCGTCGCCGCCAGAAACTGGGCGACCGACAAACCGCACATCGAAATCAAATTCCCAACCGCCCTCGCCGACGGCCCGCTGCCCGCGAATGCCGTGACGCTCGATCCGCAGGTCAAGGACATCGCTCTGCGCAAAGAGGACAACCGGATTTTTGTGGATGGAAAATTCGACACCGCGATCCGCTACAAGGTCACGATTTCCGACAAGGTGACCGGCGACCGCGGATTCCCTCTGGCGGCCGATTCGCGCTGGGGGGCGACATTTCCCCGGAAGCCGCCGACGATCC
>JBAXTX010000041.1:0-19992 GCA_037129975.1 Verrucomicrobiia bacterium | reverse complement strand
GCTCTCGACTCTCCCCGAAAGGAAGTTCGTGGATGCGAACGTCGCGTTTCTTTCCACTCTCCATTTGTCCAAGGACGAGGTCGTCGGGAAAACCGCGTTGGAGCTCGGGCTGTTCCCGGATGCGGACGCCATGCGGCGCACTTCGGAAAAATTGGAGGCCGAAGGGAGGCTGCACAACCAGGAGCTTCAGGTCAGGCGCGGGGACGGCACGCTGATGGAAGGGCTTTTTTCCGCCGAGGTCATTGTCATGCGGGGACGGCGGCACCTGCTTTCCGTGATGATTGATGTCACGGCACTCAACCGGACAACCCGATTGCTGGAGGAAAGCGAGAGGCGTTTGTCGCTGGCCACGAAGGCGGGCGGGGTCGGCATCTGGGACTGGGACGTCGTCAACAACCGCCTGGTTTGGGACGACCAGATGTACCGCCAATACGGAATCACGCGGGATCTGTTCAGCGGGGCTTACGAGGCTTGGACGGCGGGGCTGCACCCGGACGACCGGCAGCGGGGCGATGAGGAAATCCAAATGGCGCTGCGCGGCGAAAAGGATTTCGACACCGAGTTCCGCGTGCTCTGGCCGGATGGGAGCATCCATCACATCCGCGCCATGGCACTCGTCCAGAGGAATGCCGGCGGCGAGCCCCTGCACATGATTGGCACGAACTGGGACATCACCAAGCTCAAGCGCGCGGAAAGCACCCTCCTCCAGAACATCGCCCGCACCGAGGAACTCGCCCGGCTCAAGTCGCGGTTCGTCTCGATGGCCAGTCACGAACTCAGAACCCCGCTCGCCAATATCACGCTCGCCTGCGAACTGCTGAAAAACTTCGGGAAGGACATGGCGGCGGACCGGTCGCGGGCGGTTTTTGCCAACCTCTTGAATAGCGTGACATTCATGACGCAAACCCTGGACGATCTCCTTCTCGCCGGGAAGCTTGAGGAGGGGAAGCTGTCCTTCAACCCGGGCCGCTTGGACCTGCTTCTCTTCCTGAAACGATGCTGCATGGAGGCCCAGCCATCCGGCGAAGATCCCTCGCGGATCGAGGTGGCCTTCCGCGATGCCGGGATGCAGGTCGTGGCCGACGAGCAACTCCTCCACCACATCCTCAAAAACCTTCTGGAAAACGCGCTGAAATACTCGCCGCCCGACAGCAAAGTCGAGGTCGGCGCGGAAGTCCGCAGGGGAGTCCTCACGCTCTCGGTTTCCGACCGGGGGATCGGAGTTCCCGAGGCGGAGAGGACTTTCCTCTTCGATGCGTTTTCGCGGGCATCGAATGTCGGGGACAAGCCCGGCTCCGGCCTCGGCCTCTTCATCGCCCAAAAATGCGCGCAGGCTCACGGCGGACACATGAGTTATGCGCCGCAACCCGGCGGCTCGGTTTTCTCTGTCACCATCCCTCTTCCCGCCGACCCCGGCTCCCATCAGAAAACATGACCGCCATGAAAAAAATATTCCTCATCGAAGACAACGCGCCCCTGCGGCAAAACACCAAAATTCTTCTGGAGTTGAATGGCTATGAGGTTTCCGACTTTGACTCCGGCCCGCCGGCTCTGGAGCAGCTCGGGGAGGGGTTCCCCGATCTCATGCTGTGCGACATCATTCTCCCCGGAATGAGCGGCCACGAGATCCTCGGCCGGGTCCGGAAGATGCCGTCGGGAGGCGAGGTCCCGTTTGTTTTTCTCAGCGCCCTCGCCGAGAAGGGGCAGGTGCGCGAGGGCATGAACCTCGGGGCCGACGACTATGTGACCAAGCCGTTCAAGAGCTCCGATCTCCTCGAGGCCATCAGCTCCCGCCTCGAACGCTCCGAAAAGCGCCGGGCCGCGGCCGAGATCGACAACGCGCGTTATCAGGCTCAGAAGCTCGAGTATCTCCCGCATGAAATCCGGACCCCCCTCAGCGCCATCATCGGCGGGATGGATCTCCTTCGCTTGAATGGTGAAAAGCTCGGGAGCGATGTCCATGAGGTTCTGGATCTCATGGAGGATGCCACCGACCGGCTCGAAAAAACGACCCTGAACTATATTTTGTATCTTTCGTTGAGCGCCGGACACGATCCCTTCCTGTCAACAACCCCCGTCGAGGCGGGGCTGCTGGTCGCATCTGTCGCCATCAGGCTGTCCCAGGAGGCCGGACGGGAAAGCGACCTCGTCCTGCACACGGTCGAGGCCCCGACGCACTGCGGGAACTGCTTGGACCGCATCACGGCCGAGGTGGTTTCCAATGCCTTCAAATTCTCCCGGCCGGGCACGAAGGTCGAGGTGAAGATGACCAAGGCCGGGGGGCACCTGACTCTGAGCTGCCGCGATCACGGCTGCGGAATGACCGAAGAGGAAATCGCCGGGATCGGGCCGTTCAAGCAGTTCCACCGCGACGAGCGCGAACAGCAGGGCCTCGGGCTCGGCCTCGCGATCTGCCAGGCGCAGGTCAAATGCAAGGGCTGCCACCTCGCGTTCAAACCGGCCGGGCCCGGCCTCGCCGTCGAACTCTCCCTTCCGGAACAGTGATTGCCCGCGCGTCGCACATCTGAAAGGCTCGCACGCATCCATGAAACTCCGCTGCCTCGTCGTGGAAGACCAACTCATGTTCCTTGAGCTGTTGGTGGTGACGCTCCAGACCGTTCCCCACATCGAGGTCGTTGCCACGGCCAGCAGCGTGCAGGAGGGCCTCCTGGCTGTCGAACGCCACAAGCCGGATCTCGGCATCTTCGACCTCGTCCTCCCGGGAGGAAACGGACTTCTGCTCGCACAAAAGGCGAAAGAACTGGCACCGGGGATCGAGTGCATCCTCCTCACCGCCCAGCCGGGCCGGATCGCGCGGAGCCCGGAAATCGGGACGTGCTTTCGAGCGATCGTGGACAAGGTGCGCGCCTTCGACGTCCTGCTCCGCGAAGTGGATGCCGTTCTCCGGGAGAAGTTCCCCTCGTTGAAAAATCCCGCCCTCACCGATCCCGGCCTCCTCCTCACGCCGCGCGAGTTCGAGGTCTTCCAACTGGTCGGGCAGGGCCTTGGTAACAAGCAGATCGCCGCCGGGCTTTTCATTTCCCTGCGCACGGTCGAGTCGCACAGAAAAGCCATCTCGCGCAAGCTGAAATCCAGCGGAGCCGAACTCGTCCGCGCGGCCGCTCTTTACCGACATCGCCCTCCGTCGTAAACGAAAATGCCCCCGCCCCCTGCGCCGGGGCATTTCCCAAAATGCCGTCAACACGGTATGGCGGTCGCGCCTCCCCCGGCATATTCTAACGGGCGAAGTGATGCCCCTTCCTCATGCCATGGAAAAACTGGAATTAATTTTACAAGAAATTGTCGTGGAGAGATTCGGGCAAAGAACATGGCAGCTCCTCCTGCAGAAATACCACACGCACCAAGGTTTCGATCAGCACCTCGAATCGTATGGCGCGCAAAGGGTCGCGGCGGCGGCGCGGAAAGCGCCCGCCGCGGAGCGCGATCCTGCCTCTCCCCAATCATTACGATCTCAAACCGTAGAAGCGGCATCTTGCTGCTTGGGGCTTTCCGGCAAGCGGCAAGATGCCGCTTCCCCCGATCAGCCACGCAGTCCGGGGGATCGTAATGATTGGGGTGCCTCTCCGGGGGCCCATCTTCTGGATTCCGCCGCCGCGCTCATGGAAATGACAGTTCCCGGCTTGCTGGAAGAACTCGGAGGTTATTATGCGCGCAGTCTGCAAAAATGTGATTTCCCACATCGCCCGCCCGCTTCCGATGCGGACTATTTTCCGGCGCTGGCGTTTTATTTCAACTCCTGCTCGTGGATCATGGAGGCCCTTGTCCCGGGAAGCCTTCAAGTGAAGACAATCGTTGCCGGGCGGCTGAAAATTCAATGCGCCCTGCGGGAGAATCCCCTCGGGGTATTTCTCAAAGGGTTCCTGTCGGAAGTTCAGGGCGGGCCGACGGCCGTCACTCGCGCGGAGACAACGACTCCCCGGAGGGAGATCACAGGGGGGCCTTTGCAACATTGACCCGCGGCGCGAAGAAACTTACCCTCTCTCCCGATGAAGCGTTCGAATATTGATGGGCGACCAGCAATATCCTGGAGAACGTTCATGAACCGCCCGGCGGGTCAGGCGGCCATTTTTTTTCGCGGTTTGGGTTCTCGCGGTATTTGGTGGGCGCTGAGTGCCCTGCTGGCTGGGCTGGCAGCGACCGCCTTCGTTGCCAGCCAGCAAAAATCCGAGGTGGATGCGGCGAACGAAAGGGAGTTCGGTTTTGTCTGCACCGAGATCCAATCGAAGATCGAAGAGCGCCTCCATGCGCACCAACAGATCCTGCGCGGCGGGGTGGCGTTCTTTGCCAATAACAATGGCGTCACCCGGGCGGAGTGGCGCGACTTTGCCGCGCGCCAGAAAATCGTCGGCAAGCTGCCGGGGATCCAGGGCTTTGGCTTCGCTCGGCTGATCCCCCGCGAGCAGCTCGCTCGGCAGACCCGGGAGATCCGCGACGAGGGATTCCCCGACTACCGGGTCTGGCCGGAGGGCGACCGCGAAACCTACTCGTCCATTTTTTTTCTCGAACCTTTTTCCGATCGCAACCTCCGCGCGTTCGGATACGACATGCTCACCGAGCCGGTGCGCCGGGCGGCAATGGAGCGGGCGCGGGATCAGGATGAGGTCGCCATTTCGGGCAAGGTCACGCTCGTGCAGGAGATCGGGAAGGATGTCCAGGCCGGCACGTTGATGTTTGCTCCGGTGTATCGCTCGGGAATGCCCTCGGACACCGTGGCCGAGCGCTGCGCCGCCCTCTTCGGCTGGGTCTACAGCCCCTACCGGATGAATGATCTCATGGAGGGGATTCTGGGACACTGGGACTCGGCGACCAACCAGCGCATCCACCTGGAAATCTTCTCTGGCAGGGAGGCCTCCCCGGAGTCCCTGCTCTACAACAGCCAGCCTAGTCCCGGGGAAAATCCGGCGGACGAAATTCGGCTGGTCCGGGAGATCGCGGCCGATTCGTCCGGTGGCCGATGGCTCCTGCATTTCTCCGAGAGCGGAGGAGTGGATTACGGCAAGGTCTGGATCGTGACGACTTCTGGCGCGGGCCTCAGCCTGCTCCTGGCCGGACTCGTTTTTTCGTTGATCAGAACCCGGGCCCATGCCCGCAGGATCGCCGGGCAGTTGACCGAGGAGTTGACCAAGACCGCTGTGCGGCTCCAAGCGATCATTGATTCCGCCTCGCAGTATGTCTGGGAGTTGGACAAGGATGGCACGTTCACCTATGTCAGCCCACAGGCCGCCAATGTCCTCGGCCGGCCGATCCAACAAATCCTTGGCACCAAGCTGTTCGATCTCCTTCCCGACGAGGACCGGACTGTCCTGCCGGCGATCCTCAAAGAGCAGGCGGAAAAATTGGAGCCGTTCGAAAACCTCCGCCACAAGGCGCTGCGCCCCGACGGATCGGTGATCCATCAAAAAATCACCGGGCAGCCGATTGTCGGCAAGGACGGGAAGGTGCAGGGGTTCGTGGGGATGGCGGCGGACATCACCGAGGAGGAAAGGACGCGCGCTTTGCTCGCCCACGACCGCGAACGGATCGAGACGTTCTTCGAGGTGGCCATTGACCTGCTCTGCATCTTCGATCTCGACTGCAGATTCGTCCGCGTGAGCCGGGCATGGGAAGACCTGACCGGCCTTCCCAGAAAAGCCATCGAGGGCACCCGGTTCCTGGACAACGTCCACCCGGATGATCTCGCGTTCACGCGGGAGGAGTTCGCCAAGGTGCTGACCGGCGCTCCATTGACCGGCTTTGTCAACCGCTACCGTTCCGGCGCGGGCAAATGGCGGCACATCGAGTGGCGGGCCAAACTGATCCGGGGAAGTGTGTTCGCGGCGGCGCGCGATGTCACCGAGACGAAAGCCGCGGAGGCCGCTCTCGAACAGGCGTTGGCACAGGAACGCCAGACGACGCAAATCAAAAGCCGGCTCGTCGCGATGGCCTCCCATGAGTTCCGCACCCCGCTGGCCTCGATCCACCTCGCCGCCGACCTCCTCGCCTCGCACCACGATCAGATGAGAAAGGCCGACATTCAGCGGGCCATCCAGACCATCTTGGACGCAGCGGACTTTTTGACCGGCATCGTCACCGATGTCCTCGATCTCAGCTCGCTCGGGCGTGACGCGCAGGATGAACCCTTGTCCGAAATTCCTCTGGCGGAGTTCCTGCGTCAAATCGCGGCGGAGTTCGATTCCGCAACGCCCGGCCGGATCACGTTCGAATCGAATGAAACGCCTGTCATCTGCAACGGGATTCCCTCCCTGCTGAAACGCGCGGTGAGCAACCTTCTCAACAACGCCACGAAATACTCGCCGGCCGGGACGCCCATCGTTCTGAGGCTTCAGCGGGATGAAAGGTCTGCCCTTGTCCAGGTCGAGGATCAGGGAAGAGGAATCCCCGAGGAGGAGATCCAGCAGGCGCTGAACGAGCCGTTTTTCCGGGGCACGAACACGGTTGGGATCCCCGGCACGGGACTCGGCCTGTCGATCGTCTCCGAGTCGATGCAACGCATGGGCGGAACACTCGGGTACTCCCCCCGGCCCGACGGCGGAAGCCTCTTCACGCTCCGCCTCCCGCTGGCCCCCGGGTCAAACGCCTGATTTTTGTTTATGCCAAAAGACCAAGAGAGAATCCATTATCTCCGTCAAGAGATCGGGCGGCATAACCGGCTGTATTACGTGGAGGCCGCGCCGTCGGTTTCCGATTACGAGTACGACCGGCTTTATGCCGAGCTGGCCGGCCTCGAAGCGCGGCATCCGGAATGGATCACGCCGGATTCCCCGACCCGGCGCGTGGGCGGCGCGCCCACGGATGGCTTCGCCCGCGTCGAGCACCTCCAGCCGATGCTCTCGCTCGAAAAAATTGATGGTGCCGGACATCCGGACAGCAAGGAAGAGCCGGACCGCGAAAAACGAAGCCGGCAGCAGGATGAAAACACCCTGTCGCGGCTTGTCGAATTCGACAAAACGATCCGCAAATTTCTCGGGCGCGACCGCGTGGAATACGTCATGGAGCCGAAGGTTGACGGGGTTTCGATCGGCGTCCACTACCGGCACGGCCAGCTCGTCCTGGGCGTCACGCGCGGCGACGGGCGGTTCGGCGATGACATCACCGCGAACCTCCGCACGGTCCGCGCGATCCCGCTGCGCCTGAATATGGACAACCCGCCCGCGCTTCTCGAAGTGCGCGGCGAGGCATACATCGCCCATGAGGATTTCGGGAAGTTCAATGCCGGGCTCGAAGCCGCGGGCGAAAAGACCTTCCCGAATGCGCGCAATGCGACCGCGGGAACGCTCAAACAACTCGATCCGCGCCTGGTCGCAAACCGTCCGATCAACGCCGTTTTTTACGCCGTCGGGGCATGCGAGGGGATCGGGTTCGAGACCCATGCGGAAATGCTGGAAGCGCTCGCCGCGTTCGGGCTGCCGACCCAGCGCCGCTGGTGGCTCTGCAAGGATATCGAGGAAGTTCTCCGCCGATACCGCGGCGAAGTCGTCTGCAACCACGACGAACAGCGCGACCTGCGCAGTCAGTTGCCCTACGAAATTGACGGCATCGTGCTCAAGGTGAACCGCATCGCCGACTGGGCGCGCATCCCCAACAAGGCCCGGGCTCCCGGTTACGCGATCGTCCACAAACCCATCCCATGGATCACCCCCGCAGAAACCCTGCTGCGCGACATCACGATCCAGGTCGGACGCACCGGCGTGCTGACCCCCGTGGCGGAACTCGAACCGGTGTTCGTCCAAGGCTCGACCGTCTCCCGCGCCACGCTTCACAACGAGGACGAAATCCGCCGGAAAGACATCCGCATCGGCGACACCGTCGTCATCCGCAAAGCCGGAATGGTCATTCCGGAAGTTCTTGAAGCCGTATTATCCAGGCGCCCGCAAGACGCGAGGTCATTTGATTTTCTCGCCTTCACCGGCGGCAAATGCCCGGCGTGCGGCGGGCCGGTTGCGAAGGAAAAAGTTTCCGGGGGAGAAGGGGATCAGGTCGCCTGGCGCTGCCAGAACGTCGCCGGTTGCCCCGCCCAGCTCACCCGCCGCCTCGAATATTTCGCCCAGAGAAAGGCCCTCGACATCGAGTCGCTCGGCGGGATCGTCGCCGAAAAACTTGTCGAGCGCGGACTCGTGAAGGAACCCCTCGACCTCTTCGAACTCACCAAAGACCAACTCGCCCCCCTCAATATCGGCACCGACGAAGAACCGCGCATCTTCGGAGAAAAGCATGCCGCCAAGGTCGTCGAAGCCCTGGAACGAGCCCGCACCCTGCCTCTCCACCGTTGGATCCAGGCGCTGGCGATCCCGGATGTCGGCGAGCAGACCGCCATGGACCTCGCGGGATTCTTTCCTGATCTGCCAACCCTCCTCACGTCGAATCTCCTGCGCGATACCGCCAAACTCGGAGAGGTCAGACAATTTTTTGAACAGAACAAAGTGGGCAATGAAGAAAAGGCTCTCCCTGAAGCCGAGAAATCCGCACGGAAAATACGGCAGGCCGAGGCGAAGAGGATGGGGGATTCGATTGGCGGGAGCCTGATTGCGGCCGGCTTCGCGCGCCGGAACGCCCAGAACTGGAAAGCCCTGACCTTGGTCGGCCCGGGAACAGCCAAGGCGATCGCCGACTGGGCAGCCAGCAATAATGGGCAAACGGCCCTGCGGCGGATGCGGGAACTTGGGATTGCGCCCCAAGGAAAACCGGGCGCCTCCGCGAGTGAAGCGGAACGTCGAACGGGTCCGCTTGCCGACAAGACATTCGTCATCACCGGCACCCTGCCCACCCTGAAGCGCGACGAAGCCGCGACACGGATCCGTGAAGCCGGAGGCAGCGTCACCGGTTCGGTCAGCAAAAATACCGACTTCCTGCTGGCAGGAGAAAACGCCGGCTCGAAACTCGACAAGGCCCTCGAACTGGGCGTGAGAGTTCTTTCGGAAAAGGAATTCCTGGAACTCCTCGAAACAAAAGAGGTCGGCCAATCAGAAGCCGATCAGGGTCTTCTGTTTTAGAGAAACAGATCATTTTTCCGTTCGCGCCCGCCGACGGGTTCTGGCACATTCCTCCGGCATGTATCGGTGGACACGTCTCAGCTCGCAGAAATGGGAAGACGCATGGGAGGAGCGCCTGCAATTTCTGGGGCCCGGGCGGGTCGCGATGCTCGCGTGGCCGAATTCCCGGGCGTTGAAAATCGAGGCTTTCTGCGACAGGGCGACCGCCAGGCTGCTTGCGAGGCGGTTCGGCGGGGTCGTCACAAAAGCGCCTCCGCAGCTTTTGGCCGCCGACCAACAGCGTCCGCGCGCCCCGCTCGCGATCCGCGGAAAGCTCCGGATTTTCTCCGGGGAGGCCGCCTGGCGGAAATCCGGCAACCGACCCGGCGACATCTGGATCCCCGCCGGAATGGCGTTCGGCACCGGCGACCATGCCACGACCGCCACCTGCCTCCGCCTGCTCTGCGATGTCGCCGCCGGCCTGCCCGCCGGATGGCGTGCGCTGGATGCCGGGACCGGCAGCGGGATCCTCGCGATTGCCGCTGAAAAGCTTGGGGCCGCCACGGTCGAAGCCATTGACTTCGATCCCGCCTGCGTCCGGATCGCCAGGGAAAACGCAAAAAACAACGGGTGCCGACGCCTGAAGGTGGCCAAAGCCGACGCGCGGAAGGCCTCCTCTTTTTCGCGCGCCGACATCATCCTTGCCAACCTCTTCAGCGAGCTCCTTCTCGCCTCGGCCGAAGGATTTGCCCGCAACCTCGTCAGCGGCGGGCAGCTCATCTTCTCGGGCGTCCTCCGCGAACAGGCCGATGAAGTTGTGGACGGCCTTGTCCGCGCCGGATTCGCCCCTCCGATGCTTATCGCCCGCGGAAAATGGTGCGCGGGACTCACCCGCAAGGAAGCCGCGCGGCGCCCGGCTTCCGGCCCGAGGAAAACGAGGAAACGATGAAGGTTGTGGCCCTTGTCAGCGGGGGGATGGATTCGGTCTGCGCGCTCTACCACGCGCGGGAAACGCACGAGGTCGTGGCGGCGATCAGCTTCCACTACGGCTCCAAACACAACGACCGGGAAATCCCTTTTGCCCAGTGGCATTCCGGGCATCTCGGGATCCCGCATGTCGTGGTCGCGCTGCCGTTCATCGGCGGGCAATTTGAATCCGCCCTCCTCAAGAAGGGCGGCGAAATCCCCGGGGGCCACTACGAGGAGCTGACGATGAAAAAAACCGTCGTTCCCTTCCGCAACGGCATCATGCTCTCGATCGCCGGAGGATTTGCGGAGAGCAGGGGGGCGAACGGTCTCATCATCGCGGCCCACTCGGGGGATCACGCGATCTACCCGGATTGCCGGAAGGACTTCATGCGGGCGATGGGCGAGGCGCTCCGCCTCGGGACATATGCGGAGGTCGAACTCCTCCGTCCGTTTATCTCGATGACGAAGGCCGATATTGCGCGGCGTGGCCGCGAGCTCGGTGTGGATCACTCGAAAACCTGGTCGTGCTACGTCGGCGGGGAAAGCCACTGCGGCGAATGCGGCACCTGCGTCGAGCGCCGGGAGGCGTTCCTGCTGGCTGGGATGGCCGATCCCACGGTTTACCTGTCCGCGAGCCCGCTTCCTCCGAAGCCTTCCCCATGCTGATCTCCGAGATTTTTTACTCGCTTCAAGGCGAAGGCGAACTGGCGGGAATCCCCTCGGTCTTCATCCGCTCCTCCGGCTGCAACCTCCGGTGCGGGTGGTGCGACTCCCCGTATGCCTCATGGAATCCGGAAGGCGAGGAAATGGATGTCGGCCGGATCGTTGAGGCGGTGAAAACGCACCCGGCCCGCCACTGCGTTCTCACCGGCGGCGAACCCATGATCGCCCGGAATATCCACGACCTCGCCGCCGCGCTCCACGCCGAGGGGCTCCATATCACGATCGAAACCGCAGGAACCGTCGCGCCGGACGGCATCCCCTGCGACCTCGCGTCCATCAGCCCGAAACTCTCCAACTCGACGCCCGCGACGGGCAGCGACGCCTGGATTGATCGTCACGAACGCACCAGATGCCGGCCCGAGGTGCTCCGCCAATGGGTCGGGGAATACCCGTTTCAACTGAAATTTGTCGTGTCCGCCCGGTCCGACCTTGGGGAGATTGAGGAGACGATCCGTTTGATCGGAACGCCGGTCCCGCCCTCGAAAATCCTCCTCATGCCGGAGGGGGCCGACGAGGCCGCTTGGAAATCCCGCCAGTCCGATGTGCTCGCCATCTGCTTGGAACGCGGCTACCGTTACTGCGACCGCCTGCACATCCGGCTCTTCGGAAATGCCAAAGGAACTTGATTCCTTCCTCATCATTCATCACTTTTCCCCATGCCATTCCGCATTTGCAAAACCATTGAAATCGAGAACGGGCACATGCTCGCGCACCATCCGGACAAGTGCCGGTTTCCGCATGGGCACAGCCGGAGGGTCGAGTTTGTGATCGAGGCGGACGAACTCGATGGGAACGGCATGGTCTGCGATTTCAAGATCGTGAAAGACGCGGTCGGCGACTACCTCGAATCCTTCGATCACGCGCTCTGCGTCAACACGCGTGACCCGATGTTTGAGACACTGAAGCGGGCCTACGGCGACCGGATCATCGCCTTTGCCGACACCGAGCCCACGACCGAGGTGCTGGCGAAGACGTTTTTCGACGCCTGCCGACAGCGCCTCTCCGATTACGCCGCCCGCCCGGACGCCGGCCACAAGCTCCGCCCCGGCGTCCGTCTCGTCAGGATCCGCGTGTGGGAAACCAGTTCCTCATGGGCGGAATACGAAGCATGAAAGATGTTCAAAACACGCCGGACAACCGGGGGATCGCCATTGACCGGGTCGGGGTTTGCGACCTGACGTATCCGATCACCGTCCTTGATCGGGAAAACCAGCGGCAACAATGCGCGGCGAAGATTTCCCTGTCGGTAAGCCTGCCCCACCACTTCAAAGGGACCCACATGAGCCGCTTCCTGGAGGTGCTGGCGGCGCACCGGGGCGAGGTCGCAATCCGGACCGTTCCCGCGATTCTCCACGACTTGAAAAAATACCTCGATGCCGAATCCGCCCACATCGAGGTCGAGTTCCCGTATTTTCTGCAGCGCAAGGCCCCGGTTTCCGGACTGAGCGCCCCCATGGACTACCTCTGTGCGTTCATCGGGGAGTCGAATGGGGAACACGACGACTTTCTGCTCCGCGTGCGCGCTCCGGTCGCAACCCTCTGCCCGTGCTCGAAGGAAATATCGGATTACGGCGCACACAACCAACGGGGATATGTGACGATCACCGTCCGGACCAGAAAACGGGAGGGGGGATCATGGGATTTTCTCTGGATCGAGGAGTTGGTGGAAATCGCCGAGAAATCCGCCTCGGCCCCCATCTACCCGCTTCTCAAGCGCGCCGATGAACGCCACGTCACCATGCAGGCCTACGATAATCCGGTTTTCGTCGAAGATGTCGTCCGGAACGCCGCCGCCCGGCTGAAAGAGGATCCGCGTGTCACCTGGTTCGAGGTCCGCGCGGTAAATCACGAGAGCATTCACAATCACTCCGCGTTTGCCGTGGTCGAAGGAGCCTGAAAGGATTCATGGCCGTTCTTGGCAGACGCAATCAACTGACCGTCCTCCGCGAAGCCCCGCCGGGATATTTCCTGGATGGCGGGCCGCTCGGAGAGATCCTCCTGCCCGGCCGCTACATTCCTCCGGGCACCGGGCCGGGGTCCACGATCGATGTGTTCGTTTATCGGGATTCCGAGGACCGGCTGGTGGCCACAACCGAGACGCCCCGCGCGATGGCGGGCGATTTTGCATTTCTGCGGGTCGTGGGCGTGAAGCCAAGCATCGGCGCCTTCCTCGATTGGGGGCTGGCCAAGGACCTCCTCCTGCCACGCCGCGAACAGGTCGGTTTTCCCCGCGAAGGCGAAGGAATCGTCGTCCGCATTTTCATTGATGAAAAATCCGACCGCATCGTCGCGAGCGAGCGGCTTGACCGCTGGCTGGACCTGGCTCCCCCGGCCTATGCCGCCGAGCAGCCTGTGGATCTCCTCATCGCACGCGAGACCCCGATGGGATACAGCGCCATCGTCGAGAACGCCCATTGGGGGCTGCTCTACAGGTCGGAGCTTGCGGCCCCGCTTTGCGTGGGGGACGCGATCAGGGGTTTCGTGCGCGCCGTGCGGCCTGACGGCAAGATCGACCTCGCGCTCGACCGCGTCGGGTTCGGCCGCATCAAACCCCTCACCGCACAGATCCTCGATGCCCTGGCCTCCGCCGGCGGCCGCCTGCCCTTTCACGACAAGAGCACCCCCGGGGAAATCCGGGAAACCTTCGGCGTCAGCAAAAAAGCCTTCAAACAAGCCCTCGGCACCCTCTATCGCGAACGTCACATCGCCCTCGACCACGCCGAAATCCGCCTCCTTCCCAAACACTGAATCCCCCCTTGCAATAAATGCGTGTATGGTTATACAGTATTTTCAGATTTTATGAAAACCATCAAGGCGGGCGAAGTGGCGGGCGGGGATTTTTTGTTGGACGTGCGGACCCGTGGGGAGTTCGGACGCGAACACATCGAGGGCTCGCGGTGCGATCCGCTGCAGGATCTGGATGCGGGGGCATGGGCGGCGAAGCTGGATGTCTCGCGGCGCTGTGTGGTGGTGTGCCAGGGTGGGATCCGTGCCGGGCAGGCCGCGGAAATGCTGGAGGCGGCGGGAGCGAAGAACCTCGTGGTTCTTGAACGCGGCATCAACGGATGGAAGGCGGCGGGCAGGCCGTGCGTGCGCGGCGGGCGGAGGGTTTTGCCCTTGGATTGCCAGGTCCGGATTGCCTCGGGCCTGATCGTGGTCGTCGGCGTCGTCCTTGGCGCGCTGGGGATTCCCGCCGGGTATCTGGCGGCGGGGCTCATGGGGGCCGGGCTGATTTGCGCGGGGATCACCAACTGGTGCGGGCTCGCGATTCTGGTCGGAAAGATGCCATGGAATGAGCCGGACACCGCCGCGACGTGCTGCAACGGGGGAAACAAAACCACCTCGTGCTGCGGGAAAGAAGACGGATGAAGGTCGTCATTGTCGGCGGCGTGGCCGGAGGCGCCTCGTGCGCGGCGCGTCTGCGCAGGCTGGATGAAGACGCGGAGATCCTCATGGTGGACCGCGGGCCGTATGTGTCGTTTGCGAATTGCGGGCTGCCCTACCATGTCGGCGGCGTGATTGAGAAGGAAGCGAGCCTTCTGGTGGCTGACGAGCGGCTCTTCCGCGAGCGGTTTGCGATCCGGGTCCGGACGCGCTGCGAGGTCACCTCGATCTCGACGGAGAACAAAACCGTGGAGCTTCGGAACGTGGAAACGGGCGAGGTCAACACCGAGCCTTACGACAAACTCGTCCTCTCGCCGGGAGCCGCGCCGATCCGTCCGCCGCTGCCGGGCATTGATCTCCCGGGCATTTTCACCGTGAGGACCGTGCCGGACGCGAGGGGCATCCGCGCCTGGATCGAGGCAACAAAATCAAAGCGCGCGGTCGTGGTCGGCGGCGGGTTCATCGGCCTCGAGATGGCGGAAAACCTGATCCGCCGGGGGCTCGATGTCACTGTTGTCGAACTGCTCGACCAGGTGATGCCGCCGCTCGATCCGGAGATCGCCCGCCTTGTCGAAACCCATCTGAAAAAGCACGGCGTGAAGCTCGCCCTCGGCGATGGCGTGGCCGGATTCCAAAAATCCGGGGAGGCCGGGCTGGAAGTCCTGACGCAATCCGGCAAGGCGCATCCGGCAGACCTGGTTATCCTCGCGATCGGGGTGCGGCCGGAAACCTCGCTCGCGAAACTCGCGGGGCTCGCGCTCGGCGAGCGCGGGGGCATCCGCGTGGACGAGCACATGCGCACAAGCAACCCCGATATTTTTGCCGTCGGCGATGCGGTCGAGGTGAAGGATTTTGTGACCGGCCAGTGGACGCTCATCCCGCTCGCGGGCCCTGCCAACCGCCAGGGCCGGATCGCGGCGGACGTGATCGCGGGCCGCGACTCCCGCTACCGGGGCACTCAGGGCACCGCGATCTGCGGGATCTTCGGGCTCGCGGTTGCCTCAACAGGAGCCAGCGAAAAACTCCTCGTCCGCACCGGCGAAAAGGATTTCGAAAAAATCTACCTCAACCCGCGCTCGCACGCCGGGTATTATCCGGGAGCAAAAATGATCTCGATGAAAATCGTTTTCCGGAAATCCGACGGGCGGCTTCTTGGCGCGCAGGCGTGCGGCGAGGACGGGGCAGACAAGCGGATCGACGCGATCGCGATGGCGATCCGGATGGGCGGGACGGTCTATGATCTCGAAGAGTCCGAACTCTGCTACGCGCCGCAGTTCGGCGGGGCGAAGGATCCCGTCAACTTCGCGGGCATGATCGCCGCCGATGTCCTCCGCGGCGACATGCCGCTCAGCCACTGGGGAGAAGAAGGCTTCCTCCTCGACGTGCGCGACCCCGAAGAATTCTCCGGCGGCCACGCGCCGGACGCGCTCAACATCCCGCTCAACGCGCTCCGATCCCGCCTCGGCGAGCTCCCCCGCGACCGCGAGATCCTCGTCTATTGCCACTCCGGCCAGCGCGCCTACTATGCCACGCGCATCCTTTTGCAAAACGGGTTCGCCGCCCGCAACCTCTCGGGCGGCATCCTCGCCCGCGAGATCCTCCTTCCGAAATAAAACAGAATCCATGGAATTCCCCAACGTCACCGCCCCCGCCAAAGCCAATGTTTATTTCGACGGACGCGTCGTATCGCACACGATTGTCTCCGCCGACGGATCAAAGCGCGCGCTCGGGCTGAAATTCACGAGGCCGTTGCAGCGCAGGAGCAGCGTGTAGCCGATGTCGCCGGCGTGGGCGAGCCAGCCGAGGTTCTGGACGACGGTGTCGAGCTCGTGGCCGTGCATCACCAGCAAACGGCGTCCGTTGGCGGTGGTGTGGATCGCATTTTTTTCAGAGTGACGCTGACGTAGGAGCCGAGGAACTTGGAGAGGAATTCGTCGTGATTGCCGATGATGTAGATGATCTCGGTTCCCTTGCGTCCTTTTCGCAGGAGTTTTTGAATCACGTCGTTGTGATCCTGCGGCCAGAAGATCCTGCGGCGGAGCGCCCAGATGTCAATGAGGTCGCCGACAAGGTAGAGGGGTTCGAACTCGGTCTCCTTGAGAAAATCGAGAAGCGGCGCAACCCGGCTGCCGCGCGTGCCAAGATGCACATCCGAGATCCATCCCGTCCGGTAGTGGTTCATCGCATGAACTTATTCACAATCAGCACCGCTTTGAAAATCCGGGAAATGTGACAAAATCGTCACACGGATGGAAGCTTGTCATGCGCGGGGCATCCCCGCAGAATGGGTCTTCCTCAAATGAGCGAAGAAGACCGTTGGTATTGCATTAAAGCCCGTCCGAGGCGGGAACGATCCGCGAAGCTCGCGCTGCAGAGCGACGTGGGGGTGGAAGTTTTCTGTCCGATGCTGAGGTTTGAGCGGGCGCGCAAGAGCGGGCGGGTGCGGGTGACCGAGGCGATGTTCCCGGGGTATTTGTTTGCCAGGTTCGACTATGCCAGCCAGTTCCGGCTGGTGCGGACGACAAACGGAGTTTCGACGATCGTCTCGTTCGGCGGGATTCCCTCGGTTGTTCCCGAGGACGTGATCGGCGAGCTGCGAAACTCAGTGGCGGAGGGAGAAACCGTGGAAATTCCGAGCCGGGTCTCCGTCGGAGAAGAAGTGCAGATCGTCGAAGGCCCGTTCCAGGGGATCCGGGCGATCGTCACCAGCGTGCTGCCGGCCCACGCCAGGATCACCGTCCTCATGGAACTGCTCGGCATGGAACGCGAAATCGAAGTTTCCGAACAGGCGGTGCTGCCGGATATCAGGCATCCGATGGCTTCCCGATAATTTGACCGAAAAAATCCCTCCATGCCGATCTACGAATTTTACTCGCCCGACACCAACAAGGTTTACTCGTTTTTTGCCCGCAGCCTCTCACAGGGAGAAAAATGCCCGCGCTGCCCGGACAAGCCGGGAGCGAAAATGGAGCGGATGGTATCCCGGTTCGCCGTAACCGGCCGGGCTTCCGAGAAGTCCGCTGCCGCGCCGGATCCGGGCGCCCCCCGGATGGAGCGCGTGATGGCGGAAATGGAACGCGAGATGTCCGGTCTCGACGAAAGCAATCCCGATCCCAGGTCGCTCGGGCGGATGATGCGAAAAATGACGGAGGCGACCGGCCAGGCGATGCCGAAGGAAATGGAACAGATGATCCGCCGTTTGGAATCCGGCGAGGATCCCGAAAAACTCGAGGAGGAATTCGGCGATGTTTTCGAGGGAATGGACCTTCCGGACGAGGGAAATCCCGGGATCCCGGGCGCTCCCCGCCACACGGTCCGCCGTCCGGTGCGGGATCCGGCGCTCTACGAGATGGCGGAGTTTATCTGAGTTTATAGACGCGGCCGAGTCGGCCCGCCATTCACGAAACTCCGGGAAACCGTCCGTGTTGAGTGTTTTTCTCGTCAGGGCTCCCCGTTCCGCATTAGCTTGGGAGCGATGATAATTCCGAAGGCCTTGATCACCGCGGCCGGACGCGACCAGCGGCACCTCCCCTTGCAGACAATCGTTGACCGCGAGGGATA
The DNA here is from genome assembly GCA_037129975.1 of Verrucomicrobiia bacterium. Taxonomy (GTDB): domain Bacteria; phylum Verrucomicrobiota; class Verrucomicrobiia; order Chthoniobacterales; family Terrimicrobiaceae; genus QYQL01. Next base: position 2,365 of record JBAXTX010000041.1, on the reverse strand, counting down.
TCCCCGCTCGGTCCTCACACAGCTCATCGAGGAAGCGGTCTCCGCCGGGATCGAGTCCATCGGGATCGTGGTGAGCCCGGGCGATGAGGAGTTGTATCACAGGGCCTCCGGAGACCATGCCCAACGCGTCATCTTCATCGAGCAGGATCAACCGAACGGATACGGGGACGCGATCCATCGCGGAAGGGAATTCCTGGGCGACGACCATTTCCTCCTCATGGTCAGCGACCATCTTTATATCAGCCGCGACCCCGTGAAATCCTGCGCCCGACAACTGGTGGAGACCGCTGCCGCCGAGCGATGCGCGGTGAGCGCCGTCCAGTCCACGCATGAAAGCAATCTTTCCGCCTTCGGGGCGGTGGGGGGGAAGCTGTTTGACGGACGCCCGGGAATCTACGAGGTCGAGCGCGTCATTGAAAAACCCACGCCCACACAAGCCGAGCAGCAGTTGATTGTCCCCGGTCTGCGCATGGGGCATTATTTGTGTTTTTTCGGAATGCACGTCCTGAGCCCTTTGGTGGTGGCCATGCTGGGAAACATGCTGGAAAAAGCAGCCGATCCGCGGTCTGTCAGCCTGGCGTCCGCCCTGGATGCGCTGGATGGAAAAGAGCGCTATCTTGCCGTCGAACTGCAGGGAAGGAGGTATGACCTGGACGAGCGCTACGGGCTCCTCACCGCGCAACTGGCCCTGGCTTTGGACGGGGAACAACGCGCGGAAATCCTCGCGCGGATTGTCTCGTTGTTGGCTGATATCCGCTGAGCCATGTCACGATTCCTTGACGCCATCATCTCTCCGGCGGCGCGGGTCCGCAATGTCGCCGTGGAGGAACTCGCCGCGGGCCTCGGAGCCGCGGACCTTTGGAATGTCTGCCTCGAACTGGATGCCTTCCGGCGCGAATCGGGAAATCTCTACCACCGTGTCAGGGCGCTGTTTTTTCTTTATGCCATCTGCCGGTTTTGTCTTCCTCCGCTTCTGGGCAGGCAGGGTGCGGGCTTGATTCCTGCAAATGTCCACGGGCACCTGCTCGACAGGAGGTTTCCGGAGGCGATCGACGAATTGCTTTCCGCCGCCGGGCGGGAAATTCCCGATGACGCGCTGTGCAGCGGGCTGGCCCAGGCGTTCTACCAGCTCGGGTTGCAGAACCTTGCCGACCAGGTGCGCCGCAGCGTGCGCTCGGTGCGCGGCAACCAATGGATGTTCCGCTGCGGGCACCCGTCCACGCATCCGCTCAGAATCCATTCTTCCCTGAAAGCGCGCGCCCCGGGGATGCCATTCCCGATTCTTTCCGAAAAAACGGCCGTGCGCATGGACCTCTCGCACAGCGCGTGGAGCGACATTTTTTTCCTTGGGATGGATTATCCCGAGGGGGCGCGGGTCTTGAATGTTTCGATCGACCTGGCGTTGGAATCGGGCGACGAGGCGCCGCAGCCTCCCGTGTCCGGGTCGTTCCGTGTGATTGACGAGCCGGTGATCCGGCTGACCAGTGTGGATCTGGGCGCGACCTCGGACATCACGGATCTGGGAGAGATGTTTCATTTCGCGAAAGACTACCTCGGGCTCCTCAAGGCGGCGGTGATTGCCTCGGGAATGATCCCCATCGGCATGGAAGGCTCCGGCACGAGACTTTCCGAACTGCTCACAAGGGTCGTCGGTCCCGGACACGGATTTGAGCTGGTGAGCACGGTGAACAATATCCCCAAAGGATCCCGCCTCGCCGTCTCCACCAATCTTCTCGGTTCTTTGATCGCCGTTTGCATGCGGGCCACCGGACAGACCGCCTCGCTCACCGGACCGCTTCAGGAAGAGGAACGCCGCATCGTGGCCGCGCGCGCCATTCTTGGCGAGTGGCTGGGCGGATCCGGCGGCGGATGGCAGGACTCCGGGGGCGTCTGGCCGGGAATCAAAATCATCAGCGGATGTAAGGCGAAGGAGGGCGACCCAGAATGGGGCGTCAGCCGCGGGCGGCTGCTGCCCGCGCACCGGATTCTCGGACACGATGAAGTGGGCCTCGAAACCCGCCGGAAATTGCAGGACAGCCTGGTGCTCGTTCATGGGGGGATGGCCCAAAACGTGGGGCCGATCCTCGAGATGGTGACGGAGAAATATCTTTTGCGCTCAAAAAAGGAATGGCTCGCCCGCGCGGGTTCCCTGCGGATGTTCGATGAGATCCTCGCCGCTTTGAAAGATGGTGATATCCGCGGGCTCGGAGCCCTGACGACAAAGCACTTTTTCGGGCCGCTCCAAACGATCATTCCCTGGGCGACAACTTTGTTCACCGAGAAAGTCATCGCCGGCGCGAAGGAGGAATTCGGCGTCCCCGAATTCCTCCTTCGCGCCGGCGATGACTTTCTCGGTGAACAAAGT
>JBAXTX010000040.1:0-20033 GCA_037129975.1 Verrucomicrobiia bacterium | reverse complement strand
TCATCAACAAGTGCGACCTGCTGGACGGGCCCCGGCTGGAATCGTTGCGGCAGGCGATCGCGACGCGGTTTCCGGGGAAGGAGATTCTTGCGGTTTCGGCCCGCAATGGCACGAACCTGGAGGAATGGTTTGGCCGCATCACAAGCGCGGAACAGGAGGCGCGAACAGCGATGCAAGTCGATTACGAAGTCTATGCCGATGGCGAAGCGCTGCTTGGCTGGCTCAATGCCACGGTGCGGCTTGCGGCAACGCAGGCATTCGATGCCGACTCATTTTTGAAAGAACTGGCCGGGGGAATCCAGAAGCGCCTGGAGGCCCGGCAGGCGCAGGTGGCGCACTTGAAAATGACGCTCAGCCCCGATGTCAGCGTCACGGGCGCGATCGCGGCGGTCAACCTCGTCCGCAATGACTTCGTGCCGGAGCTTTCCTTTCATCTGGACGGGCCCGTGACGGGCGGCCAGTTGATTGTCAACCTGCGCGCCGAAAGCGCGCCCGATGTGCTGGGGACGGTCGTCCGCGAGGGGCTCGAAGCGGCGGCAAAGGATTTCCCGACGATGCAGGCCACGCTGGACCACCTGGAACATTTCCGTCCGGGCAAGCCCGAGCCGACGCATCGCATGAGGGAACTGTCGGCCTGATCCCACGGAAATTTTGTCGGCATGAAATCCATTCCCAAGTGGTTCATCGGGGAGTTTTTTGGAACTTTTCTGCTCGTGTTCTTCGGCTGCGGCAGCGTCTGTGCGGCGGTTTTGACCGGCGCGCAGGTCGGGGTCTTTCAAGTGGCCATCGTGTGGGGGCTCGGCATCGCCACGGCCATTTACCTGACAGGGGCGCTCAGCGGCGCGCACTTGAACCCCGCCGTGACGGTGAGCATGGCCGTGTGGGCGGGCTTTCCGAAGGGCCGGGTGGCGTCCTATGTCGCCGCCCAACTTCTGGGAGCGTTCGTGGCGTCCGCGGTCCTTTTTTTCATTTTCAACGACGCGCTGGGGGCGTTCGAGAAAGCCAATCATCTTGTGCGCGGACAACCGGGCAGTGAAGCCAGCGCGATGGTGTTCGGGGAATTCTTTCCGAGCCCCGGAGGACGGGCGCTGACGGACGAAGTGCGCACACGCATGTCACACTTCGCGGCGTTCGGCGCGGAGGTTATCGGCACAGCCATTCTGTTGTTTGTTATTTTCTGCGTGACCGATGAACAGAACAAAGGGCATCCGCAGGCGATGACCGCCGCGACGATCGGACTCACGGTGACGCTGCTGATTTCGCTCCTGGGGCCCCTGACGATGGCCTGTTTCAATCCCGCCCGCGACTTCGCGCCCCGCGTGTTTTCTTCCGTGGCCGGATGGGGGTACGTGCCTTTTGTGGTCAATGGCCATGGTTGGCTGACGGTTTACATCCTCGCACCGATCCTTGGCGGGCTTCTGGGCGGAGCAATCTATCGCGCCTTCTTCAAGGCGGGATACGCCGTTTCTTCGGGTCGCGAGTAATCGGAATCCATCTGGACGCACAAGCTGAGAGGCAGCCGAGTTCCTTGACTTTTCAGGAACGCCGGAGAAAAATCCGATCCTGATCGTATGAACCCAAACCTCCTCCTCTCCGCTCTTTTATTCGCCGGCTCGGCTTTTGCCCAGACGACTCCGGCCATCTGGCCGATGCCATCTCCCCTGCCCGTCGTTCCACAGGACGGCAATTCCGCGACGTATCCGGCTCCCAGAGTGGAATGGTTGGTGCGGGTGAACAACAACAACGAAAAAGCCCGCGGGAATGCCGGCGCGATCCAATTGGTTTTCGATGGCGACTCCATCACCGACGGTTGGCAGGGCGGCGGCTTGGCCATTTGGAACGTGCGGTATGCCGGGCTCCAGGCGTTCGACTTTGGAATCTCCGGGGACCGCACCCAGCACGTTCTCTGGCGCCTTTCCCAAGGCCAGGTTGACGGCATTCATCCCAAGCTGATCGCCATCATGATTGGAACCAACAATCTGGGGGCGAACTCGCCGGGGGAAATCGCCGACGGGGTGAAAGCCATCGTCGCCGACTACCAGAAGCGCTGTCCCGAGGCCGTCGTTCTGCTGCAAGCCATCTTCCCCCGCGGGGAACTTCCGACCGATCCGAACCGCGGGAAAATCAAAGCCGTCAACGAAATCATCTCCAAACTCGGAGACGGAAAAAAAGTCGTCTATATCGATTTCGGCGACAAATTCCTGAATCCCGACGGCACGATGAGCAGGGAGATCATGCCCGATTTCCTGCATCCGTCGGCCAAAGGCTATCAAATTTGGGCGGATGCCATTCAGCCGGTCATCGACAGGTATTTCCCGGAAAAGTAGCCGCGCCGGGCCGGCGGTTGTCTTTTATTGCGGGAATCTTCCGCTGCGGTAAGCTGCGAAACCATGGCGGCCATGCGCTTCCTTGGTCCTCACAATCCGGGCCTGCACAAACGCGGGTTTTGCAGGAGCGGATATCCAGCACAAGCCGGCGTGGCGAAATGGCAGACGCAAGGGACTTAAAATCCCTTATCCCGAAAGGGGTGTGCGGGTTCGAGTCCCGCCGCCGGCAGCGGATACCAGCATGTTGATGGGGTCCAAAAACAGCCGCTCAACCATCGGCCTGCTGCCCTCAAGAAAAGGCGGCCGTTATTTCGCGGCGGCGATTTTCACCCGCTTGAGCTGGCCGTGCGTGTTGACCAGCACCCGGCCGCTTTCGAAGAGATCCGCAAGCGCGGCAAGCGACTCTTTGCTGTCGCGGGTGCAGGATCCGACGATCGCCACCAGATCGCCGAGAGAATATTTGGCGCGGTTGATCTTCCGGTAATAGTTTTTCATAACACTTGTTACCGGATGAGACATCTGTCCGCGTGCAGACGTTCAAATTCTCTTCGAGAGTTCCTCCCATCGGGCGAAAAGGCGAGCGACTTCGTGTTTCGCCGAATCGAGCTTTTGGATGAGTTCGGGAGCCTCCGCCGCACGGGCGGCATAAAACCCGGGATCGTTCAGCAGCGTGTTCCATTCGGAAACCTGATCCTCCGCGGCCTGGATCGCGGCCTCGATGCCATCGAGTTCGCGCTGCTCGTTAAAGCTCAGGCGCCTGGTCTTGGGAACCGGTTTGGCCACAACCGCAGGCGCCGGAACGGCACGAAAATCCTCCCGCCGGTCGCGCTCGGATTTCTTTTCCAGGTAATAGGAATAGTTTCCCGGCTGGACAAAAATCCCGCCCTCCTCGAACGCCACGATCTGGTCGCAGATCCGATCCAAAAAATACCGGTCGTGGCTGACGACCAGGACGGTTCCCTCGAAATCTGCCAGCGCCTCCTCGAGCATGCGCAGGCTCGCCAGGTCGAGGTCGTTCGTCGGCTCGTCGAGCACGATGACATTGCCGCCGCGGCAAAGCACTTTGGCGAGCAGGAGGCGCGCCCGCTCGCCGCCGGAAAGCTTGTCCACACGCTCGGTCACCCGTGAATCCTCGAAAAGGAACCGGCGCAGATACGCCCGGGCGGTGAGCGTCTGCTCGCCGAACCGCACGACCTCCCCGGAGTCCGAGACCTCGTCCATCACCGTCCCCCGGCCGTCGAGCCGCATCCGCGACTGATCAATATAGTTGAACACAACCCGCTTGCCGATCGTTGCCGCGCCCTCGGACGGGGTCAGCTCGCCGAGGCACACGCGGAGGAGGGTGGTTTTTCCCACCCCGTTTCTGCCGACCACTCCGGTGCATTGGCCCGGACGCAGCGAGAGGTTCAGGTTCCGGAACAGCCAGCGTTCGGATTCCCCCGCGCGGACGCCGACCCCCGCGAAGTCGACGGCGGTATTCCCGATCTCCGGGGCCGGTGGAATGAGGAGATCCATCTCGCGCTCCTCCGGCGGAGCCTCGATCCCGGCGACCTGATAGAACGATTCGAGCCGGTGCTTGGACTTCGACCGCTGGGCACGGACTCCGGCGCGGACGAATTCGAGTTCGGCGCGCAGGAACCTCTGCCGCCGCCGCTCGGACTGCTCGGCGATTTGCCGGCGTGCGGCCTTGGCTTCCAAAAATGCGGTGTAGTTCCCCGGATGCGTGAATGCCCGCCCGTCGGCCAGCTCGATGATCCGGGTGGCGATCGTCTCCAAAAAATACCGGTCGTGCGTGACAAAAACCAGAGCGCCAGGAAACGCGCGCAAAAACTCCTCGAGCCAACGGATGGACTCGGAATCCAGATGGTTTGTCGGCTCGTCGAGGAGGAGGAGATCGGGCTGGGAGGCGAGGGCGCGGCAGAGGGCGACGCGTCGTTTTTCTCCGCCGGAAAGCGGTCCGACCAAGGCGTCGAGCGGCGGAGCCCCCAGAGATCCGGCCTCCGCCCGGATCCGCGTGTGAAGGTTCCAGCCATCGGCGTGGTTGATCCGGTCCAGGAGATCCGCGTGCTCGGCCTCGCTCCCGTCTCCGGCCTCGTATCGGTTCATCCACCCGACCAGGTCGGCGGCCCCGGCCTCAATGTTTTCCAAAACGGATTTCGAGCCGTCGAGTTCGAACTCCTGCGGCAGATATCCGACCCTCAACCCGCGGCGGCGCGAAACCTCGCCGGCATCCGGTTCGGAATCTCCCGCAAGGATTTTCAAGAGACTGGTCTTGCCGCATCCGTTCCGGCCGACGAGCCCGACTTTCTCTCCGGGAGAAACCGTCAGGGAAACCCCGTCCAGCAGGCACTGCCGTCCGTAGGCCAGACGCAGGTCCTGGGTGGAGATGAGAGACGGAATGGCCGACATTCAATACCGAAACTTCGGGGTTCCCCTTGGCGTGGCCGATGGCACGGGAATGTTGTCGGAAATGATCTCCGGATCGACATTCAAGTCCGGCGGAGGCAAATTGCGATCCGGCAGCGGAGTGTCATTGATCTGCGGGCCGGAGTAAACCGGGCTGTTCTCGCCGCGCGATTTTCCGCCGCGCTTTTTTGAAGACTCCCCGGCTTCTTCCTTCTGAACCTGCTCGGGAGGCCGGGGCGGAGCAACGGTCATGTTCTCGTTCGCGATGTATCCGGTGCGCAAATCTTCAAGCTGAACCAGGCTGAATCCCATCTCGCGGCGGAGCAGCTTCACGCGAATCCCGGTGCTCAACGAGGCATCGGGCCCCTTTCCCTGCTGGGGACCGAGACGATAGAACGGCGAAAAATCCCGGACGATGACATACTCGGGCGCCGTGTCGGGCGGGAAGGTTACCGACGAGCACGCCGGGAGGACCAGGCAAAAAGCGGCGACCGCCACCCTGACCAGGCGGGGTGCCGTCCGAAATGTTTGAGAATGGTCCGTCATCGAACCCGCATCATGCCGGCTTCCGTGCGCGTTTGCAACAGGATCCCTCCTGTCCGGAAGCCGGGTTTCGTTTTCTGCTCACGGATTCTGTGGTGGAAAAATCCCGGGGCCTTGCGGACCGAGCAGTTGCAGGAGGAGCCTTCGGGCTTCCGGGTGGCCGGGCGAGATGGAGAGGGCTTTTTTTGCCGCTTCCAGAGCCCGGGCGGGATCCTTCATCCGCAGGTAAATTGTGGCGAGGGCGTAGGAGGGGGCCGCGTCTCCCGGCAACAACGCCACGGCCTTTTGGAGCGCGGCGGCGGCAGCGGAAAGGTCTTCTTGGGAGGCTTCGGCGAGGCCGAGGTTATACCATGCCCGACCGAAGCCCGGCGCGAGGGAGACGGTTTTGCGCAGCAGCTCGCGGGCGCGGGCGCCGTTGCCGAGTTCTTCCTCAAGGAGCGCGAGAGCGTACGCGGTGCCGACATTGGTGGGCTCGACCGCGAGAGACCTGTCGAAATAGGCCTTCGCTTTTGGCAGTTGATTGGCTTGATACATCAACTGGGCGACCTGTTGGAACATTCCCGCGGAGGGGTCCAGGGAGACGGCTCTTTCAATCCAGCGCTCCATTTCCGGAAAGCGTTTTTCCACCGCCGCGAGCCGCGCCTGAAAAAATGCTCCGCCCGGCTGGTCGCTGGAGTTGGCAAGGTAATTTTCTATTTCCCTTCGCGGGTCGGGCGGGAGCGCCTGGCGGTTCATGAGAAGCTGCCACGAGGCGGCGATGCGCACATTCCGCGACGGGTCGGTTGTGGCTTTCCACAAAATCTCCGGCTTGGCGGCTCCGAGGGTGCGGATCGCCGCCGCCCTCACAAGCGGGCTTTGATCGCCCGCCGCTCCGACGAGGAGGTCTTGAACGGCGGGCTCCTGCTCGCGTCCTTCGAGCATCGAAACGAGTGCGGCCCGCCAGGCGGCATTCGGTTCGGTTTTGTAGAACGCGATGAGCGGGAGCGTGACCGCCGGGTCGCCGGCCCGTGCGCGGGCAACGAGGCGCGCGCGGTCGCGGGAAGGACGATCCATTTTGTTCCCATACCATTCCTGCGTCCAACGGATCGCCCAGTCGGTCGATTGGTCGGCGTGGCAGCGGTTGCAGGAATTCGGGATGCCGAGTTCTTTGGTGAGCTGCGGATCGGGGATCGTGAACCCGTGGTCGCGGCGGGGGTCGCGGGCCATATAAGTGGTCCGCGGCATGTGGCATTCGACGCAGAGGTTTCCCGTGCTGCCGGGCTTGTGGTGCCCGTGGGCGATCGCGTCGGGAATCGGCTTGGCACCACGTTGGCCGGGCGGCGAGTGGCAGGACAGGCACAACGAGTTGTTCTCGACGGGCAGCTTGAGTTTCCCCGAGTGCGGGTTGTGGCAGTCGAGGCAGGTGATCCCCGCGCGGCCCATCTTGCTGGTGAGGAACGATGCGTATTCGAAGTCCTCGTCACGAACCTGTCCGTCGGGATAATAAATGTCGGTCAGGTCGGGCAGGGTCAGCCGGAAGTGGTCGTCGAAGGTTTCTCCCGGATGAAATTTCGCGGTCAGCTCTTCCCTGCGCGAGTGGCAGGAGGCGCAAATTGCCATCGCCTGCTGCGGAGCGAGGCGCCCCGGCGTCTTCGGGCTCGTCTCGCGGCATTCCTGCAGATTGTGGCACTGCGAGCAGGAAATCCCCATCGCTTTCCATGCGGAGGCATAGGAATCCGTCGCCGAATCGTAGTTTTTTTCAAAGGAGGTCGTGTGGCAGTACGCGCACTGCGAATTCCAATTCATGCCCTGATTTTTCCAGAACCCCCACTCGTAAGCCTGGCGCGGTTCGCTTTTGTAAATGTCGAACCAGTCACGCTTTTTTGGATCGTAGGCCGGGTTGATGACCTGAAGGCGGCCGCGCGGGAACGGGGCAAGGTATTGGACAAGCGGCTCGACTCCGATCACCGCGACGGCGCGATGGTACGACGGGATCCCATCGGGCCCGATCTGCCGCACGATCAGACGGTTCAACTTTTCGGAGACTTCGGTGTTGAGCAGCCCCTCATGGTAACCCCGGGCGTTGTTGAACGCGGGGCCGTCCTTGATCGGGTTCACCAAGCGGTTCGCGTGGGCGTGCAGGGAGGGTTTCCAATCTTCAAACGACTCCGGGTGGCAGGGCTTGCAGGTGAGGGCGTCCGCCGGAGGAAAGCCGGATTTTTCCAACAGCCGCGGAGGCAAAACACTCGAGACCGGAACCGCCCGCTCCCATTCGGGCGGCCGCAGGAGACCCCAGACCAGAGCGCCGAACAGGAGCGCAACCAGCCCGAAAATCAAAAGCAGAACGCGGGGCGAAGGCAGCATGGCGGGCACCGTAGAGGAACCACCCTCTGAGCGAAATCATAATAATCCCGGGCCTTTGTGCTACCCTCGGAAGTAGAGGTAGGCGCCGACGATGAAAGCCAGGATCACCACGGAGGCTGCCACGTCTGTCCAGTGCCAGCTTTCACGGGTGCGGCGGCGGTCCTCTTCGGTGGCGGTGCTGAAGGTCAGCCCCTGGATCCGCGCATAGTCCGGCGCGGCACTCATATAACTCACCACCACCATCACGATCGCGGAGATCAGCGTGATCAGGATGCTGAAATACTGGAAGTTGATGTTGTTGACGATCCAGAAGAACGAGCCCTCGGGGTAGCCTTTGAACACGCCGAGCGTGATCGGCGTGTCAACAGCCATGCGGAAAATGCCGACGATAAATCCGACGACCATCGCCCAGAAGCAGCCTTTGGCGTTGAGCCGCTTCCAGAATACACCGAGGAAGAAGACCACAAAAATGGGCGGAGCGAGGTAGCCCTGCACGGATTGCAGGTAGCCGTAGAGCCCGTGCGCTCCCTTGACAACGGGAATCCACAGGAGCGCGATCAGCACCATCGCCACCGTGGCCAGACGCCCCATTCTGACGAGTTCGCTCTGGGTCGCCTTGGGACGGATTTTTTCATAGATGTCCACCGTGAAGAGGGTCGAGCAGGCGTTGAACACCCCCGCAAGGGAACCCATGAGGGCGGAGAGCAGGCCGGCGACCACGATGCCGCGCAAGCCGGCGGGAAGCAGGTATTGCACCATCATCGGGAAGGCACCCTGCGATCCCTTGGCCGCGAACTCGGCGGTCAGCTCCGGAATCGCGTCCTTCTTGACAAGCGCATAGCAGATCAGGCCGGGGATGATGAACAGATAGACGGGGAAGAGTTTGAGGAAGGCGGCGAAGATGCTGCCCTGGCGGGCGACCTTCTCGTTCGGAGCGCCGAGGGCGCGCTGCACGATATACTGGTCGGTGCACCAATACCAGAGGCCGATGACCGGCGCGCAGATGGCCATGCCGAGCCACGGGAATTGATCGTTGAAATACCAGGCGATCTCCGTGCTTGTCTTGACCGGAGCCCATGTGCCCGTCATGTTCGCGGGGATCAACGGCTTCCAGAGGTTGAACATGTCCGTTCCGCAGAGCGACCGGAGCTCCTGCCACCCGCCCAGCTTGTGGAGCCCGTAGAACGTGAGCAGCGCCGAACCGCCGATGAGGATGACGACCTGCACGGCATCGTTGTAGGCGACCGCGCGCATTCCGCCGATGGAGGTGTAAAGCCCGGTGAGGAGAATGACGGCGATCGATCCGATCCAGAAGCTGTCAATCACATGCCCGGCGATGTTGATCTGCAATTCCGGCAGAAGGGTGCCAAAAACCACGCCGCCCGCGAAGATGCCGACGGCGATCTTGGAGAGGATGAACGTGATGATCGAGACAATCGAAAGCACGTAGCGCGATCCGGTCGAGAACCGGCGTTCGAGAAACTCCGGCATGGTGAACACCTGCGAGCGCATGTAGAACGGCACAAAGACCCAGGCCAGCACCAGCAGGCACCAGGCATGCAGCTCATAGTGGGCCATGGCCACCCCGTCCTTGGCCCCGGAGCCGGCCAGCCCGACGATGTGTTCCGATCCGATGTTCGAGGCGAAGATCGAAGCCCCGATCACCCACCAGCCAAGGTTGCGGCCGGCGAGGAAGTAATCGGCGGCCGTGTCCTTGCTCTTGCTCACCACCCACCACGCCACGCCGAGCAGGAGGGAGAAATAGATCCCGATCGCCAGCCAATCAAGGGGAGACATGTGGGTCGAGACGGCAGCCAGAAAGAAGGGGGTTTGCATGGCGGGTTATTGGTGGATTCCTGCGGGATGCCGGGGCTCTCAAGGGCACTTCACTTCGAGCCGAAACGGTAGATGATCGTGTTCTTGTAGGTCTGGCCCGGACGGAGCACGACCGACGGGAACCCGGGCTTGTTCGGGGAGTCCGGGAAATGCTGGGGCTCCATGCAGAAGCCGTTGCGGAAACGATAGATTTTCCCGCCTTTTCCCACGATGGTCCCGTCGAGGAAGTTTCCCGAATAGAACTGCATGCCCGGCTCGGTCGTGAGCACTTCCATCGTGCGTCCGGTCGTGGGCTCATGAACTTTCGCGACAACCGCAAGTTTTCCAGGTGGTTTGCCGAACACCCAATTGTGATCGTATCCGCGTCCGAACTTCAACTGCTCGTCCGCTTTCGCTATCCGGCTGCCAATGGCGGTCTGCTTCCGGAAATCAAATGGCGTTCCCTTCACCGGCCGCAGTTCACCGGTTGGAATGAGCGTCTTGTCGACCGGCGTGAATTTGTCCGCCTGGATCGTCACCACATGGCCGAGAATGTCGCCGGATCCGGCCAGGTTGAAGTAGGAATGATGGGTGAGATTGACGACTGTCGGCTTGTCGGTCGTCGCGGTGAAATCAATCCTGAGTTCGTTCTTGTCGGTCAGGGTGTACACCGCCTTCACGGTGAGATTGCCCGGATATCCTTCCTCGCCGTCTTTGCTTGTGTAAGTCAATTCCAAGGACGGCCCGCTTTTAGAGGCCAGCGGCTTGGCTTCCCAAACCACTTTGTCGAATCCCTTCAGGCCGCCGTGCAGGGCATTGGGGGCATTGTTGATCGCGAGTTGGCAGCGCTTGCCGTCCAGTTCGAATTTTCCTTTCCTGATGCGGTTGCCATAGCGGCCGATCAGAGCGCCGAAATAGGGGTTCGCTTTGATGTAGTCCTTGAGATGGTCATAACCGAGGACCACATCCTCCATCCTGCCCTTGCGGTCGGGAACCTTGAGTGAAACGACGATCCCGCCATAATTGGTGATCCTCGCCTCCGCGCCCTTCGCATTGCGGAGGGTGTATATGTCCACGGTCTTTCCTCCAGGTGTTTTGCCGAACGGCTGCACAGAAATCGTGTCCGGAGATGCCGCAGAGGCGGCCAGTGTCAGGCAGGATGCGAGAAGAAGTGATGATTTGATCGGAGGTTTCATGGGTGGATGGACAAGGGCGCATTTTTACGCGCCGGGTTTCTTCCGGTCAATCCCCCAATACCGATAAAGGCATCTCAAGAATCGGATCGTGGCGCTCCCTTCGCGCCTTCATAATGTTGGGCTCCCTTCCTTCGAAACAGCGGGGCCATGCAATTTTCTGTCGCGCAACGCGTCAATGCCAGGCTGTTGTTCGATCGCGACACGAAGCAAATCACAAACCATAAGGCCGCCAACGCATTGCTCGCGGGCGTGCCGCCACGGAAGGATTGGGAACAGTATTACAATCTCTGACAATGGGAAAATGAAGGAGGGGCCCTGGCCGTTTGCCGGATGCTGGAGCGCGCGCCTCATCGCACGGAAAGATACCCCCCTTCGACGCCCCCCTTCGAGAAAACGAACTGGAAGAGGTGAATGCCGCGGGCGCGGAACGCCCCCGCGCAGGTCAGCAAATAGAACCGCCACATCCGGAAAAAACGCTCTTCGTAACGGTCGGCAAACCGGTCCCTCGATTCGCTGACATTCTTTTCCCAGGCCATAAGTGTCCGGTCATAATCCGTCCCGAAGTTGTGGACATCTTCGAGAGCAAACATTCCTTCCGCCGCCCGGGTCACCTGGGAGGCGGAGGGAAGCATCGAGTTGGGAAAGATATACCGGTTGATCCACGGGTCGCATCGCGTTCGGGACTGATCGCCTCCGATAGTCTGGCAGAGGAACAACCCGCCTTCCTTCAAGCAGCGGCAGGCGGTTCCAAAATACGCCCGGTAGTTCTTGTGCCCCACGTGCTCCATCATGCCGACGCTGACGACGCGGTCGAACGGCTCCGAAGCCTCGCGGTAATCCTGCAGGCGGATCTCGACCGGCAGCCCGCGGCAGGCCGCCTCCGCATAAGCGTGTTGTTCGCGGGAAATGGTGATTCCCACGACCTCGCATCCATGATGCCGGGCGGCATGCGCCGCCAATCCTCCCCAGCCGCAGCCGAGATCAAGCAGACGCATCCCGGGCTCCAGGCCGAGCTTCCTGCAGATCAAATCCAGCTTCAATCTCTGGGCCTCGGCAAGCTCCGCCGTGCCCCGGAAATAGCCGCAGGAATACTGCATCCCGGGAGCGAGCATCGCCTCGAAAAAGTCATTGCCCAGATCGTAATGGCTTTCGCCGACGTGCCGCGCCCGGCGTTTGTTTTGAAGATTGAAGAGGACCGACGCGACGCCGGAAAGCACCGTTTGCAAATTGAGAGGAATGCGGTCTTCCAGCCGCGCCCGTGTCGCCCGACAGCACATCTCGTCCAAGGCATCGCAATCCCACCAGCCATCCATGTAGGATTCGCCCAGGCCAAGAGTGCCTTCCGCAAGCACACGCCCGTAAAAACGGTCATCATGGACCCGAAGATCCCACGGACGGCTTCCGCCCGGAAAAATATCCGCGGGAGCCAGAAGCTTTTCGATGCTCCGCCGCGCCGATAAAACGCGTTCGGGCTTCGCCGCGGCGATCTTTGGTCGTCGTAAATCCATGGCTGGAGACGCGGGGCATGTGTCGTTCTGTCATGCCTGTGGCACAGGCATGAGAAGAGCTCCCCCCGCCTTGGATTCCATTTATTGGTTGAAACCCGCGGAAAGGCAAGCCAATCGCGCGGGATTTTCCCCGGGATCCGTATCGCCAAAGAACCCGTGACGACGGAGACATTGCGGAGTAGAATTGCCTCATGAAGAAGCTGAATTTTACTGATCTCGGGATCTCGCCCGAGGTTTTGAAAGCGATCGGAGATCTGGGATTTGAGGAGCCTTCGCCGATCCAGACGGCGGCGATCCCGGTGCTGCTCGCGGGGCACGATGCGGTCGGGCAGTCCCAGACCGGATCCGGCAAGACGGCGGCTTTCGCCATCCCGGCCATCGACCTTTGCCGGGCGGACGACCGCTCGGTTCAGGTGCTGATCCTGTGCCCGACCCGCGAACTGGCGACGCAGGTGGCGGACGATGTTCACAAGCTTTCCGCCCACAAGCGCGGGATCCATGCCGTGCCGATCTACGGCGGCGCCTCGTATGAACGGCAGTTCTATGAGTTGAAAAAAGGCGTGCAGATCGTCATCGGGACGCCGGGCCGGATCATGGATCACATGGAGCGCGGCACGCTCGTCCTCGGTGGCGTCAAGATGGTCGTTCTCGACGAGGCCGACCGCATGCTCGACATGGGATTCCGCGAAGATATTGAAAAAATCCTCAAGGCCACACCCGGCGAACGCCAGACCGTGTTCTTCTCGGCGACGGTCTCGAAGCAGATCCGGGACCTGATCGGACGCCATTCGCACGATCCGAAATCGGTCAAAATCGAGCAGCGCGAGCTCACCGTTCCAACCGTCGAGCAATGGTATTACGAGACGCCACAGCGGATGAAATTCGAGGCGCTGATCCGCCTCGTGGATTTCCACGGGTTCAAACTCGGGATTATCTTTTGCAACACCCAGCGGATGGTGGACGAGCTGGCGGACGACCTGATCGCGCAGGGATTTTCTGCGGACCGGCTCCACGGCGGGATCGCCCAGGCCCAGCGGACGCGGGTGATGAACAAATTCAAGAAGGCGGAATTCGAGTTTCTCGTGGCGACCGACGTCGCGGCGCGCGGGATCGACGTGGACGAGCTCGAGCTCGTCGTCAACTACGACCTCCCCTACGACGCGGAGGATTACGTCCACCGGATCGGCCGAACCGGACGCGCCGGACGCAAGGGCATGGCGGTCACGTTCGTCTCCGGACGCGACATCTACAAACTGCAGTTCATCGAACGCTTCACCCGCACAAAAATCCACCGCGGCAGCATCCCCTCGGCCGGGGCGGTCGAAGAGCGTCGTGTCGAGGGGCTCCTGGAAAAAATCCGGGAGGTTCTCAATCGCGGAAACCTCTCGACCGTCGTGGTGGACCGCCTGCTCGAAGAGGGATACAGCTCGACGGATATCGCAGGCGCTCTCTATGAGCTTCTCTCAGGACCGGAACCGCACCCGGAAACGGCCAAAGAGCCGGCGCCCAAGTCGCCAGTTCATCAGCCGCCCGCCGCCTCCCGTCCGCCTGCGCCCGCCCGGCAGCCAGTCTCTGCCACACGCCAGCCCGTCGCCTATCAGCCCGTCTCCGCGCCATCGCTCCGGCCGCCATCACGCGGCATGCAGTGGGTCAGCCTCAGTGCGGGCCGCGAAACCCGGATCGCCCCGCTCGATATCATCGGCCTCCTTGAAGATGCGCTCGGGCTACCCGGACGCACCGTCGGAATCATTGATATCACCCCGGGCCGGTCGTTTGCCCAAGTGCCCAAACCGTTCCTCGATGTCCTCCGCGACGGCCCGCGCGAAATCGAAACCCAATCCGGAACGATCACGATCGCCCTCGTTGAATCGAATGCGGAAGAAAAACCGCATCCCGGGAAAGGATCGAAAAAGAAATTTCACAAAAAGTAATCCCTTCTCCTGGAAATAACCGGACTGCTGCGGAGATCAGGGTGAACGGGCTCCCCGACTGTGTGGGCGCGGGGATATTCTCTTCGAGCGGGGGCATGCTTTTTCCGGGAGAAGTCGGGAGGCCTGCGTTGTCAGGCGGGAAGGGTGTCTCCGAGCAATTCCAAGTCGGCGCACCCGTCGGGGCGGAAGGGCTGGCTTTTTGTGGGCCGCGCACCGAGGGAATCGAGTGATTGGGAAAGGTTTTCCATATCCGACGGGGTGAGGAGTTCGGGGTGGACGGTGGTGCGGAGTTCGTAGGGGACGCCGGAGGCGAGAAGGAGACGGAGGGATTCGGCGGGAGCCTCGTGGGAATCCTCCCGTCCGGTGATCCTGTCATAGCGCGCGTCGAAGGGAGCTTTGATGTCGAGACCGACCCAGTGGACAAGCGGAAGAACGTCCGCAAGGCGTCCGGGAAAAATTCCTGCGGTGTGGAGGCCGATTTGATAGCCGAGGTCGCGCACCGCACGGATCGCGCCCGGGAGGGCGGCCTGACCGGTCGGCTCGCCGCCACTGAAGACCACGGCTTCCAGAAAGTTTCTGCGCTCGGAGAGAAGTTCCAGGATGGCGTCCCAATGCATTTGTCCCGGACAGAACGCCTGGAGATGAGGATTGTGGCAATACCGGCAACGCCAGTGGCAGCCCTGGCAGAAAACCACGGCGGCCAAGTGCCCGGGATAGTCCACGGTCGTAAACGGAACGAAACCGCCGACTTCGAGCGCTGGAAAATGCGCCGCCGACGGAATCGATCCCGGAGAAGAGACGTCAGCAGGGATAACGGTGCGCCCCTGTTTTCCGTTCGGCCGGAGTGTCACGCCGCACGGCGCATGGCCGTGCGTTCCTCTCGGAACGGCGTGCGCTCGCGGTGTTCGCTTTGCTTGCCGGCGTTGAATTGCGAGACCGGGCGATGGTAGCCCATCACACGCGTCCAGACTTCACAACGGGTTCGTTCGTTTTCAGGCAGGGTGGTTTTCATAGATTCATTTGGAATGCTAAGCGGCTTCGCGCTGGCATGATTTTTTTTGGAGGACTTCTTCGTCGCAGACCGGGCAGAACTCGTGTTCTCCGGCGAGGTAACCATGGTTCGGGCAGATGGAGAACGTCGGGGTGATCGTGAGGTAGGGCAGGCGGAAGTTCGTGAATACGCGACGGATCAGCTCGCCGCACGCTCTGGCGGAGGACATCCTTTCGTTCATGTAGAGGTGGAGCACCGTGCCTCCGGTGTAGCGTTTCTGGAGTTCGTCCTGGTGCTGGAGCGCCTCGAACGGGTCATCGGTCCATCCGACCGGAAGCTGGGTGGAGTTCGTGTAATACGGCGCCTCCGGGGTGCCGGCCTGGATGATGCCCTCGAGGTTTTTCTGGTCCATGCGGGCGAACCGGTAGGTTGTTCCCTCTGCCGGGGTGGCCTCAAGGTTGTAAAGATGCCCGGTCTTTTCCTGGAACTCCACCATGCGTTCGCGCATGTGGTCGAGGACACGCAGGGCGAATCCCCTGCCGAACGGAGTCGCAATATTCTCCGCGTCGCGGGTGAAATTCCGAATGCATTCGTTCATGCCATTGATGCCGACGGTGGAGAAGTGGTTGCGGAGCGAGCCGAGATAGCGCTTGGTGAACGGGTAGAGCCCGCGGTCCATGTTCTCCTGGATCACGCGGCGCTTGATTTCCAAGCTCTCGCACGTGAGATCGAGAAGGATGTCGAGGCGGCCCAGGAGCCCCTCCTCGTCGCCGGCGAAGAGATATCCGAGGCGCGCGGCATTGATCGTGACCACCCCGATCGAACCCGTCTGCTCCGCCGACCCGAAGAGCCCGTTGCCGCGCTTCAGGAGCTCGCGGAGATCAAGCTGGAGACGGCAGCACATCGAGCGCACCATGTTCGGACGAAGCTCGGAATTCAGAAAATTCTGGAAATACGGCAGCCCGTATTTTGCGGTGACCTCGAAAAGGAGCTGCGCGGTGTCGCTCTCCCACGGGAAATCCTCGGTGATATTGTAGGTCGGAATCGGAAACGTGAACAACCTCTGGAGGGCGTCGCCGCGCGACATCACGCGCAGATACGCACGGTTGATCATCGCCATTTCCTTCTCCAGCTCGCCGTAGCACATCCCCGACTCGCGCCCGCCGATGAGCGCGGGCGTGTTCCGCAAATCCTCCGGGCACACCCAGTCAAATGTCAGGTTCGTGAACGGCGTCTGCGTGCCCCAGCGCGACGGCACGTTGAGATTAAAAACAAATTCCTGCATCCCCTGCTCGACTTCCTCGTCCGAAAGCTTGTCGTGCCGGACATACGGGGCCAGATACGTGTCCACCGAACTGAACGCCTGCGCTCCCGCCCACTCGTTCTGCAGCGTCCCCAGAAAATTCACCATCTGCCCGAGCGCCGTCCGGTAGTGCCGCGGCGGGGCGGACTCGATTTTGTTCGACACCCCGTTGAAACCCTCCGCCAGCAACTGCCTCAACGACCATCCCGCGCAGTATCCGGAAAACATGTCAAGATCGTGCAGGTGAATGTCCGCATGACGATGCGCCTGCCCGATCTGCGGCGGATAAATGTGGTCGAGCCAGTAGTTCGCCGTCAGCTTGCCCGCCGCATTCAATATCATCCCTCCAAGCGAATACCCCTGGTTCGCATTCGCGTTCACCCGCCAGTCCGTGCGCTGGATGTATTCTTCAAGGACAGAAGCCGGTTGGATCGTGGTGGGATTGGGATTCGACATGGTTGGAAAGGAAGATTTGTATCAGGATGAAAACCCTATATATTGTGGGTCAATCTCCGAGCAGGGGCGACATATTGTGGAAAACCTGATAAAATTTCATTGACGCAGATCAAGTTTGGCGGGGATTTTTAAAAATTTCTTGAGGGGTCAGAGTGGGAGGATGACTGAGAGAAATGTCAGGCCGGGCTTCCACTTCTCTGCCCGGTCTTGTGACCGCGCCCGGACGTGACGCCGTCGAAGGGATTCACGTCGGCCCCCCCGGCGGGCGGGGCGGGTTTTCTGGCGAAGAGGAAAGCGATGTTCGCCCAAATGTCCCCGGGCCGCGCGTCGCGTCCGAGGGTCGCGCTGGGTTCGTAGCCGCAGTGGACCATGCAATTCTCGCAGCGCGGGTCGCGGGCTATGCCGTTGACGACGCCGTAGTTTTGCCACGGCGTCTTCCCGATCAGGTCGTTGTAGCTGGCGTGGTGGGCGTCGGTCATCAAATAGCAGGGGCCTTTCCATCCGCGCACGTTGCGTGTCGGAATTGCCCAGGCCGAGCATGTGAGCTCGCGGTGACCGGCCAGGAAATCCAGATAGACGGGCGTCCCGAAAAATGTGTGCCTCTCCGCCAAGGCCCGGATATTTTGAAATTTCGCCTTCGTCATCGCGCGGGTGAGGAAAAATTTTTCCGGTTCGAGGCCCAGGCGTTTCCGCATGTCCTCCTTCGCGGCGTCGAAGTCGTATCCCGGCGAGATCGTATGCCCATCCACTCCCAACCACGAGAGGAAGTCGAACATCCGCGCGAGTTCGCCCATGTCGGTCTCCTGGTAAACCGTCGTGTTCGTCGCAACCCGGTAGCCGAGGATCTTTGCCATCCGGATCGCCGCGATGCATTCCTTGAAAACCCCCTCGCGCTGGACAATGAGATCGTGCGTGCGCTCGAGGCCGTCGAGGTGGACGTTCCAATACATCCAGCGCGACGGAGCGATGGGAAGTGCGGACTGCGGACTGTGGATTGAGGCCCGGCGGATTTCTTCCGCCTGCGCCGGAGTGAGAAGATCCTCCGCAACCAGCGCCCCGATCTTCCGTGCGGCGGCGGCGGGGTGTTTGAAAAAATCCGCCGCGAGGAATTCGCGCAGCTTTTTCCGCATGAGCACCCCGTTTGTGCAGAGGTAAACAATCCGTTTCCGCGCGAGCAGTCCGGCCACGAGATCTCCGATGTGCGGGTAGATGAGCGGTTCGCCGCCGCAGATCGAAACCATCGGTGCTTCGCACTCCTCCGCCGCGGCCAGGCAGTCCGCCAGCGGCATCACGTCGTTGAGAGACGTCGAATACTCCCGGATCCTCCCGCAGCCGGTGCAGGTCAGATTGCATGCGTGGAGCGGCTCGAGCTGCAGGACCGTGGCGAATTTCTCCACCCGCCGGATCTTCTTCCCCATCATGTGGCCCGCGATCCGGGCCGTCAGCGCGAGCGGAAACCTCATAGGGCACGCATCTGATTCGCCACGCCCCTGCCTGTCAAGCTTCGCACGAACAGCTTCGCACGAACAACCGCTTCCTGCTTGTGCAGGCCGGAGGAATGTGTTTTTTAGGAGCCATGCCCTTCACCTCGCCACAACTGCCGGCTGTCGGATTGGTTTCAGAACTGAGCAGGGAAGACCGCGACTCCCTGAGTGCCTACGGGAGCTTTCACTTCGCCGGCGCGGGAGACATTCTCATCCAGGAGGGGGCTTCGCACGGAAAGCTGTTTTTCATCATTTCCGGGCTGCTGCATGCGCGACACGATGGCGAAGGGAGAGACATCCTCCTGGGGCCGATCCGCCAAGGGGAGTGGGTGGGGGAGGTGGATCTGTTTGATCCGGCCAGTGCGGTTTGTTCGGTGGTGGTTATGGAGCCCAGCCAGTATTGGATGATCACACGCGCGGACCTCGAGGATTTCATCAACAACTACCCGGAGGCAGGCATCAGGATTCTGATCGGTGTGGCGGCGACCCTCGGACGGCGGTTGAGAGGAGTTACGAAGAAACTTACCGAACAGAGCGAACTGGCGGCGATCCGGAATTCGCTGTTCGAGAGTTGAGCGCGGGCTACGCGGTGCCGTGCTGCTGGACCGGCACGACCGGGAGGGGGAAGCGGAGGCGGAGTTCGTTGTCCACCCGCACTTCCACGGTATAAAGCCCGTGCTTCTGAAACTGGATTCCTCCGAAGACGTGCACATTCGTCGCGTGGGCATCGAGCGAGGGCAGGGAAAACCGGACCTCGCTCTGCGCGATCGGCTGGTCGTCGTCCGGGTTGAGGATGAGAGATGTCTGGAGGAAATCTCCCATGCCGCCGCACCAGCGGGTCCAGAGGCAGAGCTTGAAAAAACCGATCGGCATGGCCGGGGCCGGGATCATGCCGATGATCCCGACGAGTGTCTGTTGGCCGCTGGCTTCCTGGCGCACATCCTCGCAGATCACGCAGGCTTGCAGATCCGGGATAATGCCTTCAGACATGCTCACGCGGGATAAGCCCCGGTCACATAACGCTGGAGGTCGTCAATTTTGTTCGATTGGGCCGCGATGATCCAGTTGACGAGGTCGCCGATCGAGACAAGGCCGGCCAAGCGACCATCCTCGATCACCGGCAGGTGACGGACATGGTTTTTCGTCATGATCTCCAGACAATCTTCGACGGAATCCTCCGAACTCACCGTGATAACCTCGCGGGTCATGATGTCGGCCACCGGCGTCTCACGGGAGACCCGCCCGTGCAGGATGACTTTCCGGCTGTAGTCGCGCTCGGAGATCATGCCGAGCAGCGTCGGGCCATCCATCACGGGAAGCGCCCCCACATTTTTTTCCGCCATGAGCGCGATGGCCTCGTAAACGCTGGCTTCTGCAGCGATCGCCCAAATCTCGCGACCCTTCCTGTCCAAAATCGAACCGACGTGTGTGGTGATTTCCATAAGCTTTTTCGAATGCCTCAGCAACTATCGCCGCAAAAAAGGTTCGAGGCAAACCTGAAAACGAGGACTGAACAAAGCAGTCCTGAAAAAAGCAGTCCTTGCTATATGGCCCCGGAGGGCTCAGAATAACTCCGCTTCTCATTTATAAGTTCCGTTTCCCCTCCATGTGCGGGAAGTCGCACACAGCCGATGAAAAAAAAGATTCGAGCGGTCGTTAAAAATCCACCCGCAGCCGGGCAGCCACCGGAAGTTTATGAAGAAGAAAAAGTCAGCCAGTCAGCCAGTCAG
>JBAXTX010000004.1:0-41161 GCA_037129975.1 Verrucomicrobiia bacterium | reverse complement strand
AAGCGTTTGAGGGCCTCGCCACCGCCAAAGCCAACGCCGAAAAGAACCTCCAAAATGCCCGCGCCCTCTTCGAAAGCCACCTCCAATCCGTCTTCGCCCAGCGTGGCCCGGGGTGGGTGGAGAAGCGGTTCGATGAAGTCTGCGCGATCACTTCAACGCTCGTTGATCCACGAAAGAAAGAGTTCCTCGATTTGACCCACATCGGAGCGGGGAACATCGAATCAATGACCGGTGTCTTGGTTGACCTCAAGACAGCGCGGGAAGAATGCCTGATTTCCGGGAAGTTTCTCTTCGACGAATCGATGGTGCTCTACAGCAAGATTCGTCCTTACCTGATGAAGGTTGCTCGCCCTGATTTCGAAGGGCTGTGCAGCGCCGACATGTATCCGCTTGCTCCAATCCCAAACGTGGTCACTCGCGATTACCTCTTTCATTTGTTGCTGAGTAAACACTTCACCGATTACGCAATCCAAGGTTCGGCGCGGGCCGGAATGCCAAAGGTCAACCGCGAGCATCTTTTCGAATTTCGGGTTTGGCTACCCGACGTGAACAAGCAAAATCAACTCGCCGCAAACCTCGACTCCCTCCACGAAGAAACCCGCCGCCTCTCCCGCCTCTACGAGCGGAAGCTCGTGCTTCTGGAGGCTTTGAAGAAGTCGCTGCTGCACCAAGCCTTCACCGGAGAACTTTAATGAACCTGCGTTTCCCTATCCCAACGGGATTGCATCCTTCAGCCCAGGGTTGCGCGCCCCGCGCTACCCTGGGTCACACGCCCCATAATTTCCCCCAACCCCGACGGGGTTGCATCACCGACGCGTCATCCACCCGATGCAACCCCGTTGGGGTTGATTTCATTTTGCATGGTTCACCCGGGGTAGCCTCGCGGACTCGGCAACCCTGGGCTGAATGCCTTTACCCCGTGGGGTAAATCAGTCGGTGACAAATCGTCACCAACTGAAATCCATCCGCCGATGCGTCAGCCGGTTGGTTACAATTTGTAACCGACTGAAATCCGGCGGCATCTTCATCACCCAACCGGTTACAAATTGTTACAAATTGTTACCGGTTGAAAATTTCCCCAAATCCGCGCAACCTCATCCCGCCGTCATGAAAAAAGACCTCGCCATTTTTGAAGGCCACGAAATCCGCCGCCACTATGACGAGGCGACCGAGACGTGGTGGTTTTCCGTCGTGGACATCATCCGCGTGCTCACGCAGCAGCCGGATCATCGGAAAGCGCAAAGCTATTGGACGACGTTGAAAAACCGGTTGAAATCTGAAGGCAGTCAGGTGGTCACAAATTGTGACCAACTGAAAATGCCCGCCGCCGATGGCAAAAGTTACCCCACCGACGCGGCCACCGCCGAAACCCTTTTGCGCCTCGTCCAAAGCGTCCCCAGCCCCAAGGCCGAGCCGATCAAGCTCTGGCTGGCAAAGGTCGGCTACGAGCGGATGCAGGAAATGGCCGACCCAGCCCGTTCGCTCGCCCGCGCCCGCGAGACGTGGCAGCAACAGGGCCGCAGCGCCAAATGGATCGAGCAGCGCATGACCGGGCAGGAAACGCGCAACAAGCTCACCGATTACTGGACCGGGCACGAAATCAAACAGGGCGATGAATTTGCCATCCTCACGAACATCATCCATCAGGAATGGTCCGGAGTGGGCGTGCAGGCGCACAAGAATCTGAAAGGAATCAAGACGGAAAATCTGCGGGATCACATGAGCGAGGCGGAGTTGATTTTCACCGCGCTCGCGGAGTTGTCCACGCGCCAGATCGCCGAGAGCGTGGTGGCCACCGGCATGGTGGAAAACAAAGCCGCCGCCAGGACGGGCGGGCGCATCGCCAAGAAAGCGCGGCAGGAACTGGAGTCCAAGACCGGGCGGAAGGTTGTCACCGGAGAAAATTATCTGCCCCCTCCCAGGACTGCCAAGCAGATCACATGAACGAAGCCTTCACCGGAGTCTTATGAAGACCAGCGGCAGCCAACCACTGACGCGGGAAGAACTTTACAAAAAAGTCTGGTCGGCTCCCGCCACCCAGGTTGCGGCGGAACTGGGCATTTCCACTGTGACGCTGGCCAATCGCTGCAAGCAATGGAACGTGCCCAAACCGTCGCCCGGTTATTGGACCAAGGTCGCGCTGGGTAAAAAAACCAAAAAGACCCCGTTGCCGCCCGCGCCGGAGCCGGTCAAATACGAGCCGCTGGACGCGCCCATTCCCGCCAAGCTGCCGTTGCCGGATGAGCAGGAGGATTTGCATTTGTTGGTGGTGGAACTGCGGACGTTCCTGCGGGAGGCAACACCGGATGTTGTCAACCAATGCGTGAAAGTGGAGGAGCGCATGTTTCCACGGCTCACCATTTCCAAGGCGCAGATCGACCGGACGACGCGGGCGTTGCACGGGATTCTCACCCGGGTTGAGGCGCGCGGCATTCCGTTCCGCAAATCCCGCAGCAAATATGACGGCGCGTATTTTGAAAAGGGTTGCGACCGGATGAGTCTCACCATTGAGGAACAGACCGCGCCCCGGGAACTCACGCCTCAGGAAAAGCGCCGGAACGACTGGCGTTGGCGGAACTATGTCGCGCCCACCGGTAAATTGATTTTCAAAATCAATCCCGAGCGCTATGGCGACCGCTCAGAAAAAAAGTGGGTGGAAAGCGAAAAGCTTTCTCTGGAACAAATTCTGTCGCAAGTAGTGCAGGCGATTTGCAAACACTACCTTGATTTGGAAAAAGAACGCATCGAGACCGCCGAGCGGACCCGCAAGGCGCACGAGGAATATTTGATCCGGGAACGGGAGGAAAGCAGGCGCGAGCACGCGGCCAACTTGGAAGCCACGGCGCACGCCCGGTCGGAAGATTTGATCAAAGCTGCCGAGTGGTGGCGGTTGCACAGGGTGGCACTGGAGTTCATCAATGAGTGCGCGCAGCGCAGCCATGGCCCGGCCAAGAAATAAGTTTGCCATGAACGAAGCCGAGACCAGAGCCGAGCACATCGATCCCGCGTTGAAAGCCGCGGGATGGGGCGTCGTCGAGGGAAGCCGGATTCTGCGGGAATATCCCATCGCTCCCGGCCGCATTGAAGGCCATGGGCGGCGTGGCCAACCGCTGAAAGCGGACTACATTCTGGAGTATCGCAACCGGAAACTGGCCGTGAGCGAGGCCAAGGCGTTCGAAAAAGCTCTCACCGAAGGCGTCGCCCAAGCGAAGGACTACGCCACGAAATTGGCCCTCCGGTGGGCCTACGCCACAAACGGACAAGGGATCTACCAAGTGGACATGGCGCCCCATTCGTCCCATCCCTCCCATTCGTCCCATCCCCCCGAACACGAAATTGCCCGCTATCCCACGCCCGACGAGCTTTGGAACATGACGTTCGCCGAGGCCAATGCTTGGCGGGACCGGTTTGCGGCGGTTCCTTTTGAGGACCGGGGCGGATATTTCCTGCCGCGCTACTACCAGGACATCGCCATCGAGCGGGTCATGGAGGCGATTGCAAACGACCGGCAGCGCATCCTGCTCACGCTCGCCACCGGCACGGGCAAGACATTCATCGCATTCCAGATCGCATGGAAACTTTTCCAGAGCCGGTGGAACCTCACCCGCGAACCGACCCGGCGCCCGCGCATCCTTTTTCTGGCGGACCGGAACATTCTTGCCGATCAGGCATACAACGCATTTTCGGCATTCCCCGAGGATGCCATGGTGCGGATCGAACCGGGGGACATCCGGCAGCGCGGCAGGGTGCCGAAAAACGGGAGCCTGTTCTTCACGATTTTCCAGACATTCATGAGCGGCCCTCCGAAAGATGGCGAGCCTTCCCCCTATTTCGGCGAGTATCCGCCGGATTTTTTCGATTTTATCGTCGTGGACGAATGCCATCGCGGAGGCGCGAACGACGAGAGCACATGGCGGGCGATCCTCGAATACTTTTCCTCGGCGGTGCAACTCGGCCTTACGGCCACGCCCAAGCGCAAGGACAATGTGGACACCTACGCCTACTTCGGCGAGCCGGTCTATACCTACTCGCTCAAGGACGGCATCAACGACGGGTTCCTCACGCCGTTCAAGGTGAGGCAGATTTCCACGACGCTGGACAAATACGTTTACACCCCGGACGACACGGTGGTTGAGGGGGAGGTCGAGACGGGGAAAACCTACGTGGAGGAGGATTTCAACCGCAGCATCGAGATCCGGGAACGCGAAAAGAAGCGGGTTGAGATATTCATGGGCCAGATCAACCAGAACGAGAAGACGCTGGTCTTCTGCGCCAATCAGGCCCACGCCCTGATCGTTCGGGATCTCATCAACCAGATCAAGACGAGCAAAGATCCGAACTACTGCCAGCGGGTAACCGCCGATGATGGAAATCTTGGCGACCAGCATTTGCGGGATTTTCAGGACAACGAGAAGACGATCCCGACCATCCTCACCACTTCGCAAAAACTCTCGACCGGGGTGGACGCCCGGAACATCCGCAACATCGTGCTCATGCGCCCGATCAGGACGATGATCGAGTTCAAGCAGATCATCGGGCGCGGCACCCGGCTCTACGACGGGAAGGATTACTTCACGATCTACGACTTCGTCGGGGCTCACATGCACTTCAGCGATCCCGAGTGGGACGGCGAGCCTGCGGACCCGGAAACGTGTCCCAAGTGCGGCGCGTATCCCTGCGAGTGCGAACGCTCCGAACCCCTGCCCTGCCCGGTCTGCGGGAAGCGGCCCTGCGAATGCCCGAAAGAACCGTGCGAGGTCTGCGGGAAAATCCACTGCGAGTGCAACAAGAGGAAAAAAGCGAAAGTGAAGCTGGCCGACGGCAAGGACCGCACCATCCAGCACATGATGATGACGAGTTTCTGGCATTCCGACGGCACACCAATATCCTCGCAGCAGTTTATGGAAATGCTCTTCGGCAGGCTGCCCGACTTTTTCCAAAGCGAAGAAGAGCTGCGCGGGCTTTGGAGCGAGCCGGACACACGGGCCAAGCTTTTGCAGGGGTTGGCGGAACGAGGGTTCGGTCACGACCAACTTGCCGAGATGCAGAAGATCATTGACGCCGAGAAAAGCGACCTGTTCGACGTGCTGGCGAATGTGGCCTACGCCCTCCCGCCGGTGACGCGGGCGGTCCGCGCCGACCAGGCGCGGGTGTATATCAATTCCCATTTCAACGCCAAGCAACAGGCCTTCCTGGATTTCGTGCTGTCCCACTACGTGTCCGTAGGCGTCGAAGAACTCGACCAGACCAAGCTGACCCCGCTTCTCCGGCTCAAATACCACGACTCCCTGACAGACGCCGTGGCGGATCTTGGCAAACCGGAAGAAATCGGCAAGGTCTTCACCGGCTTCCAGAAGTATCTCTACGACACCGCTGCATAGGCAGACCGCCAAAGCGCAAAATCCTCGATGAACAAGGCACACGCAGGCTTCGATCCGGAGGCATAACGCGATGGGTTTCGCTTGCCATCGAAACAATAAGCCTCAGTAGGCCACGCCCTTCTGGCGCTCGTGGCCGAGGAGGCGATCAATGTAATCCTCCGGCGAGAGCTTGAGCGGCACCGGGCCGTCGGGCTCGCCCCTGATGAATTGTTGCACCTCCGGGTCCGGGTGGTTTTTGATCTCGTCCGGCGTTCCCTGCGCGATGATGGTCCCGGCGCGTTTTCCGGCCCCGAGGACGATCATTTTCGTGCCGATCCGGAACGCGCTTGTCATGTCGTGGGTGACCACGACAGCGGTGATGTCGAGCTTGCGGGTGAGGTCGAGCGTGAACCGATCAATCACGGCGGTCATGATCGGATCGAGGCCGGATGTCGGTTCGTCGCTGAAGAGGAGCTCGGGGTCGAGGGCGACCGCGCGGGCGAGCCCGACCCGTTTGCGCATCCCTCCGCTGATCTCGGCCGGCTTGAGGTTTTCGAAGCCGGTCAGGCCGACGAGCTCGAGCTTCATTTTGACGATCAGATCCACGATCTCCGGGTCCACCCGGCTGTTCTCGATCAGCGGCAGCGCGACATTCTCGCCGACCGTGAGCGATTGCAGGAGCGCGCCGAACTGGAAGTTCATCCCGAACCTCAGGCGCAGTTGTTCGAGCTGGGGAACCGGCATCGTCGTGATCTCCTCGCCGAAGAGCCGGACCGACCCGGACGTCGGCTTCATCGCCCCGATGATGTGGCGCAGGAGCGTGCTTTTCCCGCAGCCCGATCCGCCCATGATGATCATCGTGTCCCCTTTTTCCACGGTGAAGCTGATCCCGTTCAGCACGGTTCTCGGGCCGAATTTCCTCACCAGATCGCGGACTTCGATGACGGGCATGGGTCAGGTAAAGAAGAAAATTGCGGTGAGCACGGCGTTGGCGACGAGCATGGCGAGGATCGAGGTGACGACCGACGACGTGGTCGCCTGCCCGACGCCTTCCGCCCCGCCCGAGACTCCCAGCCCGGCCTGGCACGAGATCAGGATGATCAGCCAGGCGAAGACAAAGCTCTTCACCATGCCGGAATACAAATCCATCGGGTGACCCGCCTCCATCAGCCGCTGGACGTAGGCGGCCGTGTTCATGTCCATCGAGAAATGGCAGATGATCCACCCGCCGGCCATCCCGATGTAATCTCCAAAAACGGTCAGCACCGGAAGCATGACCAGCATCGCCAGAAACCGCGGGACCACGAGAAACCGAATCGGATTGATCGCCATGACTTCGAGCGCCTCGATCTCCTCGCCCACCTTCATCGTTCCGAGCTCCGCCGTGACCGCCGATCCGCTGCGCCCGATCACGACGACCCCCACGAGCAGCGGGCCCAGCTCGCGGAGAATTGTGACCGCCACAAGGTTCGGGACATACGCCGAGGCGCCCATCCGCGAGAGCTCCTGCGCGCCCTGCATCGCCAGGGTGAGCCCGATGCTCAGCGACGTGAGCGCAGTCATCGGAAACGCCTGCACGCCGATCCGCACCATCTGTTGAAACACCGTGAAAACCCGCACCGGCCTGCCGCGGAACGGGCCGACGAACAGCCAGTATAAAATCTGCCCGTTGAGAGAAAAAAAGGTTTTCAGCTCCGCCTGGAAAGTCATTTTGCCGCCAGGGCGGCCTCTTCGGCCGTCCCGCTGATCACGAACAATTCATTGAGCCGGACGAGAGCGAAGATCGAATGGACTTTTTTCTGGAGTCCGAAGAGGGCGAATTTCCCTCCGAAGCCGGCGCTCTCGCGGACATACTCGATGAGCGTCGCGAGCCCGCTCGAGTCAATGTAGATCACCTCCGTGAAATCGAGCAGGAGAGAAGGGGTTTGCGACCGGACGCAGTCCTGCAGCCGCTTGCGGAGCTCCGGCGAGGCATGGAGATCAATTTCCCCCGTCAGCTTCAGTGTCGTGACCGGCCCGGATTCCAGCTTTTCGATTTGCACGCGGCGATATTACCATTCCCGCGCGCCGGAGAAAAGCATTCCTTCAGGATGCGGGCTGGAAATGCGCCGGGAACCGGGTATTTTTCCTGCCTCCGATGCCACTCGTCCATATCAAAACCTACGGCTGCCAGATGAACGTGCGCGACTCCGAACAGGTCGCGAAGATGCTCGGCGAGCGCGGGTACCGGATGACCGATGTCGAGGCGGAGGCGGATGTCATTCTCTTGAACACGTGCAGCGTGCGCGATATGGCAGAGCAGAAGGCGATCGGGAAGATGGGGATGCTGCGCAAGCTCCGGGAGACCCGCCCCCACCTCGTTCTCGGCTACCTCGGCTGCATGGCCCAGGCGCGGGGGAACTCCCTCACGAAGACCTCGCCCCATGTCGATCTCGTGGCCGGCACGCAGAAATTCCACCGCGTGGCGGACTATGTGGACGACCTGCTCCGGCGGCGGATCGAGGCGCGGATCGACGACGAGCGGCTTCCCATCGTGGACGTGGAGGAGGAAGAAGGGTCGGAGGGCGCGATCTGCGGGCAGGATCTCGCGCCCGGCCAGTGCACCGCATTTGTTTCCATCATGCAGGGCTGCAACATGCGCTGCGCGTTTTGCATCGTCCCGCAGACACGCGGGGAAGAACGCGGGCGGACGATCGAAGAAATTGTCGAGGAGGTGCGCGGGCTGGCGCGGCGCGGGGTCCGCGAGGTCACGCTTCTCGGCCAGATCGTCAATCTCTACGGACGCCGGGAATTCCCGAAACGCGGCGGCATCGGTCCGTTTGTCAGGCTTCTCGAAGCGGTCTGCGCGGTGGATGGGATCGAGCGGGTGAGGTTCGCCTCGCCGCATCCCATCGGGTTCCGCGGGGATTTGATCGGGGCGTTCTCGCGGTTGCCGGAGCTCGCCGAGCACGTCCACCTGCCGCTCCAGAGCGGGTCGGACCGGATTCTGAAAGCCATGCGGCGCGGCTACACGGCGGAAACGTTCCGCAGGCTGGTGGACCGGCTGCGTGCGGCGCGCCCGGGAATCGCGATCACCACGGATATCATTGTCGGATTCCCCGGCGAGGCCGATGAGGATTATGTTGCCACGCGCGCGCTCTGCGACGATGTCGGCTTCGACAACGCGTTCGTCTTCCGCTATTCCCAACGCCAGAACACCCCCGCATCCGCGATGCCGGGCCAGCTGTCGGAAGAGGTGAAAGAATCGCGCAACCAGGATCTCCTGCAGGTCATCAACCGGCATTTCACCTCGCGCCTCAACGCGCTCATCGGCACCGAGGTCGGGATCCTCTGCGAAGGGGCCAGCCGGAACAACCCGCACCGCCTCACCGGCCGCACCCGCACAAATAAAATCGTCGTTTTCGAAGGCGCTCCGCGCCACGTCGGGCAGATCCTCCCGGTGCGCGTCGTGCGGGCAAGTTCCTCGACGCTCTATGGCGAACCGGCCGCGCCCGGGGAATCCTAGCGCGGGAAGGCAAAATTACCCCGCGATCTGCCGGAGCCGGGCGGGAGTGATTTCCGCCAGCGAGGCGACCGCCGCGTCCGCGTCCGCCAGTTGGTCGAGAGGATGGGTCGTTGCCACCGCGAGAACTTTCATGCCGGCCGCGTGCGCTGCCGCGATTCCGACATGCGCGTCTTCGATGACGATGCAGTCCGCCGGGGCGAGTCCCAGTTTCCTGGCGGCGAGAAGAAAGACATCCGGGGCGGGCTTGCCGTTTTTCACGTCATCCCCGCAGACGACCGCATCGAAAAATTCTCCGAGTCCGGTGGCGGCGAAAAGGGTGTCGAGGTTCGAGCGGGGAGTCGAGGATCCGAGCGAGCGGGGGATGCCGGACTCGCGGAGAGCGGTGAGAAGCTCGCGCGCGCCGGGCAGAACGCGCACGCCCTGGTCCCGGACGAGCCCGCGATAGAACTCTTCTTTGCGATCCCCGAGGCGCGCGATCTCAATCGGGTCGTTGCTCCAGCACAGAAGATGCGGAATGATCTCCTGGTTTTTCTTTCCGAAGCCCGCCTGGAAATGGCCGTCGGGAATCCGCTTTCCGATTTCCTCCGCCAGCATCTCCCACGAACGTTCGTGCTGTGCCGACGAGTCAATGACAACCCCGTCCCAGTCGAAGATCACGCCTTTCATCGTCCGGGCATGGCTCCAAGGACGACGCCTTTCAAATACTCCGTCTCGGGCAGCCCGAGAACGACCGGGTGATCGGGCGGCTGGCCGATGCGGCGGATGAGGCGCATGTTGCGTTTCGCATCCTGGAGGCCTTCGGAGATCGCCTCCTCGAATTCGTGGCCCGCGACGTGGTGCGAGCAGGAAAAGCTGACGAGCGTGCCGCCTTTGGCCAGGAGGCGCGCGGCCCGGGCGTGCAGGTCGCGGTATCCGCGCAGGGCTTCGTTGACCTTGGCACGGGCCTTGGCAAAGGACGGCGGGTCGAGGATGATGAGGTCGAACTCGCCGCCCCGGGCGAGCACGTCGAAGACGTCGGCGTGCTTCACATCGATCCCGACGGCATTTCGCGCCGCATTTTCGCGCAATTTTGCAACGCTCTCCGCGCCGGATTCGACCGCGACCACGGACGCCGCGCCGGCCTTCGCGCAGGCGAGCGCGAAGCCGCCCTGGTTCGAAAAGCAATCCAGCACGCGACGGCCTGCGGCCATCGCGGCGACGATGCCGTAGGATTCGATCTGGTCGAGATAGAGTCCGGTCTTGTGTCCGGCGAGCGGATCCACCAGGAATTGAATTCCCGCGGCTTCGACCTCGACAGGACCCGGTGATTCTCCGAGAAGCACTCCCACAGACGATTCGAGCCCCTCGGCCGCGCGCACGGGAGCGTCGTTTCTCTCGATCACGCAGGCCGTCCCGTCCAACTCCAGAAGGACCCGCGCAACCACCTCCTTCCTCATGTCCATCGCCTTGGTGAGCGTCTGCAGCACGACGACAGCACCATAGCGGTCGGCGATCACTCCCGGCAGGCCGTCGCTCTCGCTCCACACGAGGCGGCCCAGATCCCCCCGGCAGCCGGCGCGCGCCCGGTATTCGAGCGCCTGGGCGATCCTGCGGCGGAAAAAATCCTCATCCAGATCCTGCCGCCGCCGGGAGAATCTCCGCACAACGATCTGCGACTTCGCGTTGTAAATCCCCACGCCCAGCAGTTGGTCGCGTCCGTCTTTGATCGAGACCACACTCCCGTCCTCCGGGCTTCCGAATGTTTTCAAGACCTCGCTGGAATAGACCCAGTCATGGCCGTGAAGAATCCGCGAGCGCGGACGAATGATGATGCCTCCTCCCATGGCTCCGTCAGGCCGGCAGAAGCTCGTCGTGTCGTGCGACATCGCGCGGCTCCGCGGGCTCCGGGTATTCGAAGATCCGGCCCTCAAAATTCCGGAACACGACTTTTTCTTTGTCGTGATAGACGACGTAATCCGGATTGAGCGGCACCTTTCCTCCTCCGCCCGGCGCGTCGATGACGAACTGCGGGACGGCGTAACCGGTCGTGAACCCGCGGAGCGCCTCGATGATTTCGATTCCTTTGGCCACCGAGGTGCGCAGGTGGGACGAGCCCCGGATGAGATCGCACTGGTAGAGGTAATACGGCCGGACCCGGCACATGAGGAGCTTGTGGACGAGCTCCTTCATCGTCGTCGCGTTGTCGTTCACTCCGGCGAGAAGGACGCTCTGGTTGCCGAGCGGAATCCCGGCGGCGGCGAGCCGTCCGAGCGCGTCGCGCACCTCGGCCGTCAGCTCGCGCGGATGGTTCGTATGAACGCTCATCCAGAGCGGATGGTATTTTTTCAGCATCTCGCAGAGCTGCGGGGTGATCCGCTGGGGCAGAAAAATCGGGATGCGGGTTCCGATGCGCAGGATCTGGATATGGCGGATCGCGCGGAGCCTCCGCAGCAGGCTTTCGAGCTTGTCATCGGAAAGCATGAGCGCGTCGCCGCCGGAGAGCAGCACGTCGCGCACCTCGGGGTGCCTTTCCAGATAAGCGAACGCCTCTTCAAAATCCGTGTGCAGCGCCCGCTCTCCCACCCCGCTGACCACGCGGCTGCGCGTGCAATACCGGCAGTAGGACGCGCACCGGTCGGTCACCAGAAAAAGCACGCGGTCGGGATACCGGTGAACGAGGCCGGGGACGGGCATCGCGGAATCCTCCCCGCAGGGATCGGACATCTCGCAGGGCGAGGCGCGGCCCTCTTCGATCCGGGGGATCACCTGCCGCCTGATCGGGCAGTCCGGGTTGTCGCGCTCGATGAGGTTCAAATAGTGCGGCGTGACCGCGAGCGCGAGCTTCGTCCCGGCCAGCAGCACGCCCGCGCGCTCCTCGCCCGTAAGATTCAGGTGGCGCTCCAACCCGCCCATCGTGGTCACCCGGTTTTTCATCTGCCACTGCCAATCGTGCCATTGGGGCTCCTCCCCCCAGTAACCCGGGGCATGAGAAACAAACTCTGATGCGCTCTGCTGCTCCATGAAATATTTCCGCAACGCTACGCAGACCCCGCATCGTGTCAACGCACGATCTTGACGCCTGCTCAAGCTTCCCCGACAAGAAGTTCGGGCATCCTGATCGCCGTGTTTGCCAATTACATTCCTCCGGCACCGCCGGCCTGTGCGGCCACCTGCTTGAGCAGCGGGCCGAACTCCGCCGCCCAAAGCCCCCTGAGCGGACGCGAATCCTCAAACCCGGCCTCCCCGGCATCGCTCACGGAAAACACCTTCGGCGAAAGCCGGTAGTCGTTCGTTCCTGGAAGCCGCGTGATATTCACCCGCACGCGGATCGTCTGCGGGTCGCCGTAGCTCCCCCACATGATGTTCGCGAAACGATCGGAGCCTTTGTCAAAAGAGATCGAATCCGGGAAATTTGCCAACCCGAGGTGGTAGCCAGCCTGGGGGAAAACCGCCTGCGCCGCCGCGATGATCGCCGACGGATTCGAGTTCGTCACGGTCACCGATCCGGGGCCTCCGGATTTTGCCACCGGTGAAACCAGGCATCCGGAGACAAGGGAAACAAACGCGGCCACGGGCAGGAAGGATAATTTCATGGCGTGCATTCGAGTAAAAAAATCCCGCGCGCGCAAGCTTTTCGGCTGGATTTTCACCGGGGCGGGTGTCATGAGATGCGGGCGGAGTACTCCCGCCTCCCGTAGCAATGCTTGCGCCGATCAAAACAAGACAGCGTCTGATTCTCTTCCCTCCTATGGCTGAAATCGCATCGTCCACCATCCCGGCTTCTTCCGGCCGTCGTCGTCTGCTCAAACGAATCTGTGTCGGAGCAATGGCGTGCGCCGGATGGGCGGCCGCAAGCGATTTGACCGCGGACCAGTTGGAATACGGCTCGCGCTCGAAAGACCCTCGTTTCCTCCAGAATTTCTCCGCCGAGGCCGCGCGGGATTTCAACGCCCCCTTCGACATGCTGGCCAACGGACAGGCCGCGATCCAGAAGCAAACCGGGGTCCGGCTCTATTTTGATTATTACGGGGTCTTTCTCGGCAACCCGACCGGCGGGCTCTCGCAGTCGGTGGGCTACTCGCATGAGATCGTGATCGGCGGCCATTTCGATCTGGAAAAAATGATCGGGTGGAAGGGAGCCGTGCTGACGGCATCGTTTGCCGACGGCACCGGGCACAACCTCTCACAGAACATCGGCAACTACTTCATCGTCTCCGAGTCCTATGTGGAGAACACGGGCGTTCTCTTTGACCTGTATCTGACGCAGAAGCTTTTTGACGACAAGCTGGACCTCCGGATCGGACGCATGAGCGCCGGACAATTCTTCGCCTCGCTCCCCGCGTTCGGACTCCAGGTGAACGGCGGCATCAACGGGAACCCGAACAATTTGTTCAGCAACGCGCCGTTCCATGCGGGGATCACCGCGACGAATGCGGCGATGATCAAATACAAGCCGACCAAGGAGAGCTATGTGTCCACCGGGATTTTTCAGGCGTCCCCGCGGCTCGGCGTCTATGCCTACCACGGCGCGGATTTCTCGATCCGGCCCGGCGACGGGATCCTGATGATGTTCGAGGGAGGATGGAAGCCGACATTCGGCGCAAGCAAAGGCCGGTCGAAGGACAAGGAGGTCGGCGCGAACCCCGGCCTGCCGGGAATCTACAAGGTCGGCGGCTACTGGTCGAACTACACGTTCGACCAGTTTTCCGGCGGGCAGATCGCCAACGCCTACGGGTTTTACGCGATGGGCCAGCAGATGGTCTGGCGGTCGCCGAAAAACGAAAACAACAATTTTTCGTTGTGGGGCGGCGCGGTTTATTCGCCGCAGACGAACATCTCGAGCAACCCGTTCATGGGGATGGCCGGCACGATCTGGCAGGGGATCTTTCCCGGACGCGACCAGGATCAATGGCTCACCTGCTTCCTGATCTCCAATTTCAGCACCGCCTACGCGAACTCCCCGTCCAATCCGGGCACCACGACGCCGACCTATGAGGCGGTGCTCGAGACCAGCTACGTCATCCAGCTCAACAAATACATCAGCATCCAGCCGGACATCCAATACGTCATCCGCCCGAACGGATACGGGAATATCCCGAACGCGCTCGTGATCGGGCTGCAATCGGTCATCAGCTTCTAACAACCTATGAAAACCATCCGCCTCCTCTGCCTCTGCTCCCTCGTCTGCGCCGCGCTTCCCGTCCTGCGCGCAGGAACCATCCCGGAACCTGCAGTCCTGCAAAAAGCGGTGGACGACGCTCACGCGAAGTTCAAGGACGAGAAGGGCGGTGCCAACGCCAGCTACATCCCGTGCCTCGCCAAGGTGCCGTCGGCTCTCTTCGGCGTCGTCATCGTCACGGTGGATGGAAAGATCTACAAGGCGGGCGATGTGGATTATGCGTTCGCGATTGAGTCGGTCTCGAAGCCGTTCACCGCGTCGCTGGTGATGAACGAATCCGGCCCGGAGACGATCCTGAACAAAATCGGCGTCGAGCCGACCGGGTTGCCTTTCAACTCGGTGCTTGCCGTCGAGCTGGAGCCCGCCCGCTCGGTGAACCCGTTTGTCAACGCCGGCGCGATGGCCTCGGTGAGCCTGGTGAAGGCGAAGAGCCCGCAGGAGAAATGGGAGAAGATCCTCGCGCAATAC
This sequence comes from Verrucomicrobiia bacterium, assembly GCA_037129975.1. Classification (GTDB taxonomy): domain Bacteria; phylum Verrucomicrobiota; class Verrucomicrobiia; order Chthoniobacterales; family Terrimicrobiaceae; genus QYQL01. The sequence continues at coordinate 26,670 of JBAXTX010000004.1, read as the reverse complement.
AGCAAGTTCGCCGGGGAGAAGCTCGCCATGAGCGAGGAAGTCTATCAGTCCGAGGCGTCCTGCAACCAGCACAACCGCGGGATTGCGGAACTCCTCTTCAGCTACAACCGGCTCTACGCCGACCCGATTGAAACCTGCGACGTTTACACCAAACAATGCTCGGTCTTGGTCACCGCAAAGCAGCTCGCGGTCATGGGTGCCACGATCGCCAACGGTGGCGTGAACCCGATCACCAAGGAACGCTGCCTCGAGGAGGCAAGCGTCCCGAAGCTTCTCGCCGTCATGATGATGGCCGGTTTCTACGACGAGTCCGGCGCCTGGGCGTGGAAGTCGGGCCTCCCGTCGAAGACCGGCGTCGGCGGCGGGATCGTGAGTGTCGTCCCCGGCAAGATGGCGATCGTCGGATTCTCCCCCCCGCTCGATACCGCCGGCAACAGCGTCCGGGGAGCGGGCGCAATCCATCAAATCGTCGCCGACCTCAACCTCAACCTCTTCAATACAAAATAATATGGCTCTCTCCACTCCCGGCAACCCGAACGACGAGGTTTTCGCATCCGACGACCTCGCGAACGTGCTCCCCAAAAAACATTTTCCCCGCCACGAGCGGGACGCGAAGCACATCTACCAGGCTGTCCGCGATGAGCTTCTCCTCGACGGCAACTCGCGCCAGAACCTCGCGACGTTCTGCCAGACATGGGTCGAGCCGGAAGTCCACCAGCTCCTCGACGACTGCATTGACAAGAACATGATTGATAAGGATGAGTATCCGCAGACCGCCGAGATCGAGAACCGGTGCGTCGCCATGCTCGCGGATCTTTGGAACGCGCCGGATGTTGCCAATGCCATCGGCTGCTCGACCACCGGATCCAGCGAGGCGGCCATGCTGGGCGGGATGGCCATGAAATGGCGCTGGCGCGCGAAGCGGCAGGCGGAGGGGAAACCCACCGACAAGCCGAACATGATCTGCGGCCCGGTGCAGGTCTGCTGGCACAAGTTCGCCCGCTACTGGGACGTCGAGCTGCGAGAGATTCCCATGGAAAAAGACCGCCTCCTCATGAGTCCGGAGGAAGTCGTCAAGCGGTGCGACGAGAATACCATCGGGGTCGTGCCGACTCTCGGAGTCACGTTCAACGGACGCTACGAGCCGGTCAGGGCGGTCTCCGATGCCCTCGATAAACTGCAAAAGAAAACCGGGCTCGACATCCCAATCCATGTGGACGGAGCCAGCGGCGGATTTCTCGCCCCGTTCTGCGCGCCATCTCTCGAATGGGATTTCCGGCTCCCGCGGGTGAAGTCGGTCAATTCCTCCGGCCACAAATTCGGACTCGCCCCGCTCGGATGCGGATGGGTTGTCTGGCGGGAAAAATCCGACCTCCCGGAGGATCTCATTTTCAACGTGAATTACCTCGGCGGCAACATGCCGACGTTCGCGCTGAACTTCTCGCGCCCGGGCGGCCAGATCATCGCCCAGTATTATAACTTCCTGCGCCTCGGCCGCGAGGGCTACACCAAGGTCCACTCGGCCTGCTACGAAACCGCCCAGTTCCTCGCCAAAGAAATCGCCGCGCTCGGGCCATTCGACATGCTTTACAGCGGCGACCCTGCGGATGGAATCCCCGCGCTCTGCTGGACAATCACGCCCGGGAAAAAGCCGGGCTACTCGCTCTACGACCTCGCCGACCGCCTGCGCGTGCGCGGATGGCAGGTGCCCGCGTATTCGATGCCCGCCCACCGCGAGGACCTCGTCGTCCAGCGGATCCTCGTCCGCCTCGGAGTCAGCCGCGACCTGGCCAGCCTCCTCGTCGGCGACATCAAGGCCGCCATCGAATACCTCAGCCGCCCGTCGGTCACCCTTGGCACCACGCCCCAGGAAAGCACGGCCTTCCACCACTGATCCCAACACATCGAGTGTAATATCCGAATCGCGGTGCGACAGATCGAGGGTCGGGATGCCGTCCAACCAGCCGCCATGGCTCATCTCGGAGGCGTGTTCAAGCTGCGCATCCCAGTGAGGGCGGCTAAAAAGCCCGCGGGATCGGCGGGGGTGCCGAGAAGCTGGACCAAGCGCAGACGCCCGCTGTTTTTTTGCTGAGCCCGGAGGCGGGTTGAATACCAGGAACGCGGGGAGCCGGACGGGGCGTCCGAATGTTCCGCCTGGTCTCCAAAGAGCAAGCGAGCCAGCACGATCCCAAGTTCCCGTATTTTGCGGCGTTGGCCGGGGGCGTCTTCGCGGACATGGAACCCGATCTTCTCGCGCGGGCGGGTCGGGAGGGGGCGCGAGCAGGAGCCGCCACGAAATCGCAATTGACCCCGGTCAAACAACGATTAGCGTGGTCGTATTATGAATTCCCGATCTCAAAAGCGGTGCCGCAGCCACGTCTTCCCCGGCTTCGGTCTCACGCTCGGATTTTCTTTGGTTTACCTGGGTCTGGTTGTGCTGATTCCATTTTCCGCGCTGTTTCTGAAAACGGCCTCGGGAGGCTGGCCGCATTTTTGGGAAACCGTCACTTCGCCGCGCGTGGTGGCGTCGTACCGGGTGAGCTTCGGGATCTCGCTCCTCGCGGCGCTGGTCAACGGCGTGTTCGGGGTCATTGCCGCGTGGGTGCTGGTGCGCTACCGGTTTCCGGGCCGGAGGATTCTCGATGCGATTGTGGATCTGCCCTTCGCCCTGCCGACGGCCGTGGCGGGGATCGCGCTGACCTCGCTCTATGCGCCGAACGAGTGGATCGGACGCTGTCTCAAGCCGCTGGGGATCCAGGTCGCCTTCACGCCGGCGGGGATTTTTTTGGCGCTGACATTCATCGGTCTTCCCTTTGTGGTGCGGACCGTGCAGCCGGTCATCCAGGAGCTTGCCGCGGAAGTCGAAGAGGCCGCGGCCTGTCTGGGCGCGAACCGCTGGCACACGTTCCGCCGTGTGATTTTTCCCGCCTTGCTGCCGTCCATTCTCACCGGAGTCACTCTCGCCTACGGGCGCGCGATCGGCGAGTATGGTTCGGTGGTTTTTATTTCCGGCAACCTTCCGTTCAAAACCGAAATCACGCCGCTCATGATCATCACCAAGCTGGAGCAATACGACAATTCCGGCGCGGCCGCGATCGGGCTCGTCATGCTGATCTCCTCATTTGTGATTCTTATTGTCAGCAACAGCCTGCAATTCTGGAACAACAGGCGGTGCGGAATTTCCTGAAACCACCATGGCCGGCGCATCCACAATCCAGCTTCGGAGCCCGGCTCCTCCCCTCCGCGCGACCATGGAATCGCCGGTGGCGAAGGCCGTCCTGATCGGGATCACGCTGGTTTTCCTCGGCCTGTTCCTCTTCCTTCCGCTGGTCGTGGTTTTTCAGGAGGCGTTCTCGAAAGGGGGCGCCGCCTTTTTCCATGCGCTTCAGGATCCCTACACGCACAGCGCGATCGGGCTCACGCTTCTGGTGGCCGTGATCGTGGTCCCGCTGAATGCCGTTTTCGGGCTTGCGGCCGCCTGGAGCCTGACGCGGTTCCGGTTTCGCGGCCGATCGTTTCTGGTCACGTTGATTGACCTGCCGCTGTGGGTCTCGCCGGTCATCGGCGGTTTGATTTACGTGCTGGTCTTCGGCGCGCAGGGATGGTTCGGACCGTGGCTCCGCGAGCACGACATCCGGATTATTTTTGCCGTGCCGGGCATTGTGCTGGCAACGATGTTCGTGACTTTTCCGCTTGTCGCGCGGGGTCTCATCCCGCTCATGGAGGCGCAGGGGATGAAGGAAGAGGAAGCGGCGCTCACGCTGGGCGCGAACGGCTGGCAGATTTTCCGGCGCGTCACGCTGCCCAAGATCAAGTGGGGGCTGCTCTACGGGGTGATCCTCTGCAACGCGCGGGCGATGGGCGAGTTCGGCGCGGTCTCGGTCGTGTCCGGCCATATCCGTGGAAAGACGAACACGATGCCGCTTCAAATCGAGATCCTCTACATGGAATACGACTTCGCCGCCGCCTTCGCGGTCGCCTCGCTCCTGGCGTTGCTGGCGATCATCACCCTGATTTTAAAGACCTACGCCGAATGGCGGGCCGAGCGCCAACTCCACGAAGCTTCCTTATGAGCATCTCCATCTCCAACATCTCGAAATCGTTCGCCCGCTATCCGGCACTCAACGGCGTGAGCTTGGAAATCGCGACCGGCGAGCTTCTCGCGCTCCTCGGCCCGAGCGGATCCGGAAAAACCACGCTCCTGCGGGTGATCGCCGGGCTGGAATTCCCGGACAACGGCGGGACGGTGAGCTTCGGTGATCGTGATGTCACCGGCCTCTCGGCCTACAAGCGTCGCGCGGGATTCGTTTTCCAACAATACGCGCTTTTTGCCCACATGAACGTCTTTGAAAATATCGCGTTTTCCTTTCGCGTGCTGCCGCGTCGGAAGCGGCCTCCGGAGTCCGCGATCCGCGATCGCGTCTCCACCCTCCTCGAAGCCGTTCAACTCACCGCCTACGAAAAACGGCTTCCCACCCAACTCTCCGGCGGGCAGCGCCAGCGTGTCGCCTTTGCCCGCGCGCTGGCCATCGAGCCGGAGGTTCTTCTCCTGGACGAGCCCTTCGGCGCGCTGGACGCCAGGGTCCGCAAGGACCTCCGCCGCTGGCTCAAAGAATTTCATCGCCGCATCCGGCTCACGACGATCTTCGTCACGCACGATCAGGACGAAGCGTTCGAGGTGGCCGACCGGGTGGTCCTCATTGACAAGGGGGTCATCCAGCAATCCGGGACGCCCCGGGAAGTGAGGTCAACTCCCGCCAATGAATTTGTCCGGAATTTCCTCGACCTGCCGCAGCAATAACGGATCCGGCGATTGGTTTCAGGTTAATAACGGGACGGCTCCCGATGCGGACGGCCTCCTCAACCCGGTGGAGTCGCGTTGGGATCGCCGTGAACCTTGGCGGCGGCGGAACACAGGCAGGCTCCGAGAAAGATTACCACGCCCGTGAGATACACCCACAGCAGGAGGAGCATCATCACGCCGACCGTTCCGTAGATCGCGTTGTAGTTCACGAACCGGGGCAGGTAGTTCACAAAAGCGTTCTGGCAGGCCTGCAGCGACAGCGTCACCAGCAGCGCCGGCAGCCAAACCTGCCGGAAAAATACCCGGCGCCTCGGAGCCAGCATGTAAAGCAGCGTGAACGAATAAAACAAAACCGCCCCGGCCACCACATACCGGCTCAAATCGAAAACCTCCGCGATCAGATTCAAATTCACCCCGGGAACCTGGGCTTCCACGAACCCCTCGAACGCCAAGAGAATGTTTTTCGCCGCCTGCAGGAGCGCCGGCGCGAGAAGCCCGATCAGCATCGCGCTGGCGAGCACAGCGATCATCAGAAGATTTTTCAGCGGCAGCTGCCACCACGGGATCTCGACCGTGTGCCACGCCCGGTTCACCCCGCGCACCAGCGCCTGAAAAAATCGCAGCGAACACCACATCAGGATCGCGAACGACACGGCCGTCACGCTCCCGCGCGACTTTTCCAGCGAGGCCACCATCTGCCACAGGAACGCCTGCTCCGGCTGCCCCATCGGAAAAAACCGCTGCGCGGTCTGGATCACCTCCTGCGAATCAAAAAACGACGAGCCGACGGTCAGGAGCAAGGCAAACAGCGGAACGAGAGAAAAAAGGGCGTAATAAGCGAACGACGCCGCGCGTTGCTCGCCGTCAATCTCCACAAAGGTCCAGCCCGCCTCCCAAAGGATGCGCGGACACTCCCGTGCCTGCTTCCAGATCCACCGCATGAAAAAACCTATCCGCAAAGCGCGCGGGAAAACAATGTTCTTTCCGGTCGCTTCGCGAGATCCCCATGAGACCATTGAGTTTCCGCCCAAGGGGGTGGCGCGTTGGGGAGCCGGAACATGTCGGATCAGGCTTCTGTCAGGAATTTTTTCTCGCCGGAGGAACCGCTGCGCTTGCGGTCCATCTCGTCATGGATATCTTCCGCAAGTTTTGCGACGGTTCCCGCCACGCGGAGCAGACGGTCCGACTTGTCATCCCCGGTGGTCAGATGGAAGATATCTTCAACCGCCGCCATGATGCTGAAATTGCGGGTGCCCCAGGATCACCTCTTCCCACGCGGATTGTTCGGCGGCGGAAAGGTCCGCGGGGAACCTGGCCGAGGAGCGTTTCCATTTTTCGAGCCAGTCGGCGGCGAGGAGTTCGTGATCGGCCCGCACCGCCTCGGGAGTGAGGGCGATGGTGGTCTCGGTTTTGTCGCCCGTGCCGCGGCCGCGCGCCACATGAAATCCGGCCGCCAGCAGCGCGACGCGGGCGGCGGTCGAGCAGGTGTAGGTGAAAAGCCCGACACTCCTTCCCCGGCAGGCCGCGAAGAGGCGGCGGAAAGCACCGGGCGTCCAGGCTCCGGCATTTGTCTTGCCGGAGAACATGTCATAAAAAATGATATCCGGGGCGAAAGGCGAGGTCCCGGCGGTCTCCGAAAAATCGCCCGGCACGAGCGTCCATGCGAGGCCCGGATGGGTTTTCGACCGCCAGGCACCCTCCTTCAAAATCGCGGAGGGCGCGCTGTGGCGCAGGTAGCGGAATTGATCGTTGTTCCGGAAAGCGAGCCGCAGCGAATCGAGGTCGTTTTCAAAACTCACGATGTGGAGGCCGCGGACCGGCTTCTCCCCGCTCTCGTGGCAGGCGACCGCGGCCATGGCATTCGCCCCGGCCCCGAGACCGACATCCCAAATCACCAGCGGACCGGCTTCCTGCTCGCGGAGGCGTTCCGCAAGCCGGGACTGCTCGACGTAGAGCCGCCGGGCCTCCTCCATCGGCGGGGTGCGCGAGTGCATGATCTCTCCCGAGTGGATGTGCCGGATGCTGGAGAATCCCTCCCATGCCGTGTGAATTTCATAGTTCCCGAGCGCCTGCCGCTTCGCTTTTTTGGGCTTTTGCACCAGGACCGGATTGTCGAGGTCGTCCTCGTGGAGCGTGGCCCGCTTCTCCCGATAAAGCGCGAGGAACGTGTCCGACAAAATGCTCGCGCGAATGTCGCGCATGAGCTGGTGGTAGAAGTGGATGTTGTGCTTCCCGAGCAACTGCCAGCCGAGGGTCTCGCGGGTTTTTGTGAGGTGGTGAAGGTAGGCCCGCGAGTAGCGCCGGCAGGTCGGGCAGGAGCAGGCCGGGTCGAGCTTCTCATCGGAGAACTTATAGACGCCGCGGCGCAATTGGAGATACCCGCGCGAGGTGAACACCCCGCCGCGCTGCGCGACCTGCGTCGGGATGATGCAGTCGAACATGTCCACGCCGCGATGCACGGCCTCGAGGATGTCGAGCGGCGTGCCGACCCCCATGAGGTATCGGGGCTTGTCCGCCGGCAGAAGCCCCGCCGTGAACGCGCAAATGTCCTCGCGCTCGCTCTTCCCCTCACCGACCGCCAGTCCGCCGATCGCGAAACCGTCGAAGTCCATCCCGGCCAGGCCCAGCGCGCTTTCCCTGCGAAGCTCCGGAAACAACGCGCCCTGCGCGATCGCAAATATCGCCTGCGGCGAATCCCCGCGCGCGGCCAGGCTCCGGGCAGCCCAGCGGTGGGTCAGTTCCATCGCGGCACGGGCCACCGCCTCATCCGCCGTCGAGGCCACGCATTGGTCGAGCGCCATCATGATGTCGCTCCCGATCGCCACCTGGGCCCCGATGCTGGCCTCCGGGCTCAACAGGATCGGGCGCCCGTCGGTGTAGCTTTGAAAAACCGCGCCCTCCTCGGTCAGGGAACGCGAATGCGGCAGCGAAAAAATCTGATACCCGCCCGAGTCGGTGAGCACCGAGCGCTTCCAGCTCATAAACTCGTGGATGCCCCCCATGCGGCGGAAAACGTCCAGGCCCGGGCGCAGGAGAAGATGGTAGGTGTTGGCGAGGAGAATCTGCGACCCGGCGTCCTCAAGCGTCTGCGGCAGTTGCGCCTTCACCGTCGCCTGCGTCCCCACCGGCATGAACAGCGGCGTGAGCACCTCGTTGTGCAGCGTGCGAAACACCGCGGCACGCGCCCCGCAGCCCGTGGCGCGGGCTTCGATCTGGAATTGGAGACGGGAAGTCAACGGAGCTTTCTGCCAGATTCCCCGCACGGCAGCAAGCCGGCGATTTGTGCGTCAAGGCTTCAACTTGACATCATGATGCAATCAGATGACACTTTGATGCATGAGAACAACCATTTCCATTCAAGACGCGCTTCTCCAGCATGCCAAAGAAGCGTCGCTGACCCGGAACTGTTCTTTGGGTGAAATCATTGAAGATGCCCTGCGAACCACCCTGGTCGCCCGGTCGAAATCCGGTCCGGTCCGCCGGATCCGCCCGTTGAAAACTTTTCGTGGGTCCGGGCTGCAACCGGGGGTGGATCTGTCCTCGTCTTCCGGCCTTCTGGAGATTATGGAGGGACAATGATCCTGCTGGATGGGAATATTCTGGTCCATGTCCATCGGGAAGATGCGGACCGCCATGCGGAGATCCGTGCCTGGATCGGGTCCGCGCTGCAGGAACCGACCGGGGTGGCCGTCTCGGATTTGGCGCTGGGCGGCTGCGTCCGCATCGTCACGCATCCGAAAATTTTCAAAAAGCCCACGCCGCTGCCGAAGGCTCTGGAGTTCGTCGAAGACTTCCGCTCCCGGGACGAGGTCCATGTCTTGAGCCCGGGTCCCGCTCACTGGCAGATTTTCACCGGTCTCTGCCGCAAGGTCGAGGCACGGGGCAACCTCATTCCCGATGCTTACCATGCCGCTCTTGCTCTCGAATACGGCTGCGAGTGGATCACCCTTGACCGCGGCTTCGCCCGCTTCCCCGGACTCCGATGGCGGCATCCGCTGGACGGCTAACCCTGCGATGAACGTCCGGAACAAAAAAATTTTCCTGCTCGTGTGCCTGGGCTGGATGGCCTGCGGTCCGGCGTTGGCGAAAAAGACCGAGCCCATCGGCATTCCTCCGCCGTTTGCCAAGGCCGGGGCGGGATGGGTTTATCTCAACGGGTCCGCGGAGGTCGCATTGAGTGTCGGCGGACGGGTTGTGGAGCCGCTGACATTTTTGATCCGCAAGCCGCCGCGTTATGGTGCGCTGAGCAACCTGAGACGAACCGGGCGGACGAGTGCGGTCGTGACCTACACGCCCGACCGGGCGGCCGTGCCGGGGGATGACATTTTTACGTTTGCCGCGCAGTCGCCGGATTCTCCGGTCTCGGCCCCGGCCAGCGTCTGGATCCGTTTGCTGGAAAAGCCGCCGGTTTTGGAGCATCAGGAATCGCTGGATTTCGGCACGGTTTATTTGGGGGACACGTCCGTGCGGGAGCTGGTTTTGAAGAACAGCGGCGGCGGGCAGGCCATCGGGCAAATCCTGGCAAGCCCGCCTTGGTCGGTCAGCGGGAACGCCATCTACCATGTGCCCTCCGGCTCGGAATCCCGGATCCGCCTGGTCTTCCATCCGACAGAAGCAAGGGACTTCACCGACAGGATCCCGTTGGGCAACGACGCCACGGCGGCTGTCGCGTTGCGGGGAGCGGGGGCGGCTCCCCTCGCGTGGCCGAAAGCCGGCCTGGTCTTCTCTCCGGAACAACGGGCGGAAGGCTTTGCGGAAGTCGCCCTGAGCAACGAATCGCCCCGGGAACGGACGCTGACATTCGAATGGCCGGATTTTGTCAAAGCCCCCCGCGAGATCCCGCTGGCGCCCGGCGCAACGGTTTCCGTGAAAGCCGGGATCAGCGGCCCGGTCAAAATCCCGTTCCAAGGATCCGTGAAATTTCAATTCGGGAATTTCACCGGCGAGCTTCCGCTCACGGTTTATCCCGGGCCCGCGAAGCTGGTCGTCATCCCGGAATCGGCGCTGGAGCTGGGCGAAACGCAAAAGGGGAAAGAGCTCAGAGGAAAATTCACCGTCAGAAACACCGGGGAGTCGGACGCTCCGGTGAGGATTTCCGCTCCCGACGAGATGATGGTCGTTCCGGATCCCGGAAACACAATTCTGCGGGCGGGCGAAGAGAGAGGTTTTGAAATCCAGTATGTCAGCTTCAAGCCCGGCCCGTATTCCGGCACGATTGTCGTGCGAACGACATCCGGCGATCCGGTTCCGCTCCATGTGAACGCCTGCTTTCGCGAGGGCCCCTCGCTGCCGGTGGAGAAATTCCTGAACATTCCAGGCGCCCTTCCCGCCCGTTCGCCGGAGCTCCCAACGGGAAAGGTCCCCCCGGTCCCATCGGCTTCCCTCGTTTTCTCGACCCCGCATGAAGTGGAAATCGGCTGGGCGTTGACCGCGCCGGAAACTTCCGGATACAAAATCCAGCGCAGAAAAATTTCGTCCGCGGAAGACGGCCGGCTTCTGATCGAATGGCTCGACTGGCCGTTTGTGAAAATTCATATCGCCGACGGCAAAGCACTCGCCCGATGGGAACGGTTGCCCGAGAACTCTTTCTGGACGATCCGCATCATCGGACTCGACGCGCTCGGCAACCCGGGCCCGCCCTCGCCCGCATTTCAGATTTCCACCCGGCCCGAGAAACGCATCTTCGTGTCCGTGTGGGTCTGGTGCGCGCTTCTCGTCGCGGCCGCTGCGGGAGCGGTGCGCCTGGCCGTCAAGCGCAGGCGGGCGTTGCTCGCCCGCGAGGATGAACGCCTGGCCAGGCTCGAGGCGGAGTGAGGGCTTATGCCCTGTGCGATTGGGCGGGAATGAACAATGTCACGCGGGTTCCCGCCCCGACCCGCGAGCGAACCCACATGCGGCCGGAGAAACTTTTTGCCGTCCAAAAAGCTTTCGTGAGTCCGAACCCTCCCCCCAGGGTGCGTCTCTTCAAAACATTGCTGGCCCGATAGCCGAATTCCACAACCTTGCGCATTTCCTCCCTGGGAATACCAAGACCGTTGTCTTCGATGACCAGGCGCACTCCCTTTTCGGAAGCGTGCAGTCCGGCGATGATTTTTCCGCCCGCCAGGGTGTATTTTATGGCGTTGGCGATCAGGTCGCGAAACACATCGTGAAGAACCGGCGGCATGAAAAACTCCCCGCCTCCGGCACTCGAAATATCCAGATGGACCTGATAATCGCGGGGGGTTTGTTCCGCGATATTTCTGACGATCCGGTAGCGCCCCCGGGCATTTTTCTCGATCGCCGACAAAACCTGTCCGATGGATGCGGACAGCTTTCCGGCTGTGAAGGAAACCCAGGCGCGCGGGTTCGAGAAACGGTCATGGAGTTCGGCCATGCGAACCTGAAAGACCTCAAGGACCGAGAAAATCGTCTCCCGGATCCCGGCAACCTCCGGGCTTTCCCCCGGAGCGGGACTGCTCCGGATGACCGTCTCGATTTCTGCGGCGAGGAAAACCGAAAACGTGCGCGCCAGCTCGAATTGCCTGCCGTGTGCCGCCGCCGATTTGATCTCCTCGGACAGCCGGAAAACCCGCGCTTTTGCGCTTTCAAGACCTGCCACCTTTTCGGCCTGGAGGAGCTCGAGGCACTCGTGGAGCACTCCGATCATGTTGATGACGGAATGGAAATCGATCAGGATCGCCTGCTCTGCGGTCAGTTCCGGATGCGCCGTAATTTCTATCTCGTCAGATTCGTTCAGGCTGAAAGTCCCCGGATTGCCGGAGGATTGATGGGGATCCGGAGCGCTTGCAGTCATGGACGAAGTTTGGCGTAAAAGCCCGTGATCGCCGTGACCAGGCCGGGAATGTCGTGGACGCGGGCTTCGACATCCACCGTCATTCCGAGGCTCTTCATGGTTTGCGATGTCACGGGGCCGATGCTGGCGTGGCGGAGACCGGCCGGCACGGGAAGTTTCATGGCATGGAAATTTTCCGCGGTGGACGAGCTGGTGAACGTCACGAGGTCGGCTCCCTCCTCGCGGAACCGCCGGATGCCGGCGTCGTCGTCGCTGGCGGGCACGGTCCGATAGGCCGTCACTTCATCCACGATCGCCCCGCGGCGGGTGAGTTCGGCGGCGAGCACGTCGCGGGCACCCTCGGCGCAGGGCAGGAGAATTTTGAGATTCTCGACGCTGGTTTCTTTTTCGAGAGCCCTGATGATTTCCTCGGCCACGTGTTTTTCCGGTTGGACTTCCACCTGAAGGTGAACCGCCCTGACCTTTGCGGCCGTGGCCGGGCCGATCGCGGCGATCCGGGCCGCGCCGATATCGCGGGCATCCCTGTAGATTTCGAAGAACGCCTGGAAGAACGCGTCCACGCCATTCGTGCTCGTGAAGATGATCCAGTCGTATCCGTGGCTGTAGGCGACCGCCTCGTAGAACGCCCGCTTGTCCGGGGCCGGCTCGGTCCGGATCATCGGCATCGCGAAGGCGTCCGCCCCGAGTTCGCGGAGTTTCGCGACCAGCCCACCGGACTGGTCTTGCGTGCGGGTGACCGCGATCCGCTTTCCGAAGAGCGGGAGGGATTCGAACCAGTTCAGCTTTTTCCGCAGCGCGACGACCTCGCCGAAGACCGCGACCGCCGGCGCTTGGAACCCGGCCTTCTCCGCTTTTTCCGCGATGTCGGAGAGCGTTCCCACGAGCGTTTCCTGCCGCATGGTGGTGGCATGGCGGACGAGGGCGACGGGCAGGCATTTGTCCATGCCTCCGGCCATGAGCCCGGCGGTGATGCGCGCGAGATGCTCGATGCCCATGAGCATCACCTTCGTTCCGGGAGCCTTGGCGATGGCCGGGAAATCCAGCGAGGATCCCTGCTTGGCGGGATCTTCGTGTCCGGTGAAGATCGTGAGCATCGTGTTGTGCGAGCGGTGGGTCAGCGGGATTCCTGCGTAGGCGGGCCCCGCAATGGCGGAAGACACCCCCGGCACGATTTCGAAAACACACCCCGCCTCCGCAAGCTCCGAAGCCTCCTCGCCCCCGCGTCCGAAAAGGCAGGGGTCGCCGCCTTTGAGCCGCACAACCGTCTTTCCGGCGCGCGTTCTCGCGACCAGGAGACGGTTGATTTCGGACTGTGGCATGGCATGGTCCCCGGCCTTTTTCCCGGCATAAACGAGCTCGGCACCCGACGGCGCCCGCTCCAGAAAAACCGGATTGATGAGGGAATCATAGACGATGACATCCGCCCGTTCGATGCACTGGCTGCCTTTGACGGTCATGAGCAGCGGGTCTCCGGGGCCTGCTCCCACCAGATAGCAAATTCCTTCGGTCATCCGCGGACGATGCCCGGAAATCACCCCGGGAGCAAGGACTCCGCTTGTGCGGCTTCCGGCGCGAGGCGCCCGGGTTGCTCCAGCCAGACCTGCAACTCGACGCGGGTCATCGGGGCGGCGAAGAAATAACCCTGCCCGAATTCCACACCGAGGCGGCGCAGATAATCCGCCTGGGTCTTCTGTTCGATCCCCTCGGCAATGATTTCCATGTGACAGGCGCGGCCGATCGAGACGATCTGGTCCACAAGACCCGAGCTCTTCCCATCGGCCGAGATGCCATCCACAAACGCCTTGTCCACCTTCAGGAAGTCGAAGGGAAACAGCGACAGATACCGCATGTTGGAATACCCGGTGCCAAAATCGTCCACGGCCAGCCGGATCCCGAGCGCTTTCATCGCGCCGAGCTGCCCGAGCGCCGCCTCGGTGAGCGAAGAGCTCTCGGTGAGCTCAAAAGAAATATTTTCGTAGGCATACCTGCCTTTGATCAGGAGGTTCACATGGGTGAGGAAGGAGGGGTTGACGAGCGTCTGGATGGGGATGTTGATTGCCGCATGGAGATGCGGATGCTTTTGGAACACCGGCGCGAGTTCCTCGAATGCCCGGATCATCATGCACTCGGTGAGCTCGGTGATGACCCCGGTGCGCTCCGCCTCGGGGATGAAGGCAAGGGGCGGGACCAGTCCACGGATGGGATGCTGCCAGCGCATGAGCACCTCCACCCCCACGCAATGGCCGGTCTGCAAGTTCAAAATCGGCTGATAGTGGGCGACAATCTGCCTCAGGCGCGCCGCCTCGCGCAGCTCGGCCTCGAGCGAAAGCGTCCGCGCGTTCACGATCCAGGCGGTCAGGAAAAAACACACCGCGAGCGCCAGCGCCAATCCGGCATAGAGCGGCAGCGTTCTTCCCCAAAGCGCCCAAAGGACCGGCTTGGGCAGGATCGCCACCACCGAGTAGTTGTAGCCGGGCACCCGGCGGGCGTAAATCAGATCGCTTTCCGTTTCAGAAAGCCCGGAGCCCGGCGGCCGCGCGGGCGGGTTCGTGATGTTCCTGGCATTCAGGGAATGATCCAGCAACACGCCGTCCGGCCTCAATAAGAACACGGCATGGTCGCTGTTGCGGTCTCCGTAGCGCATCGCCTCCCCAAGACTCCGCGTCGGAATCGAAACCGCCCAGAAGTAGTTTTTTCCGGTATTGAAATTGAGAACGATCGCATCCGCCAGGTCTCCAACCCCATTTCTAAAAAGCAGCCTGACATCACCGGCCGCGGCGAGCTCGCAGAGATCCGGTCCGAGAGGAAGCGGGGGCTCCATGATTCCCAAATCCGTGCAGACCACCTGCCCGTCTTGCACCAGCCAGGCCTCGCGGTAATTTGTGCTGTCCAGAACGAGACGCCTCAGGGTCGCGGACGTCTGCGGGGAAACCGCCCCCTTCGTCACCTGGTCCACTCGTTCGAGTTTTGCGCGGGCTCCGCTCATGAGCCGCGCGGTGGCATCGGTCCAGGCGGCCGTTGTGTTCTCCATGGACGCGATCGCGGCCGAGCGGGTCTGGCGGTAGGAGAGCGTGGCTGCTCCGGTGATCGCGGCGACAGCGCCGACCGTGGCCAGCGCGAGGATGATGATGCGGGAAGTGCGGTTCTGAAGTGCTGGAAAAGCCATGATGACATCAGGAGATATTCCCTGTGATATCCGTGGATTCTACAGCCCGCGTCCGCGCTTGAAAAGCGTGGAACTGAAAGATTCTTTGTTTTTCCCCATTGCGCCAAACGCGGCGGCGTGGAAAATACTCCTCCATCAGCAAGAAGCACTACAGTTGGGAAAGGCGGGCGCGGAGCCGGCCGTTTTATTTGCGCAAGCGGCTCTGGATCCCGCTTGGGCTCGCGGCACTGGCCGCCTTCGGGGCCTGGGTTGGGTTCGGGATCCTGTCTTATCATTACGAAAAACGCGCGGCGGAATTCGACCTCTCGAAGATCGAAGAGATGGAATCCGCCTCGGTTCTCTACGACCGCAAAGGCAGCGAGTTCGGCAAGCTTTTTATCCAGAACCGGCAACCGATCCCATACGACCGCCTGCCGCAGATGCTCGTCAAGGCGGTCATCGCGGCCGAGGACAACAAATTCTACGAGCACGACGGGGTGGATTACCTGGGCATCGCCCGCGCCGCGATCGCGAACTACCGCCGCGGAAAAATCTCCCAGGGCGCGAGCACGGTCACCCAGCAGCTCGCCCGGAATTCCTTCGAGCTCCACGAGCGGACCTACCAGCGCAAGCTCGTCGAGATGTTCCTCTCGTGGCGGATCGAAAAACAATTCGCGAAGGAACGGATCATGGAACTCTACCTGAACCGCGTGTATTTCGGAAGCGGGTTCTACGGGGCGGAGGCGGCGGCGCGCGGGTATTTCGGACGTCCCGCCAAAGACCTCGACATCGGGCAGTGCGCGATGCTGGCCGGCCTCCTGAAAAGCCCCCAGGCACTCTCCCCATGGAACAACATCGAGGGCGCGACGGAGTCGCGGAACTTCGTCCTGCGAAGAATGCGGGAAATGGGGTTCATCACCCGCGAGCAGATGAACGAGCAGTTGAAAATGCGGCTCTACGCGGTCCGGCGCACGAATCCTTTCAAAGTCTCTTACGCGGTGGATCTGATCCGGCAGCAGGCGATCAAGGCGCTCGGCTTCGACCGGGCGATGAACGGCGGCTACCGGATCGAGACGACGCTCGACTCCGACATGCAGCGCGCCGCGGACCGCGCGGTGCGCGATGTCACCTCGCAGGTGGAGTCCGCGCCGGGCTATAACCACCCGACATTCGCCCAATACCACGACGCGACGAAGTCCATCGAGGATGCCATCAACAAGGGCGACATGTCGGTCAAGATGCCGGAGCCGAAATACCTGCAGGGGGCCGCGCTCGCGCTGGACAACTCGACCGGCGGCATCCTGGCCATCGTCGGCGGCAGGGAATTCAAGCACAGCGAATACAACCGGGCCGTCCAGGGCACCCGCCCGGCCGGCACGGCCTTCACCCCGTTTGTTTTTGCCGCGGCCTACGAGTCCGGGCTTTTCCCGGGAGAGATCGTGCAGGATGCGTGCCTTGACAACCGCTACGTCATGGTCGGCGGTGAAACCGGCATCCTCGGCGAGTGGGGGGTCGAGCATCCGGACAACGAATATGAAGGCCCGATGACCACCCGTGACGCGCTCGTGAAGGGCAAGAACGCGGCCACGGTCCGCCTCGGAATGAAAACCGGCATCGAAGCACTGAAAAAAGCTTCGGCCGCCGTCGGGATCACCTCGCCGCTGCGCGACTATGCGAACAGCTTTCTCGGCAGCAGCGAGGTCACGCTCGATGAACTCACTCTCGCCTATACGGTTTTTCCCAACGGCGGGAAACGTCCGGACGACAGCCACATCATCACGCGAATTCTCGACACGGACGGCGGGGTCGTTTACGAATCGAAGCAGAAAATGGTTCAGGCCCTTTCGCCTGCGGCGGCCTTCCAGGTCCATGCCGGGCTGGCCGACATCATGCGGCGCGACGCCGCCGGTTTCGCACAGGCCGGCGGAAAGTCGGGCACGGCCTACAACTTCACCGACACGTATTTCTTCGGCTACACCAACGCGGTGACATGCGGCGTCTGGATCGGCTTCGACAGGCCGACAAAAATCTACCGCGGAGCTTTCGGCAAGGACCTTGCTCTGCCGGTCTGGGCGAAAATCATGACCGTCGCGGCGAAGGATTTCCCCTCCTTGCCGATCGGGAAGCCGGCCGGCCTGCAGGAGGTCGAGATCTGCCGGATCTCCGGCCTGCTGGCCACCCCGCGCTGCAAAGCCGATCTCCAGAACGCCTCCGGAGCGATATCGCAGCCGCTTTCCTACATCGAATACGCCACCGCCGGCGAAGTGCCAAAAATCCGATGCGACATCCACGGCGGCGGAGTCAGAAATTACGCCAAACAATTCGACGAGGGCGGCTGGCCGCGCGCCGCCGCCGCCGTGGATCTCGCCACGATCCGCCCGGTCGCCGTCTCGGCCCCCACCCTCCTCGGCTTTAACGATATCTACCAGTCGGTCCACCCCGGCATGACAATGCTCGAAGACGGCTCGATTCCCGTGGCCAAAGCGATTCCGGTCAAAAAGGAGGACATGCCCGCGGCGGAAACTGCGGCGGAAGCCACCGGAGGACGGCCCGAAGCTCCGCCCGTCCAGCCCGCGCCCCCCCAAGCCGAACCGGAAGTCCGCAAAGCGGAGAGCATCGCCCCGCTGGATTCCCCGCTCGACAAACCGACCATCCAGCTCCCCCCGCCGGCAACGATGGATTTTTGAGATGATCAGCCGGCATATCTCACACTTCAGAGAAACGTCGGAGCGGAGCGCGGAGAATCTCTCATTCAAAATTCGAAATCCGAAATCCAAAATCCTTCCCGCTCCGCGGTTGTTTTTCCGGCGGGCCGGGGTGCTCCTTTTCCTCGCCGCAGGCATGGCCTCCGCCGCACCCGAGCAGGTCCTCTCGCTGAATCTCGAAGACGCGGTCCGGATGGCGCTCGGGAAAAACTTCCAGATCCGGGCGGCGCGGTTCACTCCGCAGATCGCGCGCGCCCGACAGCTTTCGGCTTCGGGAAAATTCGATCCCGTGGCCGGGGTGTCCGTGACCTACGACGAGAAAAACCAGGAGCTCCGCACGCTCAACAACGAACTCGTGTCCCCGGTGGCAGTCCCCGGTGGAGAGACCCCCGACCTCTTCGCGCGAACGAGCGGACTGGTCGTGGATTCCAGCATCGCGGGCCTCAGCCCGTGGGGCCTCACCTACGATGTCGGGGCCTCGACCACGCAGACCTCCGACAACCGGATTTCCAACGACCGGTTCAATTCGTTCTTCGGAATCTCGATCGCCCAGCCGCTCTTGAAAAATTTCGGGACCGACGTGAACCTCGCGCAGTTGCGGATCGCGCGCGCCGACCGGGCGATCTCGGAATGGACGCTTCGCGAGCGGATCATCCAGATCGTCACGGATACCGTGAACACGTATTGCGAGCTTTATTTCGCGAAGGAAAACCTCGGCGTCGAGGAACGCTCGCGGGCGCTCGCCGCGCAGCTCCTCGCCGACAACCTCAAACGCGCGGAAATCGGCGTCATGTCCCCGCTCGACGTCATGC
This sequence comes from Verrucomicrobiia bacterium, assembly GCA_037129975.1. GTDB lineage: Bacteria > Verrucomicrobiota > Verrucomicrobiia > Chthoniobacterales > Terrimicrobiaceae > QYQL01. Next base: position 8,408 of record JBAXTX010000004.1, on the reverse strand, counting down.
AGGCGCGCGCCGACCTCGCGGCCCGTGACGGAAAAGTCCTCGTTGCCCGGCGCGCCATGCTCGACAATGAAAATTTTCTCAAGCAACTCGTGACCGACGAGGTCTTCGGGATCCTGCAAACCCGTCTCGAAATCGCGTCCCTCCCGGCGCTGCCCGATGCCAAAGCCGACAAGGAGAAAGATTTCCCGCTGGCGTTCCAGATGCGGCCGGATTACCGGCAGGCCCTCCTCGAGCTTCAGAAGCGGCAGATCAATGTCGTGTTCACCCGGAACCAGACCCTCCCGCGCCTCGACCTCGTGGCCAGCTTCGGCATCAACGGGATTGATACCTCGCTCGCCGAAAGCTTCCAGCGCGTCAGCGGGCAAAACGCCAACAATTTCTCCTGGACGACGGGCGTCGTCGGGAGCCTCCCCGTTCCGAACCGTGCGGCCCGGGGCGATCTCCAGGCCAACCAGCTCGAAACCGCCCGCGCCCTCGTCGAGCTCAAGCGTCTCGAACAGTCCATCCTCGTCGAAGCCGACAACGCCGCGGGGCAGATCGAAACCACCCGCGAGCGCATCACCGCCACCGCCGCCGCGCTCGACTTCGCCGGAAAGACCCTCGAAGCCGCCCAGGCGCGCCTCGCCAGCGGGACCACCACCACATTCGAAGTCCTCCAGTTCCAGCGCGACCTCGCCTCCGCCGAAATCAACGCCGTCCGCGCCCGGGCCGACCACATCCGCGCCATCGCCGCCTACGCCCGCGTCACCGGGCTCACCCTCGCCAACAACCGCATCGCCATCGACTAAGCGCGGAATCAAGAACCACTCCCCAAGCAGCAACCCCGAGGCCCTGTCGGGTTCCATCCCATTCGGGTCAGGATATTTGCGCCACGCCTGCAAGTTTCGCGGCCAGCTCGGCCCGTTTGAACGGCTTGGAGAGGAAGTCGTCCATGCCTGCCTCAAGGCATAGCTCGCGGTCGCCGGGCATCACGTTTGCGGTGAATGCGATGATCGGAACGTGGCCGTTCGCGGCCGCCTCGACCTCTCGGATCTTCCCTGTGGCTTCAAGGCCGTCCATCACCGGCATGGACATATCCATGAGGATGGCGAGATATTTTCCCGGCGCAAACGCCTTGAGTGCCTTGTCCCCACTGGCGGCGAATTCGACACTGTAGCCGAGTTTCTGGAGCATTTTGCCTGCGATCACGCTGCTGGCTTGGTCGTCATCCACAATGAGAACGAGGGGGCCACCAGAGAGCGTGGGTGACTTGCCCGCTTGGACTGGAGGGCGATGCTCCGTCAGCGCCGATTTTCCCCGATCCGAAATATGGGACGGCACGGAGGCCAGCCCTCCAGCACAAACTGATTCCAGCGGGAAGCGGAAAGTGAACGTGCTGCCTCCGCCTAAAATCGAGGCGGCGGTGATCGAACCGCCCATGGCTTCGGCGATGCGTTTACTGATCGCCAGCCCGAGCCCGACGCCTCCAAATTTCCGGGTTTTCGTCGAGTCTGCCTGCACGAACGGGTGAAACAGGAGGTCGAGCGTTTCGGAAGAAATCCCGATGCCGGTGTCTTCGACGCAGAAATCCAGGAACGATCCCCCGGAAGCTGTCGGAGGGCATTCCTCTTCCAGGGAGAACGGGCGTCCCGCCTGTTTGGAGACTGGCATCGCGGCGAAGACCTGCGCCTCACACGGGCGGGACGCCCATGCCTCCTGACCAGATCCGGCCACACGGAGGACAACCGATCCGCTGGCCGTGAATTTGACAGCGTTGCCGAGCAGGTTGATAAGGATCTGGCGGATCCGGCGCTCGTCGCCGGTGATCTGCTCCGGGACCCCGGCCGCCAATTCGCAGCGGAGTTCGAGGCCTTTTGCAGCGGCGGATTTTCGGACGGTGTCCTCTGCCGCCTTCACGAGGTCGGCGACCGCCAGCGGCGCGACATGGATCGCCAGTGTGCCTTTTTCAATACTGGAGAAATCGAGGATGTCGCTGACGATGGCGAGGAGGTGCTCGCCGCTATTGCTGATCGTCTCCGCATAGTCCTTTTGTTCGCTGTCAAGCGGGGTGCCCGCGAGCAGTTGTGCGAATCCGAGCACGCCGTTAAGGGGGGTGCACAGCTCGTGGCTCATCACGCCGAGGAAGTCGCTCTTTGCCCGGTTGGCGGACTCGGCACGGTCGAGAGCCACAAGAATTTTCGCGTCCATTTCTTTCCGCTTGGTGATGTCATGGTGAAAGGACACCAGCGTGTTATCATGAGGCCGGAACTGGACGCTGACTTCCACGTCGATAACCTTCCCGTCCTTGCACCGGTGTCGGGTCTCGAAGCGGACCCCTCCCTTTGCGATGATTTTCCGGATGTTGGAGGCGACATTTCCGGGGGTCATGACCGCCTCCAGATCGGAGATGCCCATTGTCATGAGTTCCTCCTCGCTGTAGCCGGTCATCCGGCAAAAGGAAGCGTTGACTGACTGGATGCGCCCTTCCGTATCCAACTGGCAAAACCCGTCCATGGCTGTCTGGAGGATATCCCGGTGATGTTCTTCAAGCACGCCCAGCTCCAGCACCGCCTTAATGCGCTCAGTGATGTCCTCCATCACACAAATGAGATGGTCCACGGTGCCGTCAGATTTGCGGACCCCCCCGACGGAGATTTCTGTCCAGACCGTCGAGCCGTCCTTGCGGACAAATCGCTTTTCCAACTTATACTGCTCGATTTCACCGGAAAGGAGCCTGTCAAATTGAGCGACATCGGCGGCCAGATCCCCGGGGTGCGTCATCTCAGCCCATGTCTTTTGAAGAATTTCTTCTCCGGTGTAGCCCAGGATTTCGCAGAGCCTGTCATTAACTTCCAACCATCCTTTTTCGGGAGAGGTGATGCATCTTCCGTGCAGGGGCAGTTCAAAGAAGCTGCGAAAGCGGGCCTCGCTCGCGCGAAGCAATGTCTCCGCCTTTTCGCGCTTGGTGATGTCCGTATCGCCGCCACGATAGCCGCAGAGGGTTCCTTCTGCGTTCAGGAGGGGAGCGCCGTTCGTGGAGACCCACACCTGCCGCCCGTCTTTGGTCTGTAGGGCGTTGACAAGATTCACGAACGGTTGCTTCCTCGCGAAGACCGCGAAGGCGGAGGCTTTGAACTCCTCACGCCCGGATTCTGGATGCAGGTCGTAGAAGTGCTTCCGGCCCACCAGTTCATCCGGGCGGTAGCCCGAAACGGTCTCGGACACCTGGCTGACATAGGTGTAAAGACCCTGAGCGTCCACTTCCCAAGCTACGGTGAGACTTTGCTCTGCAAGTTGAGCATAGCGAGATTCGCTCTCTCTGAGAAACTCCTCCGTCTGCTTGCGATCTGTAATGTCCAGGCAGTGGCCGATATATCCCAGGAAATCGCCATCGCTGCTGTAGCGGGGGGTTCCCTGATCCTGAAGCCATCGGTATTCGCCATCATGCCGGCGGAGCCGGTAGTCCATGTTGAATGGTGTGCGCCGGTCAAAGGCTTCAACATAGGTGCGGAAACAGGAGTCCAAATCATCGGGATGAACCCCTTCGGTCCAACCATCCCCCAGTTCCTGCTCCAGTGAGCGACCGGTAAAATCCAGCCAGACCCGGTTGAAGTAATTGCATTTTTTGTCAATTCCGGAGGTCCAGATCAAAGCCTCTCCGGAATCTGCCAGCGTGCGGAAATGCATCTCGCTTTCCCGGAGCGTATTTTCAAGTATTTTGCGCTCGGCGATGTCCCACGACAGGCTGGCGAGCTGGGAGGTGATCTCGATGTCCTCCGAATCGTAGTCGCCCGACTTGTTCCCGATCCCGAGCAGCGCCATGACCTTATCGTTCTGCAGAATGGGCACGACCAACATCCGGACCACCTGCGAGTGCCCCGGCGGCAGGCCCTTTCGATGCGGCAGGCTGGCGTAATCATTGCAGATCACCGGCCGGCGTTCGCGGAGGGCGTCCGCCCACACGCCGGCTTCGTCCACCGGATAATGCCGCCCGCCGCCCTCGGCGGTGCACATCCGCCGGCGCGTGTTTGTGGACCATTCCTGCAGCGAAAGGGTGAGTTGGTCGGCCTCCACAAAGTGGAAAAAACCAATCGTGCTGCCGGTCAGCAACTCCGCTTCGTCGAGCGTCAGCGTCAGCAACTCTCCGAGAGAATGAGCCGGGGCATATTCGCTGATCCTCACGCGGGCTTGCAACACCGCTGAGATACGCTTGCTCGCGGTGACGTCCATCAGAGCGACGCGGCAGACGGGCGCTCCGTTTTCGTCTTGCGCGGCGGCGATCTCCAAATGCGCAAAGAATGCCGTGCCGTCAGGCCTGACCATCCGGAGGTCGCACTCCTGCGGTTGGCTTGTATCCAAGAGTTTCTTCCGGCGCAGGTAGTAGAGTTCCTGGTCTTCCTTGGCGATGAAGGCGGACAGCCGCCTTCCGACCAACGCGCCACGCTCGACGCGGAGCAGTGAGCCGGCGGTGAGGTTCGCTTCGAGGATCAGCCCCTTCTCGCTGGCCGTGCAGTATCCCACCGGGGCCAGGTCGTAGAGGTCGAAATACCGCGCCCGCGAGGCGTCCAGATCCGCCTGCGCCCGGAGCAGATCCTCGTTCTGCATCTCGAGCTCGATCTGGTGGACGCGCAACTCGTGGATCGCCTCCTGAAGGGTTTTGGGCGACAGGCCATCGAGGTAATCCATCGAGGAATCGAGCAGCTCCCGGAAATTCTTTTCCGCCCGCTCCCGGAGAGAGGCCGCCTGCGAGGATTCCAGGCGCCGCTCAATCATGGGATTTGGCGCTCCGGGGCGCAGGGTTTTCCGCAGGGGAAGAGGAAGAAGAATGTCCAATATCCAAGGTCGGAGTCGCGCGGCCGGCCGCTCTGTCCTTCATCCTTGGATATTCCTTGTTGGACATGGGATACTGAATTTCGGTTATTGGGGTCATGATCACAGTGCAATGCAGGCAAGCTTGGCGGCCAGTTCCTCCTTTTTGAACGGTTTGGAGAGGAAGTCGTCCATGCCTGAGGCGAGATAGATCTCCCGGGAATTGGGCATCACGTTGGCGGAGAGAGCGATGATCGGAACCCGGGAGCCGGATTCCCGCGAACGGATGATTCCTACAGCCTCAAACCCGTTCATCACCGGCATCCGTAAATCCATGAGGATGGCCAGATATTTTCCGGGGGCAAAGGCTTCGACCGCTTCGACCCCGGTGCCTGAAAATTCCACGCGGTAGCCCAAGCTCTTGAGAACTTTTCCAACCAGCGTGGCGTTGGTCCGGTCATCCTCGACGACGAGCACGGGAAGGCCATCATGGCGCACGGGCTTCTCTGCGCTTGGGCTGGAGGGCGATGCGCCGTCAGTGCCGGTGAATAAATGGGACAGAGCCATCCCTCCAGCGGCAACTTCCAACGGGAGTTGGAACGTGAACGTGCTGCCTTTGCCAGGAACGGAGACGACTGAGATCGTGCCTCCCATGGCTTCGGCCAGGCGCTGCGAGACCGCGAGCCCGATCCCCGTCCCTCCATACTTCTTGTTGATCGTCGAGTCCGCCTGCGTGAACAGCTGGAACAGACGGGCGAGTGCTTCGGAAGAAATCCCGAGGCCCGTGTCCTCGACAGAAAAATCCAGGAACTCCCCGGATCTCGTCACGCGGAGGCTCACCGAGCCGTCCGATGTGAATTTGACGGCGTTGGCCAGAAGGTTGATGAGGATCTGGCGGATCCGCCGCTCGTCGCCAGTGATTTGCGCTGGAACGTCGGGCGCCACATCGCAGTGGAACGCGATCCCTTTGTCGGCGGCGGATTTCCGGACGATATCGGACGACAATTTCACGAGATGGGCGAGGTCGAACCGGGCGGCGCGGATCGAGAGCACGCCCTTTTCGATGCTGGAGAAATCCAGAACATCGTTGATGAGGGACAAAAGATGGCTGCCGCTCTCTCTAATCAACTCCGTGTAGGATTGCTGTTCTTCGTTGAGCGGAGTGTCGGCGAGAAGCTCCGAAAATCCCAGGATCCCGCTGAGCGGGTTGCGCAGCTCATGGGTCATGGTGGCCAGAAACTCGGCCTTCGCACGGGTAGCCGCCTCGGCGCGCGCGAGAGCCTCTTTCAGACTGGCTTCGATGGCTTTCCGCGCCGTGATGTTCTGGTGAGTCCCCATCATCATCGCCGGCTTCCCCTCTTCGGTGCGGGTGATGATTTTCCCCCTGTCAAGAACCCAGACCCAACTCCCGTCCTTGTCCCTCATCCGCACCTCGCATTCGTAGTAATCCATCTCGCCCCGGAAATTCTTTTCGAGAAGCTTGTCGCTGGCCTCGAGATCGTCGGGGTGGACAAATTTTCTCCAAGTCTCAATGGATAAGGGAGCGATCTCGTCCGGCGTGTATCCGATGATTTCGGCCCAACGGTCATTGAAGACGGTCGCGCCTGTCTGGACATTGTATTCCCAAGTCCCGACATTGGTCCCTTCGATGATGCCCGCCAGGCGCTGGCGCTCTTTCTTCAGCTCCTCCTGCGCCTGCTTCTGCTCGGTGATATCGCGGCTGATGCCGAGCACGCCGACGAGTTCTCCGTCCGGGCCCCAATAGGGCGTCTTGAGGGTGTCCAGCAATACTTTCCGGCCATCGGAATAGGTGACCCATTCCTCGTTGTGCCGGGGATTGCGCTCGGCCAGCATCTGCCGGTCCTGTTCCTCGAACCAATCGGCAACCTCCTTGTCAAAGAGGTCGTGGTCGGTCTTCCCGACAATCTCGTTCCGTGGCCGACCCACGAATTCAACGAAGGCGGGGTTGCAGCCCAGGTAAACACCATCGGTATTCTTGAAAAAGACAATGTCAGGATCGGAATCCAGCAGGGAATTGATCAGGGCAGCCTGCCGCATGATTCCCTCCTCCGCCTGCCTGTGCGCGGTGACGTCAATCAGCGCGACGCGGCAGACGGGCTCTTCGTTTTCATCGCGCGCGACGGTGATCTCCAAATGCGCAAAGAAGGCCGTGCCGTCGGGCCTGAGCATCTGGAGGTCGCACTCCTGCGGTTGGTTCGTATCCAAGAGTTTCTTTCGGCACCAGTAATAGTGTTCCTGGTCTCCCTTGGAGATGAAGGCGGACATCAGCCTTCCGACCAACGCGCCCCGCTCGACGCGGAGCAGTGTGGCGGCGGTGAGGTTCGCCTCGAGGATCAGCCCCATCTCGCTGACCGTGCAGTATCCCACCGGGGCCAGATCGTAGAGGTCGAAATACCGAGCCCGCGAGGCGTCCAAGTCCGTTTGCGCCCGGCGCATATCTTCGTTCTGCATCTCCAACTCGATCTGGTGGACGCGCAGTTCGTGGAGAATCGTCCGCATGGACTCTGGTGACAGAGAATCGAGTTTTTCCGACGACTGCTCCTCTCTTTCCCGAATGTGAGCCTCGGCCTTCTTGCGGAGCGAGACCTTTGAGAGGGGCTCGCCCGCAGGTGACGAGCCGGCCGGTTTGGACGCAAACAGGTTGTAGAATGCGCCCGCCGCCGGAACCTCCGGGGCGGTTTTATCCCGGCTTTTCATGCCGCGCCCTCTTCCACGGCGCGTTCCGTTGTGGCGATGGCATAGATTTTCCCGGCCTCGTCGAGGAGGGCGGTGGAGATGATCGAGACCTCGACGGCCGCACTGGCTTTGGTGAGGCGTCGGGTGCGGTAGGGCTCGAGGATTTTTGCGTGGCTGAGCTTGGCAAGTGTGTCCAGCGCGCCCTCGCGCAGCTCCTGCGGGATCCGGTCGCGCACGTGCATCGCCAGCGCCTCGGCCTCGCTCCAGCCATACAGCCGCACCGCGCCCGGGTTCCAGGCGATCGTGCGGCCCTCGAGATCCTGCACGGTGATGGCATCGCGGGCATCGCGCACGACCACCGCGAGGCGGAGCTGGTCGTTGGCCTTGCGCAGGGCCTCCTCCATCTGTTTGCGGCCGGTGATGTCATGGAAGTAAACGGAAAGCCCGTCGGGCGACGGATAGCAGTGGCACTCCAGCCATTTGTTGACCGGCTCCGGGTAATACTCCTCAAAAGAAATGGACTGGCCGATTTCAACCGCTTTGTGAAAGCATTCGTGAAACCTGGTGCCTTTGGCGTCGGGAAACACATCCCAGACGCATTTGCCAATGAGATCTTCCGGGCGCATGCCGATGATATCCACCCCCGTTTTGTTGAAGTAGGTGTAGCGCCAGTCATGGTCAAGAACCAGCAGCCCGTCGGTGATGCTGTTGAGCGTCGTCTCGAGCTTCTGGTGCGTCTGCCCCAGCACTTTCTCGATCTCTTTGCGTTCCGTGATGTCCACAAACGTGAGCACCGCGCCTTCGATCACATGGTCGAGCGTGCGGTAGGGCTGGATGCGCAGCGTAAACCACTTTCCAGCCCTCGTCTGCACGTCCACCACTTTTGGCACCAGGGTATCCAGCACCGCCTGCACGTCCGCCAC
>JBAXTX010000039.1:0-20237 GCA_037129975.1 Verrucomicrobiia bacterium | reverse complement strand
AACAAAAGTCCGAGGGTCGCGTAGCGCAGCGAAAGCGACGGCTGAAACCTGAAAAATTTCGAGACCAGGAGGAGCGCGCAGATCGTCATCGCGGCGGGCTCGGTGACAAACGAACCCAGGAGCGGGCCGGCCGTGAGGATCGCAAGCCACCACGCCGCAGGCGTCGCTCCCCCGAGACGCGCGACTTTGCCCAGGCACTTCTCCGCAAAAAACAAAACCGGACGCGAGCCGGCGATCGCCATCACGACAACCACGAAAATCGGCTCGGTGAAATTCACCCCGTTGATGTAGGACTTCGCAACCCCGGGCCCTTTCATCAGAATGATCGCCGCGGCCAGAGGGATGAGCCAGATCCCGAAGACGACCTCCACCTCGCCGAGAAAATGGAAAACCACGGAAAAGAATTTTTTTTTGTCCCGCTCCCCGGTCAGGGAGGCATCCCCGTTTTCCACCCGGCGTCCGAGGGTTTCATATTCGTGATCGAGCCGGTGCGCGATGATGCGGAATTTGGCGACCAGGAACGTATGGACAATCGCCGCAAGAAAAATCGCCGTCGCGACGAGGTTGAACGGATCTTGCGCGACCCGGCCCGCGAGCTTTGCCAGGACGCCGGGCCGCGCCGGGTCGGCGTAGCTTTCCAGAGAGGTCGGGAAGGAGGGCTCCGCAGCAAACGCGCACGCGGCAAAGCCGGCCATGAGGAGCGCGGGGAGCCACCGGACGAGCCGGGGCGCATAGGAAACCGGGGATCTTCTTAGCATTGGTGGAATCCTCATAGTCTTGTCGGGACGGTGCCGCAAGGACGTGTTTTTTCGGGAATACGATTGCAGAGGAGCACGATTTTTGGGAATGATGCCGCCGATGTTCACCGGACTTGTTGAAGAAATGGGCGAAAGCCAATGGCTGCGCCGCACCACGGAATCCACCCAGCTCACTGTGCTCGCGCCGCAAATCGAGAAGCGCATCCACACGGGTGACAGCGTTGCCGTCAACGGATGCTGCCTCACGGTCGCTTCGCATAAAAAAGGGCAGATCGCGTTCGACCTCCTCGCGGAGACGCTCGCCTGCACAAATCTGAAGGCCCTCCGCCCGGGAGACCGCGTCAACCTCGAGCGCGCGCTCGCCGCCGACGGCCGCCTCGGAGGCCACTTCGTGCAGGGTCATGTGGATGCGACCACCACGCTCCGCGCGGCCACGCCCAAGGGCGGCGACCTGCGCCTCGATTTTGAAATGCCCGCCGTCTTTTCCCGCTACATCGCCCACAAGTGCTCGGTCGCGATCAACGGGGTCAGCCTCACGGTCGCGGAACTTGGCGAAGATACCTTCACGATCTGGATCATCCCCCACACCCGCAAGGTCACCAACCTCGGGGAACTCGAAGCCGGCGGCGCGGTCAACCTCGAGTGCGACATCCTCGCCAAATACGTCGAGCGCATCCTCGCGCCGAAATAAAAACGGAAAACTTGCAAATCGTCGGCACCGCGGGATGGAGGCTCCACGAATACGGAACCGTCGGCTCGACAAACGACCTCGCCCGCAATCTGCCCGCCTGGAGCGCCGTGCGTGCCGATGCCCAGACCGGAGGACGCGGGCGGTTCGGACGGGTTTTCGTCTCCGATCCCGGAGGGCTTTGGATATCCGCTGTGCTGCCCGCGGAGGGCGGGACGCAGAGATGGGCGGGCTTTTCCCTGATGGTGGGGATCCACCTCGTGCGACTGCTCGAGGGATTTCGTGTTCCGGGAGCCCGGCTCCGCTGGCCGAACGACCTCATGTCCGGAAAAAAAAAGCTGGGGGGGCTTCTCATCGAGCAATCCACCCGGGAGACTCTCATCGTCGGCTTCGGGCTCAATGTCAGGAACTCTCCTTGGAAGACGGACCCCGCGCTGGATGTGATCGCCACGAGCCTGGAAAGAGCCCGCGCTCCTTCGCTTCCTGAGCCGCCCGATTCTCTTTGCCACGCAGAAAACAGGGGGCACGGGCGTCCCGCCCGTGAATCGCCGGACTTGCTTGGAAAAGCCAGTGCCCAAACGGGCGGGACGCCCGTTCCCCCTGTGCCAACCGTCCCGGCGGACATCCCGGACATCTTTGAAGTGGCGGTCCGCACGCTCGACGTCCTCGCCGACGCCCACCAGGAAATGCAGGAGGCAGGGATGCCGGGGGCCATCCGGGAACTCAACCGGCGCTGGGCGGAACCCGTTCCGGTCCGCCTGGCCCTTTCCGGCGGCAAGCAGGTCATCGGGCGGTTTGCCGGCCTCGACCCGCAGGGGAATATTCGGATATTGGATGACGCGGCCGGAGAATCTCTTGTCCCGCATCAAAATATTGAGAAGCTTTGGGAAATATATTAAAGAGCTTTTCCACAATGCTGTTGCAGCATAAACCTGTCATGGGCATCTTGCCCGTGTTCCCGACGAAACGCAGGGGCGGGATGTCCGGAAAATCTCGGCGAACAGCATAGCGATCAACCAAACATACAAGAAACGAACATGGCACTCAGGGACAAATTCATGACCGCGGACGAAGCGGCCGCATTGATCAACCACAACGACACGATCGGCTTCAGCGGGTTCACCCCTGCCGGTGCTGCCAAGGCGGTTCCGACGGCGCTGGCGAGGCGCGCGAAGGCCGAGCACGAGGCCGGACGCCCGCTTCAGATCGGAGTGGTGACCGGGGCCTCGACCGGGCAGTCGCTTGACGGCGAGCTCGCCCTCGCCGAGGCGATTGCCTGGCGGACTCCCTACCAGTCGAACAAGCACCTGCGGGCCGCGATCAATTCCGGGAAGACACGCTTTTTCGACATGCACCTCTCCACCCTCCCGCAGCAGGTCCGCTACGGGTTCCTCGGGAAGTTTCAATGGGCGGTTGTCGAGGCGTGCGATGTGACCGAGGACGGCGAGATCGTCCCCACAACGTCGGTCGGTGCCTCGCCGACTTTCTGCCAGGTTGCCGACAAAATCCTCATCGAGCTCAACCGCAATCATCCGGCTTCCCTCCGGGGCTTGCACGATATTTACCAGCCAAAAGATCCGCCGCACCGCGAGCCTATCCCGCTCAAGGACTGCTCCACTCGCATCGGAGCTCCGTTCATCAAGGTCGATCCCGCAAAGATCGCCGGCATCGTGGAGACCAACCTCCCCGACGAGGTCGCTCCCTTCGACCCCTCGGATGAAATCACCCAAAAGATCGGAGAGAATGTTGCCGAGTTCCTCGCCGGCGAGATCCGGCTCGGCCGGATTCCCAGGGAATTCCTGCCTTTGCAGTCCGGGGTCGGCAACATTGCGAATGCCGTGCTCGCCGCGCTCGGTGACAACCCGGACATCCCGCCATTCCAGATGTATTCCGAAGTCATCCAGGATTCCGTCATCGCCCTGATCAAAAAAGGGAAGTGCAAATTTGTGACCGGCACCTCGCTGACCGTGAGCCCGTGGCTTCTCAAGGAGGTTTACGAAAACCTCGAGTTCTACAAAAAGCACATCTGCCTGCGCCCGCAGGAGATCACGAACAACCCGGAGATGGTCCGCCGCCTCGGGATCATCACGATCAACACCGCGATCGAGGTCGATCTCTCGGGGAACGTCAACTCGACGCACGTCATGGGATCGAACATGATGAACGGCATCGGCGGATCCGGTGATTTCACCCGCAACGGCTACATCTCGATCTTCACTTGTCCGTCGCTTGCCAAAGGAGGAAAAATCAGCCCGATCGTCCCGCTTGTCAGTCACATGGACCACAGCGAGCACTCGGTGCAGGTGATCGTCACCGAGCAGGGGGTCGCCGACCTGCGCTGCAAGACCCCGCACGAGCGCGCCCGCCTGATCGTGAGCAAGTGCGCCCACCCGGACTTCCGCAAAGAACTCCACGGGTATTTCGACAGCGTGACCAAAGGCCAGACCCCCGCCACGCTCAGCGCCGCCTTTGCCATGCACCAGAGGTTCCTCGAAACCGGCGACATGCGCGGGGTCGATTGGAAGGCCGCCGGGCTTCCGTGAGGATCTACAGCGACGGGGCGGTGCTGGTCTTTTTCTCCCAGCGGGTGAGGAGATGGATGACGAGATTTGTCCCGAACTTGTAGGTCTGCGCCAATGACGGCTGAGTGAGGTTTCGCAGGTAGATTTCGCGGTTGTCCCAAACGGTCGGGTTGATCGCGACATAAACATTTTTTTCATTTCCTCGCAGATCCACCTGTCCCTGTTCTGTGAGGCCGATCTGCCACATGTCCCCGTAGTCGTTCGCCGTGTAGATGATCGCGATTTCCCCGAAGATCTTGAGCGCGTAGATCGGCTCCTTGTAGAAGTTCAGGCCGGCCGGGATTTCTTTGACCTCCGGGAAATACGCCTGTGTGTAGATCGGATGGCTGGCCGGGAGGGGGTCCCAGTCCTTGTCCACATCCGGGATCACCCGTTTCATCTCGCGCCGGAACGCGATGTCGAAACGCGAGTTGCGCCCGGGCACCGAGCTGTCCCCCCAGATCGCCCCGCCGAGACGCACGTATTTCTGGAGGTTCTCGACTTCCTTCTCGCTGAGCTTGAAGTCGCGGGTGCCGGTCAGAAAGATGAAGGGCGGTTTGACCGAGAAAATCTCATCGGTATCCAGCTTGATCGCCTTGACGTTTTTGTAGTTCGTCTTGACCTTGTTCTTCGACTGCGAGCTCATGAAATAAAGAAGGTTCGGAAGGCTTCCGTTCCAAATGAGGCCGTTGGCGTCCACCTGGATCGTGGAGTTCCAGTTTCCTCCGGCATACTGGCCGAGATAAGCCGTGAATTCGAACTCGCGGTTGCGGGTTCCCGTGCCGCTCCCGACGCCTTTGCCCCAGCCGCCCGTGAAGGCTTTGATCGCGGACGCCTGGCCTTTGGTGAGACCGTCGCCGCCGAACCCGGCCGGCTTGGGAGCGGCCATTTGTGCGGCGGGAACCGCTGTCGGGGTGACCGGGGCCACGACCATCGGAGCCATCGTGAAATTCAGCGCCGAAGGTGCCGCGACCGTGGTGATGGTGCTGATCGTGCTCGCTGTCGGAGTGACCGTGATATTCGGTGTCGGTGGCACCTGCTTCGGCACGTCCGGAGGCGGGGCCGGCGCATTCGCCTCTCCCCCGACAAACCCCCCGCCTTCGCCTTCAAAATCCGGAGGCTCCTGAACAGCCTGAAAAAGAACCGTCGTGCCGAAAACCGCCACAAGAATGACGTGCAGAACAAACGAGATCGTGAAATCCCGCGCGTTGCTGAACTTGTCGATCAGCTTTTGAACAAACGGATTTTGTTGGGAGGCCATCAACTCATTTCTAAGCCGAAACTCACGTCCGGGCGAGGGAAAAAATTATCCGAGGATCTTGCGGAGGTTGACGACCGAGTCGAAGCAATCCGCCGCGCAGCGGCGCGCGGCACGGGAATGCGTCTTCCAGTCGGAGCGGACGCGCCGGACCGCCTCCGACGCCTCCTCGATGTTGCGGACAAAGAACATCCCGCTCGCCGCGGGGAGGTGGGCGCCGGTGGGTTCGGAGATCACCGGTCGCCCGAGCGCGAGATAGACGGCCGATCGGTCGCTCAGCCAGCCGGACATCGCGAAGCTCTCCAGCTTCACCGCGCTGAACTCGGCGGTCGAACGCCGGAGGTAATCGTAATAGAGCCGCGGCGTGCGGGTGATCGTGTGCGGGACGACATGGCGCCATCCGAGCACCGTGATCCGTTGACTCTCGGGATCGTCGGAGGCGAGGTTCATGGCCAGCTCGAATGTGGCATCCGGATGAAGGGAAGGGAGGGCCGCAAATTTTTCAAACGCGGCCTTTTTTGAAAAATCCCGCCACGCTCCGTCCCACTCGATCATGCCGTCCCAATACCATTGCCCGATTGTCGTGAACCGGTCCGCGGGCGGCCTGGGCGCGGCTTCCAAGAGCGTGGTATCCACCAGAGGGTAATACGTGTTCCAATGCACGGACGTTTTGGGAACCTTCGATTCCGGGCCGTAAAGATTGAGCCCGATGGACCAGAATTCCTCATGGTAGGACTGCCCCATTTCCATGCGCTGCATCCAGAAGCAGACCTCCGTGGGATCGAGGCTGCACAGCTTCCGCGCGGTGAATCGCCCGAGAAGGGGCATCCGGATCGAATAGCTCAGGTTCAGGAGCACACACGGGCCGCCGGTCAGATCGAGAAATTTCCGGCGGGAAAGCCCGAAGAAACGAGCGCGGGAAAGGTCCTGCCCGCCCGTCTCTTTCGGAAAAATGATCAGACAGAACGATCCGTCGAGCCCGAATTCCCGCAGCCGGCGCCGAAACGTCGCGGCAATCCTCGCGTCGCGGGCGGGATCGCCCGTCGAATGCATCACCTCAAGCCAGAGCGCGGGCCGCCGCATCCGGCGCAGGCCGAGAAGGTATTGGAGCGGGACGGAAAAATTGCCTCCCCCCTCGGGGTATTTTGCCGCAAACCCGCATCCCAAAATGACTGTGCCATCCGTCGGTTTTGCCATCCGGAGATCATGTTCCGCCTCCGCCTCCGCTTCAAGCCTCAGAACTCATGAGGCTTCCCGGTTTTGCCCGTGCTGTTTTTCCCGTGCTTGCCAAGCGACGCCGGGGATTTCATGATGAGATCCTATGGACGCCATTATTGATCTCCTGCAACAGAATGCGCTGATGCCGCGTGCCGACATGGCGCGCCTGCTCGACATGGAACTCGAGGAGGTCAATTCGGCCATTGCGAAACTCGAAGCCGAAGGGGTGGTCCTAGGCTACCAGGCGATTATCAACTCCGAGAAATGGGACACCGACAAGGTGACGGCAATTATCGAGGTGAAGATCACTCCCGAGCGCGAGGGCGGGTTTGACCGGATCGCCTCACGCATCTCAAAATTTGAAGAAGTCCGGAGCTGCTACCTGCTCAGCGGAGGGTACGATCTGCTCATCGTGATCGAGGCGGCGAACCTGCGGACCGCGGCCGCCTTTGTCGCGGAGAAGCTCAGCACCATCGGGGCTGTCCAGGCGACGGCCACCCATTTCCGGCTCAAGACGTACAAGGAAAACGGAGCCTTCCACAACTTCGATCCCGCCGATGAGCGGCTCTCCGTCTCGCCGTGAGCATCGCCATCGCCGACCACGTCCGCGAAATCCCTCGCTCCGGGATCCGTGACTTTTTTGAAATTGTCCAGACGATGGACGACGTCGTCTCGCTGGGGATCGGCGAGCCGGATTTTGCGACCCCGTGGCACATTCGCGAGGCCGCGATTTACGCGCTCGAACGCGGACGCACCGGATACACCTCGAATCTCGGGCTGCCCCGTCTGCGCCGCTCGATCTCCGATTATGCGGGCCGGAAATACGGTCTGAACTACGAGCCGCTTTCGGAGGTTTTGGTGTCTGTCGGCGTCTCGGAGGCGATTGACCTTGCCCTGCGCGCGCTGCTGAATCCGGGAGACGAGGTGCTTTACCACGAGCCGTGCTACGTGTCCTACGCGCCGAGCATCACGCTGGCGCGCGGCGTCGCCCGTGCCATCGAGACGCGCGCGGAGGAAGGGTTCCGTCTCACCGCCGCGGCATTGGAAAAGGCGATCACCTCCCGATCCCGAGTGCTCATGCTGAATTTTCCCACCAACCCGACCGGGGCCACGATGGAACCCGCGGACCTGGAGGAAATCGCGGCGGTCTGCATCCGCCGCAACCTTGTCGTGATGACCGACGAGATTTACAGCGAGCTGATCTTCGACGGGGGCACGCACACGAGCATCGCCGCATTTCCGGGAATGAAGGAACGCACGGTTTTCCTGCACGGGGTGTCGAAGGCCTTTGCGATGACCGGGTGGCGGATCGGCTTTGCCTGCGCGCCCGCTGTCCTCATCGAGGCCATGATGAAGATCCACCAGTATGCGATCCTCTGCGCGCCGATCATGGGCCAGGACGCCGCGATCGAAGCCCTCGAACGCGGCGACCAGTGCGTCGAAAAAATGCGGAAGGAATACGAGCGCCGCAGGAATTTCATCACCCGCGCCCTCAACGACATGGGCCTCGATTGCCACAAGCCGAAGGGGGCGTTCTACGTTTTTCCGAAGATCGCCGGGCTCACGAGCCGGGAGTTTTCGCTGCGCCTGCTCACCGAGGAAAAAGTGGCTGTCGTCCCGGGCTCGGCCTTCGGTGCCAGTGGCGAAGGCCATGTGCGCTGCAGCTTCGCCACGGGACTCGACCAGATCAAAATCGCGATGGAGCGGATGGCGGCATTCGTCGGGCGGCTAGGCAATCCATGATATCGCTTCGGGAGGATGCGGCGGGCGGCGGGGTGTCCGCATTTGAGCGGGAGGTCCACGGGATTTTTTCCGAGACCGGGAAGCTCTCGCGCGGGGCGGGGTTCGAGTTCCGCAAGGAACAGCAGGACATGGCGTGCGCGGTGGCCCGCACGCTGGAGCGCGGCGGGCAGATCGTGGTCGAGGCGGGGACGGGAGTCGGCAAGTCGCTGGCGTATCTCGTGCCCGCGGCGCTCCACGGAGTGCGGACGAAACGGAAGGCGGTGATCTCGACGCACACGATCGCGCTCCAGGAGCAACTGATTTTTAAAGACATCCCGTTTGTCCAGCAGTTGGTGGAAGAGGATTTCGAAGCGGTGCTGATGAAGGGCCGGCAGAACTACCTCTGCTCGACCCGCCTGTCGCGCGCGTTCCACCAGGCGGGCGACCTTTTTTCCACCGAACAGAAATCCGAGCTGGAGAGGATCCGCGAATGGAGCCTGGCGACGAAGGACGGATCGCTCAGCGATTTCCTCGAACAGCCGGATCCTGCGGTGTGGGAGGAGGTGCGCAGCGAGCAGCACCTCTGCACGCCGAAAACGTGCGGGCCGCAGTCCGGGTGCCACTACCAGGCGTTGCGCCGCAGGATCGCCGGAGCGCACATGGTCGTGCTGAATCACGCCCTGTTTTTCACGCTGCTCGGCGCGGTCGAGGATGCGGAGAACCGCACCGCCGGTCTGCTTTTTGCAAACGACTTTGTAATTTTCGACGAGGCACACACGATCGAGGAGGTCGCCTCGCGGCACATCGGGATGGAGGTTTCCCAGTCCGGCCTCCGGCGCGCGGTCCAGCGCCTCTACAATCCCCGCACGAAAAAAGGGCTCTTCCAGGTGATGAAAAATGGCCCGGCGTGCAAGGCGGTTGCGGAGATCCTCCCCGTGGCGGACGATTTTTTTTCGAGCGTGGCGTCGAAATGCACGTTCAAGAAAGGGCGCGAATTCCGGGTGCGCGAGGCGGGCCTGGCCGACGGCGGGGAGGTTTGCGCGAATCTGGCGAGGCTCGGTGAGCTGATCGGGAACGAAGCGGTGCGCTGCCAGGACGAGATCAGTGCGTCCGAGTTGCAGGATACCGCCCGCAAGCTGCGGACAGCCCGCGCGGCCATCACGGATTTTCTGGCTCTGGAGCAACCGGATCACGTCTATTGGGTCGAGCAATCCGGACGCAAGGAACAGTTCTGCACGCTGCGCACCGCGCCCGTGGACCTGGCCGACGCGCTGCGGCGGCTCCTTTTCCGCGAGGGCGCGTGCTCGGTGCTCACGAGCGCGACGCTCTCGACCGGCACGCCCGACCTCTCGTATTTCCGGCAGCGCGTGGGCGCGGAGGAAGTGACTGCCCTGCAGATCGGGAGCCCGTTTGATTACGAAAAGCAGATGTGCCTCCACGTCGTGCGACAGATGCCCGAGCCGAAAGACACCGCCTATGAAACGGCGCTGGGAAAGTGGATCGCACATTTCACGGACAAAAGCCTTGCCCGGGCGTTCGTGCTTTTTACCAGCTACCAGACGATGCGCGCGGTGGCCGAGAGCATGGAGACGCACTTCGAGAAAAAAGGCTGGCCGTTGTTGGTGCAGGGCAGCGGCATGCCCGCGCAGCGCATGGTGAGGGAATTCCGCGAGAACCCCCACAGCGTCCTGTTCGGGGTGTCCAGCTTCTGGACCGGCGTGGACGTGCCCGGTGACGCTCTCTCGAGTGTCATCATCACGCGGCTTCCGTTTGCCACTCCCGACCATCCGCTCACCGAGGCAAGGCTCGAGGCGATCGAGGCCGCGGGCGGACGCGCATTTGAAAGCTACTCGCTCCCGGAAGCGATCCTCCGCCTCAGACAGGGAGTCGGCCGCCTGATCCGCAGCAAAACCGACACCGGCACGATCGTCATCCTCGACAGCCGGATCGTCAGCAAGCCGTATGGAAAATCCTTCCTGCGGGCGATGCCCAAGTGCCCGGTCGAAATCCACTGAGGCTCTCTCTCGAAAGCATCGGACGATTCAAAAAATACCGGAGGCACCGGCATGGGCGCATCATCCCGGCAATCCGCAAATCAACTCCGCAAGCGCCACGGGTGTCCCAACGAGGTGGTCGGGATTTGCTCCGGCGAGGGCTTTGAGGCTGTTGTAGCCCCAACTGACGGCCGCCACATGGACTCCCGTTTCCTGGGCCGCTTCAACGTCCCTCACCTCGTCGCCCACGAGGAGCACCTCTTTCGGCTTCATCCGAAGTCGCTTCAGAATCTTTCGTATGATGCGGCCTTTGCCGGCCAGCTTCGAGGACGTGTGGACAAACTCAAAAACCTCCAGGTCGAATTTCCTGAGGAACACCGCGACGTTTTCCTCCGAATTGGAAGTGAGAATTCCAAGACGGAATCCCTCCGAGCTCAGACGCCGGACAAGACCGGCCATTCCGGGAAGCGGCTCAACCGCATCCATCCGCTTGTTCATCTCTTCCTTTCCCCGGCGCGAAATTTTCGGCAACCGGGTCGCGGAAATGCCGAGGAATTTCATGAGCTCGCCGGTGCGCATGTCCCGGGCACGCGGGAGATCCGCCACGGCGAGCGGACGGTATCCGAACTCTGGGGCCATCAGGTTGAGGATCCCGACCCCGCACGAAAACGTGTCCGCGAGCGTGCCGTCGAAATCGAAGAGCAGAAGCTTCGGACGCACACCAAGGGCTCCGGCGGCACCCGCCCGCCTCCGTCCGCCCCGCATCACGAATCGCGCGAACCGCTTGACCCCGGAACTTCTTCCGGCAGCACCATGGGGCTTGGGAATTTTCCCTCCTTCGGTTCGATGATGAAATCAAAAAAATCCCCGGCGATCCCGTTGCCGGAAACCGCCGGGGAGTGGAGAGAGCGACTCAGGCTTTGGCTGATTTTTTCTTGGCGGGTTTGCCCGCGCGGCGCGCGGCCCAGCGCGCCTTCATCATGGCGGCGAGTTTCGCGCGTCCCTCGGGGCTCATGTTGCTTTTCTTTTTCTTTGCTTTGGCCGGCTTGGCGGCCGTGGCAACCGGCTTGCGGGCGGACCCCTTCAACGCATAGCGGCCGGGCTCGACTTTCGTGGCGTGTTTTTTCCCGGTCGTGCTGAACCAGACGGAAATGTTTGCCGGCTTGGAACTCAGCTTCTGCGCGATTTCCTTCACCCGGAGACCCTGATCACCGGCGGCTTCGAGCAGCGCGATGATCCGATCCTTGAGCCCCCCGGACCTGGTGGCTTTAGCTTTCTTGGCGCCCTTTTTCGCCTTGGGCTTGAAAGGGGTGACGGCCTCGGCGGCCTCGACAACCGACGTGACGACCCCCTTGAGGGTCTTGGAAATTTCGGTTTCCACGTCCTCGATGCCCTTGATGAGTTGTTCCTTCTTCTCCGTCAGGCTGAGCAGACGACGAAGGGAATGACTGGTGATGTGTGATATGTTCATAATTAACAAAAGCCAATATAGTCACAAAATACTAGGCTTTGACAATAGTAAATATTTTCTTTTTATTAACGGCCCTAAAAACTGGACATGCTTCCCGTCACCGGACAGATTGAATTCTTGATTGGCGGAGAGGTCCGATTTGCCGCCTATGCGCCATTGAAATCCCAATTCCCGAGATGAATGACCTTGTAGGATCTTCCCTTTCTGTGGAGCAGCATCTCGCGCTGAATCTTTCGCCGTTTCTGCTCGGAGTGGTCTGCATCCTATGTCCGGTGATCCTCGCGTATCTCGGGCTTCTTCTGACGAAACGGGCGGTTCCCAATCGTTTTCTGAGCCAGCACCACGATGTGACCGGCGCGATTTTTGGCGCCTTGGGAACGATCTACGGCATCTTCCTGGCCTTCATCGTCGCGACCACCTGGCAGTATTATTCCACAACCGGCTCCAACGTGGTTCAGGAGGCCAGGTGCCTTGGGGATCTTTACGCCAATGCCAAGGCGTCCCCTCCGGAATTTCGGGATCAAATTCGGAAGCTCCTGAGGGATTATCGTGACGCGTTGGTCCATCAGGAGTGGAAGAGCCTTGCGCGGGGGAAGGCCAGCCCGCAGGCCACGGAGCTGCTCAATCAACTTTCCGACGCCTATGTGTTTCATAAGGTGGGCGACGCCTCGGAGGGGGCTTTTTTCCAGGAGTCCGTTCAAAATCTGAACCGCCTCAAGGAACTGAGAACCTCGCGCATCGACGATTCCTCGTCCGGGCTCATCCCTTTCCTTTGGTGCGTGCTGTTGGCGGGCGGGGTTGCCACTGTCGGCTTCACCTTTCTTTTTGCTCCCCCGAATATCCACGCGCAAGCCGTCATGGCCATGCTTCTTACCGGAGTCATCTGCCTCACGCTTTACACCATCGTGAACCTCGACTTTCCGTTTTCGGGACTGGTGGCGATCTCCCCGGAGCCCCTGCGGGAATTGGAGCTGAAATAGGCCGCATCTTGAAAGCTTCCCTCCACAGCATTTTCGGCGAATGGACTCCCTTCTTGTAACCGGCGCGACCGGATTTGTCGGGCGCAACCTCCTGCTTCGCGCCGCCGCAAGCGGAATCCCGGTGCGGGCACCGGTGCGGAACCCCGACAAGCTCCGGGCATGCCTCAGGGAGGATGGCCTGCCACAGGATTCCGCGATCCCGCTCGGGCCCGAGCCCGGTGGATGGGGCGCTCCCACCCATGCGGTGCTGTCTGCCGGCGTTCTTTTTGCGAGAAACCGCGAGGAGTATTTTGCGGCCAACGTGGATTGGTCGCTCCGCGTGCTCCGCGCCCTCCCTCACGAATGCCGGGTCGTTATCCTGTCCTCACAATCCGCCGGCGGACCGACCCCGTCCGGCCGGTCCGCAAGGACAGAAGGCGATCCGGACCGTCCCATCACCTGGTATGGGGAATCGAAGCTGGCGATGGAAAACGCTGTCGCACGGGAATTTCCCGATCGAAATATCACGGTTCTTCGTCCGCCGATGATTCTGGGAGCCAGGGATTCCGCAACTCTCCCGCTCTTCAAAATGGTGCGGGGATTCGTGCGGACAAAGCCCGGTCTTAGGAAAAAGATTTTTAGTTTTCTGGCGGTGGAAGACGTTGTGGAGGCGATTTTCACGGCGTTTGATTGTCGGCGCCCGGGGCCGTTCTACCTGGCATCGGAACGGCCGGTTTCGGACTGCGAGCTGATCGCTTCGGCGGCCCGTGCGGTCGGAGGCGGGGGACTGACCCTGCGCGTGCCGCAACCGCTGGTGCGCCTGCTTGCGGCGGCGGTGGACGCCGTGCCGTCCTGGAGGAAAGCCGCTCCGAGCCTGACCCGCGACCGGGCGAGGGAAATCTGGCCGGGGCGTTGGGTGGTGGATCCGTCGGCGTTCCGGGCGGCCACCGGCTGGAGCCCGCGAATCGGGCTCGACGAGGCGCTGCTTGCGGCATGCTCACACTACCGGGCCACCGGGAAGTTGTAGCGCCCGTTTGCCGCTTTCGTTTTTCGGTGCCCCGTGCTCTATTGCGGTGATGCAACCGATCACCTCGCTTTTTCTTGATATCGGCGGAGTCCTTCTGACGAACGGCTGGGACACGGCGCTGCGGAAAAAAACCGCGGCGCGGTTCGGGGTGGATTACGACGAGCTCGACCACCGGCACCGGGTCACCTACGACACCTACGAGCAGGGGAAGATGTCGCTCGAAATCTATCTCCGGCAGATCATCTTCTTCGAGCCCCGCGACTACACGGCGGCGGATGTCACGCGATACATTCTCGACCAGGCGCAGCCCTATGCGGACACCATCAACCTCGTGCGACGGCTCAAGGCGGTTTACGGGCTCAAGATCGCGGTGGTCAGCAACGAGGGCCGCGAGGTGGCCGAGGACCGGATCGCGCGGTTCCAACTCAAGGAATTCGTGGATTTTTTCATCGTCTCGGCCTTTGTGCATTTCCGGAAGCCGGATCTCGACATTTACCGTCTGGCCCTGGATGTCGCGCAGGTCCGCCCCGGGGAAGTCGCCTATATCGAGGATCGCCCGCTCCTCTGCGAGGTCGCCTCGTCGCTCGGCATCCACAGCGTCCTGAACAAAACCTCCGCCGAGACGCGCGACCTTCTCGGCGGGCTCGGACTCGTGCTTTGAAATTTCCCTCATGTCCCCGCTGAACAGCCTCGTTCTCGGCCTCGGATTGTTTTTTCTCGGGCTCCAGCTGGTGGGGCAAAACCTCCGGCAACTGAGCGGCGGGGGGTTCCGGAATCTCGTCAAATCGGCCACGCACACGCCGTTCCTTGCCGCCCTTCTCGGTCTTGTGGCGGGGGGTCTCATGCAGAGCGCGACGGCGGTGACATTCATACTGGTCAGCATGGTTGGCAGCGGGCTTATCCAGACCCCGCCCGCCCGGATGGTCGTGGTGTGGAGCAACGTCGGTCTGACGGCGCTAGCCTTTCTCGCGGCGGTCAACATCCACCCTCTCGTGGCCTACCTCGTGGGAGGGGCCGGAATCTTCATGGGCTCGGTGCGTGCGAAGCCGTGGAATACGATTGCCGGGGCGCTGCTCGGGGTGGCGCTGATCCTCTTTGCGCTCGGGGAGATGGGCGCGGGCGCGGCCCCGCTCAAGGACGCCCCGTGGTTCCGCTCCGCTCTCGACGGAGCGCTGAGCCTGTCTCTCCCGGCATTTGTCTGCGGCATCGCCGCGGCCGCCATCCTTCAATCCAACACCGGGGCCGCAATGCTCGTGATCACTCTGGCCGGAGCGGGAGCCCTCCCGGTCCACCAGGCCATGCCGGTCATTTATGGGACCAACCTCGGCGCGATCTTCCTCCGGATTTTTCTGTCGGTGGGGATGACCGGAAAGCCGCTGCGGCTCGTGCGCATGGAAGACCTTTTCTGTGTGGTGAGCGGGGTGCTCATGATGCTCCTTTTCTATGCGGAGCAAGCGGGCGTTCCGCTCATCGGCGCGCTTGTTCGGGAAGTCAGCGGCGGACCACCCATCCAGCTTGCCGTGGTGTTCCTGCTCTCGAATTTGCTGCCGGCTTTGCTCATGACCCCGCTGTTGCCTGCCTGCGCCGGACTGTTGGAAAAGCTCTGGCCCAACAATCCGGCCGCCGCCCCCAATGCCCCGGCGTTTCTCAGCCCCCAGGCGCTCGTGGACCCCGCAACGGCGCTGGACCTCCTGCCAAAAGAACTCGGACGCCTGATCGCCACTTTGAATCTGAAATCCAGCGGATCCCCGGACCCGGAGAGCCACGTCTCCCAAACTTTTGTTCAACTCGGCGCCTCGATTGAAAATTTCTGCGTGCTGCTTGCCTCGGACAGCCACTTGAATGCCGGGCAGTCGCTCCGTCTCCAGCGCTTCCGGGCATGGCTGCACACGATCCGCCACATCGGCGAGGCCGTTGGGGAATTTGCGGACAGGCTGGCTTCGCTGCCCGCGGAAGCCGCCGCGCGGGCCGCCGGGCACCATGCCTGGCTCGAATCCAACCTGGCGCTGGCCGCCAAGGCCACCGCTTCGCTCGACCCGGCGGATATCCATGCCTTCCACGAGAAAAGCCGTCACCACAGTCCGGCCGTCGAGGATCTGCGCAAAAGGATTTTCTCCGACATCCAGAGATTTCCGGAGGCAACCCGGCTCGGGCTCTCCGCGCTGGGCGACGATTTTGATATCGCAGCCTGGCTGATCCACCGGATCTCGAAACTCGAATCCAAGATCCTCGATTGAGGACGGGGGTGTCCCTGGTGATGCGGTTTCTGCCCCGCCGTGATTTATCCGGACTCGGCATTGACCGCCGCCGCCGCCGCCTGTCAACGTATCCGGCTTCGTGACCGAACCGAAAAAATCCCGCGCGCCGATCCTCGTTTTACAGGCTTCCGTGAGCGTCGCACTGCTTGTGGCACTGCTCTCGAGCCCGGGTTTCCGCGGCAATTTCACATCGGTCGTTCTCTCCGCCGACCCGCGCTGGCTGACCGCCGGGCTTCTTCTTGCCGGTTCCGTCCAAATCCTCTGCCTGATCCGCTGGCGGATATTTCTGGGAATGACCGGGATGAACATCGGTTTTTTCGAATCTGCGGGGATCTTTTTTGCGGGGCTTTTCTGCAATCTGTTTCTGCCCGGCGGCGCGGGCGGCGATGTGGTCAAGATCGGTCTTCTTGCCGCGCGCGGCCACGACGCGGCCCGCGCCGCGCTTTCGGTCGTCATGGATCATCTGGCCGGATCGGTCCCCATGATCGTGCTCGGAGCCTCGCTCATGGCATGGAAGCACTCCTGGCTGACAACCAGCCCGCTCGTGGCCGGACTCATTCACGCCATGGTGATTTATCTCTGTGTCATCGCGCTGTTGATTGCTGTCTCGGTGGTTCTTTCCGCCCGGGGAATCGTCTCGCGCCTTCCCGCGCGCTGGCCGGGCCGCGCCAAGTTGATCGAGCTTTCCGGCGTCTATTTCCAATGCGCGATCCAGTGGCCGCGCACCTTGTTCGCACTGCTCCTCGCGACTCTCATGCTTGGGCTTTTTTTCACAACCTACTACTTTTCCGCGCGCGCTTACGGCGTTGATCCCGGCATGGGAAACTTTCTCTCGCTGATGCCGACGGTGGATATCCTCTCCGGGATGCCGGTCAGCCTTGGCGGCGTCGGCGTCCGCGAGAGCGTCTTTGCGCTGCTCCTCGGGACGCTGGCGGATGTTCCCACAGGAACCGCCATCGCGATCTCTCTGGCGGGCTACATGATGTCCGCCATCTGGGGGCTCCCGGGTGCCTTCCTCTGGCTCCTGCACAGGAGAAAACCATGAATCCCGCGCGCCGCGCCGCCCGGCGATTCCGGACGTTCAAGTTCCTGCACGGCTACTGCAAGGGGAAGGCCGGTTGGGACCCCGCCTACCCGGCAGTCGCCGCCGCTCTCTGCGGCTCGCCCCGACCCCTCCTCGACGTCGGATGCGGCGTCGGACTCCTCGCCGCCTATCTCCGCGAGTGCGGATGCTCCCAGCCGATCACAGGAATCGAGCCGGATGCCGGAAAAGTCCGCACCGCCCGCGATCTGGTCGCCAGCTGCTATCCGAATTTGGAATTCCTCGCCGGGGATGCCCGCGCACTGCCGGATTTTTCCGGCGACATCGTCCTCCTCGACGTCCTCCACTACATGGACTCCGACGAGCAGAATGGCGTGCTCCATTCCCTCGCCTCTAAAATCGCCCCGGGCGGACGCGCCCTCATCCGCACGACGTTCCGCGATTCCTCGTGGCGCTACCTCGCCACTCTCGTGGAAGAGGCGTTCGTCCGCACATTTGGCTGGATCCGAGGCGGACGCTGCCAATTCCCCGTCCGATCCGAAATTGAAAATTTCTTCCGCAACTCCGGCCTCGTCCTCACGATCCGCCCCATGTGGGGGAAAACCCCCTTCAACAGCCACCTCATCGAAATCCACCGCGCGGAACAAGGATAGGGCTTGCTCTGCGAAGCCATGCCCCCGAAAATCGTGCTCTTGAAAAAGTGGATCGTCGGCATGGTTTTGTTGTGGTGCATGGCCCTTCTCGGCGTGGTCGGCGCTTCTTTGTTTTGGCTTAAAGTCGAGAACGATGGATTGCGGGCCGTCATGAAGACGATCAAGGAGAACGGTCTGCCCGTCTCTGCCCGGGATCTTTTTCCTCAAGTCCCGCAGGGTGACCGGAATGCCGCCCCGCTTCTGAAGCGCGCCGCAGGGCTCGTGAAGAAAATGGCGAAGGATTCCCCGGCCCTGCGCTGCACGCCCGGCACGCCGGGCGCTTCTCATAAAAATGACACGACCCGGCTTCCGGAAAAAGAACTCGCCTCGATCAGGAGCTTTCTTGCGGAACCTGACGCAAGGGAAGTCCTGCAACTGCTTTCCGAGGCCGCCACGAAACAGGAATGCTATTTCGACAGGGATTATGCGAAGGGGATCGCGCTCGACGTTTCGGATGCCACATCCATGTTCTCCGCACTCCGTCTTCTTCTCAACCACTCATGGTGTCTGGCAAAGGACGGAGATGCCGCGGGTGCGGTGAGCGAGATGCGTTCCGGGATGAAGATTTGCGGGTTCTACTACATGAACGACCCGATGCTCATCCCCTGGCTGGTCGGGGTTTCCGGCGAGCAGATGTGCCTCTCGGCAATCATGGATGTGCTTGCAAAGACCGGGGCCACGGCCGGTGAGAATGATGACTTGGAGATCTCTGTGAAAAACCACCGGGATATGGCCCGCCCATCGCTTGTCCTCGCGCTCGATGGCGAGAGAATCTTCGGAGGAGCAAGCATCTTCGAGCCGTTGCTTTCGCGAAAGATCGGGCTGAGCGGGTATCTGTCCGCACTCGGAGACGTTGTCTTATCTGGAAAGGTGAACCGGGGAACAAAAGCAGTATGGTGGATCTATCAATATCCTCTGCATCCGCTTCTGATTGCCGACTACACCGCTTACCTTCGATTCATGCTGGGGATCAGAAAAGTGATCCGCGACCCTCAGGCCGGTGAACGGGAGGCCGGGAAACTGTTGGCCGAAATCCCCCGCACGGCATTGCTGACGCGGCTTACCGCGCCAGGACTCGACAACATTGCCCGCAAACTGCACGAAGTCGAGGTGTCGCTCGATCTCGCTCTTCTCGGCCTCCGCGCGGAAAAGTTCCGCGCCGCCAATGGACATTATCCGAAGGGCCTCGCGGAAGTTCCAGGTCCCCTGCCGACGGATCCCTTCACCGGCGGCGAATTCATTTACAAGGAATGGGACGCGAACATTCTCATCTACAGCGTCGGTCCCGACCTGATTGACAATCAGGGAAACCCCAAGAAGGAAAATGGCCAGCGCGACATCGTCTGGTCGGTCCGGCGTTCCGACGTCCCCGCCGGATCCCCTTGAAACTTTTCCTCTGTGGCTGGCGGTTTCCGGAATAAAACACCCGTCATGGAGCTCACGGAGAAATTTCTGGTTTCGATGTGCGGATGGCCGGTTTTCAAGGAAGCCCGTGCGATCCGCGCCGCAGGCCGTGTTTCCGAGGCCGCCTACGAACCGCCGGTGCTGAAAGGAAAAATCTCCTCGGATGGAAAAACATTTCTCGCCGGCCTGAAGTTCCGGAGTGCGACGGATGTCGAGAACCTCTGTCCGTGCCGCGACTCGCGGGCCCGTGGGATCATCTGCGCTCACGCCGTGGCTGTCGGCCTCGAGGTCCTGAATCCCTCGGCAAGCAAGCCGTCCGTCCCGATGCCGACGGCCGTCCCGCACGCCGAAGCCACTTCGGAAATCCCGGCCGTGACACTCGCGATCGAGGGTTCCCTGCGCCATCTTGAGGCGGAGATTTCTTTTCACTACACACGCCCCGGCGCGGCGAACCCTGCGGTCGAAGCCGAGGCACTCCGGGAGCTTCTCGCCTGCGGGTTTGAGAATTACCGGGGCAAAGCGGCCCTGCGGGGAGAGAACGCCACCGTGAAGTTCTTCGCGGCCGCGCTCCCGCGCCTGCGCAAAAAATGGAATGTCCGCATGGGCGAGCGGTTCTCGCATGTCACGCGTGACATCGTCCGGATCGAGCCGCACTTTGCCATCCGGGAAAAAGACGACGGATGGCTGGATTTTCATGTCCACTTCACCGCCGGGAGCGAGGCCGTGCTTTCGCCGCAGGATGTGCAGCGGCTCCTGCGCAGCGGCAGCCCGCGCCTGAAACTCAGGGACGGACGCCTCGCCGTGCCGGATGCGGACCTGGCGGCGGACCTCGAGGAAGTCCTGCGCGACTGCGACCCTTCGCAGGAACGCGGCATCTATCGCGTGCGGTCCGAACAGCGCGGATACCTTGAGGAGAGCATGGCTTTGTGGAGCGGGAAAGGGGATTATCCCGCTCCGCCGGATCTGCCGCTCGGGCCGCTCGGGGCCCGGCTGAGGCCGTATCAGGTGACAGGAGCGCGCTGGCTGCTCCACCTCGCGCGCTCGAAATCCGGCGGGCTCCTCGCCGACGAGATGGGCTTGGGGAAAACCGTCCAGGCACTCGCCATGATGGAATGCCATCCGGGTCCGCACCTCGTCGTCTGTCCGTCATCGCTCGTCTGGAACTGGCAGCGCGAGGCGGAGAAG
>JBAXTX010000038.1:0-20272 GCA_037129975.1 Verrucomicrobiia bacterium | reverse complement strand
GTAGAAGGTTGTGGTGATCGCTTGAAGGACAGGGGTTCGACTCCCCTCGCCTCCATTTGTTTTTGTTGTCGCGTTTTTGTTTGCCCTCGTGTTTTACCAGTGCATAATGCACACCGTTCGATGAGTAACGATAGAGACATGGAACATCAGTCTTTGGGGAAACCGGATTCTCAACCTGTGGGTTTGCTGTCTTCACACACGCAGCCTGCGGGTTACAAGATCGGGGGATAAGAGATTTTTGTAAGCCTGTTAAAATCTGTCGTAACTATCTTGCAGCAAATTATTTCGGGGTCTTAGCTCAGTTGGTAGAGCGCCTCAATGGCATTGAGGAGGTCAGGGGTTCGAATCCCCTAGGCTCCACTCCCTTTTTACCAGTTCCTTGGAAGAGGGAAGGTAACAGAGATCAATTGTGATCTCTCCTTTGGCGACAGTGATCTTGTCAGTGATGCACTCGTCAGCACCGCCTCTGGGAAATGCGCTCCAAGCTGACGCCGGATCAGACGACGGCACGCTCTTCACCCGTCTGGGCTTGAAAAATGTTGAATTTCTCGCTGGACGGACGGCCCCACATTTCGGGGCGGACCAGGCATTGGCCGCAATTCAGGCGAGGCGGGGAGGAGAGGCGCTGAAAAAAATGCAGGCCATCTTTCCAATTTATCCACAGTTCCGGCTCCCGGATTCCTGCAAATCGTCAGGCGGATCCTCAATGAAACTGCCCAACCGCCTCAAACACGCTATTTCTCGCGTTCCGCCTGGGGATTGAGGCCATGCGGCTCGGCCTCGCCTACGAGTATGATCCTCTTCGCCACTGGTCGCGGCGGCGCACTCAAACGGTTTCTCGTTGAAGACGGCATCGGCCAGGACGCGGGCTTCTGGAAACTTGCCCAGGCCCTCAGCGCCCTCTACCCCACCGGCACCGGCTTTTTCCAGTTCTCCCGCGAAGGATGCCGATTCTACGGGTTTTCATCGTAATGATTGGGGAACGTCCGGCGATCTTCAGGGGAATGAAGCATCCGGGCAGCAAGACCGATCGCGGCGATCATGCTGTCCGGCCGTGCGAGGGCTTTGCCCGCGATGTGGAAGGCCGTGCCGTGATCCGGACTCGTGCGCACGAAGGGAAGCCCGAGCGTGACATTCACGCCTTGATCGAACGCATGAAGTTTGAGCGGGATCAACCCCTGGTCGTGATACATGCAGAGCACGCCATCGAACTCCCCGGCAACCGCACGGTGAAAAATCGTGTCCGGCGGATGGGGGCCGGAAAACTCCGCGGTTGCGGATTTCCCGAGCGTCGCGACAGCCGGGGCGATGATTTCGATTTCCTCGCGGCCGATGTCGCCGCCTTCCCCTGCGTGCGGGTTGAGCCCGGCGACGGCGATGCGGGGATCGCTTCGGACGGTCTTGGCAAGGAAGCTCGCGAGCAGGTTCCCCACGCGCACGATTTCCCTTTGGCAAAGCAGCCCCGGCACATCGCGCATCGGCACATGCGCTGTCACCAGCCCCACTGTCAGCCCGCCTCCGGTCAGGCACATCGCAAAGTCCCCGACCCCCGCTCGCGCCGCAAAGAATTCCGTCTGCCCGGGAAATTCATATCCGACCCCGTGCAGGGCCTTTTTGGAGACCGGTCCGGTGACGACCGCCTGCCATTCGCCGGACAGGAGCTTGGCGGCGGCGGATTCCAATGCCGCCACGGCCGCGAGGGCACCCGCTTCGCTCGGATGTCCCGCGGCATGGCCGGACATTTCCCCGATGACCTCGTAGCGGAACCCGGACGGCAGTTTTCCGGAATCGAGAGCCGCGCGAATCACCTCCGGGCCGATGCCGGCGGGATCGCCGGACGTGATGCCGATCTTGGGAAACGGGGAGTCAGATGGGAATGACACAGTTAAGGCGATGACACGCGGAGGCGCATGATTTTTTCGTGGCCCGGTTGATATGGGAACCAAATGGCAAACGCCCCCGGTTTCAATTTCATCTCAGCACCCTAAGAAGGGCGATCCGTGTGTCAATTCAGGATTTTCGCACGTCTCCCGTTCGTGACGGAACCTACTTTTTGAGGATGTCGTCCAGAGCGCGGATCGAGCCGTCGGGGAAACAGATGTTTGGACCCCGTCCGTGCATGCCAAAAATTTCGACAAGCCAGGGTTGTGTTGAGAATTTATATGGGTCCAATGGCTGGGGACCAAAAATTCCCGGGGTGTAGTGGATCCGACACCTGTCCTTTTCAGGCTCCGACCGCTGAGCCCGCTTGATGGTGGGGCACATCCAGACCACCTCCGTGGCTCCGTAGGGGGTCATCTCACGAATCCACCAGTCCGCGTCCATGTCAGCGTTCAGGTCTTCGACGTTCGGCTCCTGCGGCCAATGGCCGACATCCTGAACATATGCCGCCAAGGACGTGTGCAAAGAACGCATGTTTGACAGGCACTTGGATCCTTCCGCGCGGGCGATTAGAGGCTGCCATGCCACGATCCCGATTGTCGCCAAAACGGCAATGATGGCAACCACAACAAGAGCTTCGATCAGCGTGAATGCCGACCTCACATCAAACTAATGGTTGATACGCATCGCGGGTCGGGAAATACGAAACACCCCAGAGAAATCAGGGGGTCGTCGAAGTCTTCTGGCCGGCGACTTTGAAATCGCGCCAGACGGAAACCCAGACGGGGGCTATCACCTGACTGAAAGTTTGAAGATTCCCCTTGCCCTTGAAGAAATAGTTGGCCGAGCCGGTGTCGAACTTGGCGGTGAAGGATCCGCCGTCTACCCGATAGCCGGCAAGGAGCGGGCTAACAGCTGCAACGGTCCCATTTTCAAGAATGCCGGCCAGTTTCGAGCCCATGATGGCGGCATCGACCGATCCCGTGACAATCATCCCGTCGATAAAAAATATGTAGTCTCTGGCGGTGGTAGCCGAAGGGTTGCCATTGGCATCGTAGGAAAACCGGATGATGCCAGTCAGAGAATTCCCGCGTGCGGTTGCCTGGTATCGTCCCACGGCACCGGTTACGTTGGAGGTGTTCAGCGAGGTGGGTCCGCCGAACGAGCCCGCGTGGGCGGAGGCAACGACGAAGACGGCGATGAGGGAGGCGATGGAACGCTTCATAGTTTTTTGTGAATAGCGGCCCGCTCGGCGGCTGGCAAGAAAAAATTTCGGGGGCACGCGGATCTTTTTCAACTGTTTTCCTTGCCTCGTCAGATTCGCGCGGATTTGCGCGGATCTTCTTGTGGCGAGTGAGGCCCGCTGCGGTGGATGCGGAATTCGAAATGGGGAATGGAAAAGTCGGACGGGACAGAGGCCGTCCCTCCAGGGAACCATGAGCCTGAAGACAGTCAATTCCGTAGGGAGCGCGCCCATCTTGGGTGCTTTTTCCGGCATCCTGCCGGGAAATTGTCTTTTCCGGGAAGTTGGCCAGGGGGAATTGGCCCGGCAGGATGCCGGGCCATGCACGCTGGAAGCGTGCGCTCCATCGTGAACAATTGGGGTCAGTCATTTTTTATTGCATTCATCGGGGATCGCTCATTCCTCATAGATGCCAGTGGGAAAGGTGCCGGTCCCTTGGATAGGATTGACACATTGCAGGGAAATTCGATTTCCGGTTGCCGATTTTGTCGAGCGTGTAGGCGAGGCTGACCGGCAGGTTGAGCGCGTTGCTGTGTTCGATGCCCGTGAGCCGGTTTGCGGTATCGCAGGGGAAGAGCGAACTTGTCCCGTTCTCAAGATTCTTTGCGGCCATGTCGCCCAAGGAATCCGGTTTTTGAAGGGGGAGGCCGCCCTTTTGGGCACGCAACGACGCGGCCCCAGACAGGCAGGGGAAGCGGCTAAAAAGGAAAAGAGACCAGCGCAGGGACCAACACGGTCAATGAATCGACCGATTTTGTGGGTGTGGCGAAGTCTGGATTTGTGCTCATTGCATCCGTGATTTCCAGTAACCGGGTTTCCGCATCATGTGCATCACGGCCACGATCCAGAGATGGTCGTCCTGTTCCAGATAAATAATCCCGTAAGGAAAGCAGGAACTGAAGTGGCGACGGGCCGGAGGATCGAACTGGCGGAACGTCCTCGGATGAGCGTAGATCTCGCGCATCAATCGCTCCATTTCGAGGTAGAAGCGTTGTCCCAGTGCCAGATCAATGGCCGCATAATAGGCCACTGCCTCAGCAAGCTCATCATCGGCGGCGGGATGAAGGACTATCCTCACTGACGAAAAACGCGGGATGCGCGGGCGAGGGATTCCTCCAAAGGGATGCCCACCACATGACCGCTGGTAATCTCCGCCACACGGCGGCTCGTCTCGGCCTTCCAAGCGGCTTCGACTTCCTGCTCAATGCCGCCATGTCGCTTGACGAGGATACGTTCGACGAGTTCGGCAGCGACATCCTCGGGAAGGTGCGCTGTCTCTTCTACGATTTCATCCAATGTGATCGCCATGGGGACCAACCTATGCGGTATCGGGTCCGGAGGCAAGTTGTCCCGTGGGATGGAAAACTCCATCCGGGATCGGGCTGTCACTTTTTTCCAGCCTGGATGATATCCACCCAGATTGGGAGGGCGAGGGTGGCGCCGTAGCCGCCGGGGCGGATCGTGCGCGGCTGGTCGAACCCGACCCAGACGCCGCATGTCAAACGCGGATCAAAGCCGAGGAACCACGCGTCCACGAAGTTGTTCGTCGTGCCGGTTTTTCCGGCGGCCCGCCCGCGGAGGCCGAGTTCGCGGGCGCGAGCCCCGGTTCCCCGCTCGACGACCTCTTCGAGCAGCGCGGTTGTCTGGCTGACAGCGGACGATTGAAAAACGTCAAGCCGTCCATGCGTCGCCTTGTAGAGCAGGCGGCCTTCGGCATCGGTGACGCGTTCGATCAGATACGGCTGGAGTTTTGTGAACAATTGGGGTCAGTCATTTTTTATTGCATTCATCGGGGATCGCTCATTCCTCATAGATGCCAGTGGGAAAGGTGCCGGTCCCTTGGATAGGATTGACACATTGCAGGGAAATTCGATTTCCGGTTGCCGATTTTGTCGAGCGTGTAGGCGAGGCTGACCGGCAGGTTGAGCGCGTTGCTGTGTTCGATGCCCGTGAGCCGGTTTGCGGTATCGCAGGGGAAGAGCGAACTTGTCCCGTTCTCAAGATTCTTTGCGGCCATGTCGCCCAAGGAATCCGGTTTTTGAAGGGGGAGGCCGCCCTTTTGGGCACGCAACGACGCGGCCCCAGACAGGCAGGGGAAGCGGCTAAAAAGGAAAAGAGACCAGCGCAGGGACCAACACGGTCAATGAATCGACCGATTTTGTGGGTGTGGCGAAGTCTGGATTTGTGCTCATTGCATCCGTGATTTCCAGTAACCGGGTTTCCGCATCATGTGCATCACGGCCACGATCCAGAGATGGTCGTCCTGTTCCAGATAAATAATCCCGTAAGGAAAGCAGGAACTGAAGTGGCGACGGGCCGGAGGATCGAACTGGCGGAACGTCCTCGGATGAGCGTAGATCTCGCGCATCAATCGCTCCATTTCGAGGTAGAAGCGTTGTCCCAGTGCCAGATCAATGGCCGCATAATAGGCCACTGCCTCAGCAAGCTCATCATCGGCGGCGGGATGAAGGACTATCCTCACTGACGAAAAACGCGGGATGCGCGGGCGAGGGATTCCTCCAAAGGGATGCCCACCACATGACCGCTGGTAATCTCCGCCACACGGCGGCTCGTCTCGGCCTTCCAAGCGGCTTCGACTTCCTGCTCAATGCCGCCATGTCGCTTGACGAGGATACGTTCGACGAGTTCGGCAGCGACATCCTCGGGAAGGTGCGCTGTCTCTTCTACGATTTCATCCAATGTGATCGCCATGGGGACCAACCTATGCGGTATCGGGTCCGGAGGCAAGTTGTCCCGTGGGATGGAAAACTCCATCCGGGATCGGGCTGTCACTTTTTTCCAGCCTGGATGATATCCACCCAGATTGGGAGGGCGAGGGTGGCGCCGTAGCCGCCGGGGCGGATCGTGCGCGGCTGGTCGAACCCGACCCAGACGCCGCATGTCAAACGCGGATCAAAGCCGAGGAACCACGCGTCCACGAAGTTGTTCGTCGTGCCGGTTTTTCCGGCGGCCCGCCCGCGGAGGCCGAGTTCGCGGGCGCGAGCCCCGGTTCCCCGCTCGACGACCTCTTCGAGCAGCGCGGTTGTCTGGCTGACAGCGGACGATTGAAAAACGTCAAGCCGTCCATGCGTCGCCTTGTAGAGCAGGCGGCCTTCGGCATCGGTGACGCGTTCGATCAGATACGGCTGGAGTTTTGTGCCGCCGGTGGCGAACACGGTATATGCTGCGGTGAGGTCTTTGAGGGTCGTCTCGAAGGCACCGAGGCAGAGCGAGGGGTAGCGCGGCGGATCCGCCGACAGGCCGGCACGGATGATCGCATCGGCCACATGGTCGAGCCCCGCGCGCAGGCCGATGCGGACAGTCATGGTATTCCTCGACTCAACGAGCCCTTCCCCGGCCGGCAGCATCCCGCGATAGGTGCCGTCGGAATTGGAAGGGCTGTAGCCGCCGTATTTCGCCGGAATTTCTCCGGGGCCGAGCCGCCCGTCGTCCACCGGCTCCTCCGGCTGCAGGCCTTGTTCGAAGGCTTCCGCATAAACAAACGGCTTCACGGTGGAGCCGATCTGACGCCGTCCGAAAAGCGCGCGGTGGAATTTGCTGCGACCGTAGTCGCGTCCGCCCACAATCGCGCGGATCCCGCCGGTCCCGTTGTCCATCGCCAGGGCGGAGGCCTGCAAATAAGGGGCGGATTTTTCGGCATCGAGCACCTGTGTCTCGAACGCCCCGGCGGGCTGGTGCGGGTAGCCGGGCTGCCCCTCGATCTCGCGGAGACGCCGCGCCACCGACTCCTCGGCCGCCCGCTGCAGGCCGGCGTCGATCGTTGTGTAAATCTTCAGACCACCACCATCCAGCTGCCGTGGATCAAGGACCATGTCGAGGTCGCGAAGAATGGCGTCCATCGCCCAATTGTCTTCCGGAGACGTTTTGGTTTTGGGCGAGGTGACGAGCGGCGCGCTCGTCGCCTCGTCCTGCTGCGCGAGCGTGATCAGTCCGAGATCGTGCATCCGATGGAGGACGATGTTCCGTTCGCGCACCGAGCCCTGCGGGTTGTTGAACGGGGAAAACCGGGTCGGGCTGCAGATCAGTCCGGCAAGAGTCGCGGCCTCGTGCAGCGGCAATCGCGAGGCGGGCTTCCCGAAATACGTCTGGCTTGCCGCCTCGACCCCGTAGGTCCCGGACCCGAAATAGATCCGGTTCATGTAGGCCTCGAGGATTTCCTCTTTCGTAAGCTCTGTCTCGATCCGGAAGGCGAGAGCCGCCTCGATGAGCTTGCGGTGCAGGTTTTTTCCGCCGAGCGGGAAGCTGTTCCGGGCGAGCTGTTGCGTGATCGTGCTCGCGCCCTCGCGGAAGCCCCCGAAAAAAAGATTGCGCGCGGCCGCCCGGGCGACCCCGATCGGATCGACCCCGTGGTGCTGGTAGAAACGCCTGTCTTCGCGGCTGATCAGCGCGTTCACGAAATGATTCGAGACCTTGTCGAACGGCACCACCACCCGGTTTTCTCCCGCCAGCCGGCTGTAGAAATTTCCCTTGCAGTCATAAACGACCGACCGCTCGTCCATGTCGTGGATGGCCCGCAGGTCGAACCGCAGCGCCCAGGCGTAATACCCCATCGCGACGATCGTCCACAGAAGCGCCGTCACAAATCCCAGCTTGAAAAATCCCCTGAGAATCCCATGCGAACGGGCCCGTCGCAGGGGCGGTTTCTTTTTTTGTCGCGCGGGTTTTCTTTTCGGCTTCGGCACGTTGCCATCCATTTAAACCGGAATGGCCGATTACAAAAACACTTTCGGCGGAACTCCGGCAGGGAGGTCAGAGGATTTCACGCCAAGGGAAATTCCGGCCACCAACGACGCCGGTTGATTATCTCGCGGAACTCTGATAAGCCATCCTCTCACATGGCCAAAGACGATTGCGTAACAAGCAAGGGAGTTGTTGTGGATGTGCTTCCCGGAACGATGTTTCACGTGAAGCTTCCCAACGAGCATGTCGTGCTTGCCCATATTTCCGGGAAAATGCGCAAAAAATTCATCCGGATTGTTCCGGGCGATTCTGTGTCCGTGGAGATCTCGCCATATGATCTGAGCAAGGCGCGGATCACGTTCCGCGAGCCCGGGGCCCCGCCGCCTCAGACCCGCTGAAGGCCGGAGGGCTGCTTCAGGTCAGGGTTTGGGAGCAGCCAGGGCGGGCGCCCGGTCGGCCACCACGACGGGGGTGCCGATTCTGACCAGTTCAAAAAGCCGCGTGGCGGCGGCGCGTTGGAGGCGGATGCAGCCGTGCGAGACCGGACGTCCGGGAACGTAGCCGACATGCATCCCGACGCCGGTATCGGTGAGGCGCATCCACAAGGGCATCTTCGCTCCCGCGAACGTCGCACCTTCGGGCGGGACATCCGTGCGGGCATCGGCATCGGGGACCAGCACGACACCGGTGGCGTCAAGGATCCTGCCGTAGAGGTTCGAGGTATATTCTTTTTCCTTGCCCCGGACCTGGAATTTTCCCACGGGGGTGGGATGCGAGGCCTTGCCGGTCGCCACCGGGAAATCCATTGCGATCGCGGTGTCCACAAGGAGCAGTCCGCGCTGCTCGGAGAGCGAAATCTCGACGGCGGAGTTTGCGGCCGTCGCCTTCGCCAGGAGATCCCCGTTTTTGTAGGTTTTCGCTTTCCATCCCGGCTCCGCCCGCCAGGCGGCATGCGCCGCGAGGGCTTCCGCACGCAGCGCCGCGAGCCGCTTCTCTTCAGCCCGTTTTTCCAACATGGCGCATGATGAGCCGACTGCGACTGCCACCGCGAGCGCCGCGCAACGGATTGCCAGGCGCACAAACCGCCCCCGGCAGCAAGCCGCCCCTGAACGTGCATCCGTGGAGTTGGTCATGAAGAAAATTCAGCCCGGATCGCGGCGATTCCTCACGCAGAGCCGCGGAGCCCGCAGAGAAAAACCATTTTCGGGTTCAGCGGAGTCAATGCCATGCCGTGCACCGGTCTGCAACGACAAAGTATTTCGGTAAAAAAAAGACGCCCTTTGCGGGGGCGTCCCCTTTGAAAATTTTGCCCCGCTTGTGCCGTTTCGAAGCATTTCCCGTTCCCTGGTAATAGGGTGGATGACCGCCCGCCTGCGCGCTGACTTCCAGTGAAGGCGTGTCATTGCGCCGGAAGGCCCAGCCTCCGGGTTGATATTTCATTATCGGTTCGGGAGTTTGCGACGTGTAATCGCGAACACAGCAGGGCAAATCTGATACGGCGGGAATCTCGTCCCGCCGCGAAATTCAAAAAAGATCAATCAGCGGAAATCGACCTTCAGGCGCTCTTGCAGTCGGGCTTTCAAGCGGTCCGTGGAGGCGTTGACTTCCTCTGCTGTCAGAGTCCGTTCGGGCGACCGGAATGTCAAGGAAATAGCGAGGGATTTTCTGTCGGGAGGAAGTTTTTTTCCGGAGGGGTCGGTGAACAGATCGAAGAGCGTGATCGAATCCAGAAGAGGTTCTTTTTGCGAGAGGACCGCGTCGCGCACATCGCCGTAGGCGAGAGCCAGGGGAGCGGTCATTGCGATGTCGCGCGCGGACCCCGGGAACTTCGGAAGCGGCTTGGCTGCTGCTGCTGGCGGGATCGCGCCCCGCCAGGCTTCCGTGTCGAATTCCGCCGCAACCACCGCCGCATGGGCGTCGAGCTTCCGTGCCTCGCCCGGATGCAGAACTCCCAGCAGGCCGATGCGGATGCCATTCTTGAAAACTTCGATGGCAACGCTGAACGGGAGGGGGGGGTTCGGAAGAGGGGCGAAATCGTTTTCGGTCAGGCCGGCGAGTTCGCGCACGGTCCCCTTGAGATCGAAGACGTCCCAGTTCCGCCGCGGGCCGCCGCGCCAATCGGCCCGCGAAATTTCGCCCGTCGCCACCAGTGCGATTCGCGAGGCTTCGTCGGACGGCGAAAAGACCCGCCCGCATTCGAACAGGCGCACGCTCTCCGCGCCAAGGTCGAGATTGCGCTTCAGAGCCGCCAGAAGGCCGGGGATCAGGCTCGTACGCAGGCGTGATTGATCGTCGCCGAACGGATTTTTCAGCTCGACGGCGGGACCGAACCACGCGGCATCGGCGACCGATACGAGCGTGCTCGTCCGGGCCTCATGGAATCCGAGCCCGGTCAGGCCATGGCGCCGGGCCATCAAAAAATCGTAGGCGGCATCGGGCCGGGACGATGGGGCGAAGATCCCGGAGGTATGCGAGGGGATCCGTTCGATCCCGATCACGCGCGAAACTTCCTCGATGAGGTCCGCCTCGCGCGACAGCTCGTGGCGGAACCCCGGCACCGACCAAGTGGAATTCCCGCCGCCCGAAAGGGCTTCGAGGCCGACTTTTCTCAGCGCCTCCTCGATTTCCGCGTCGGAAAGATCCACGCCGAGCAACGAGCGCACACGGGCGTGCCGCAGGGGGATTTTCGGCCGGGCCCATCGGGCTCCCGATTCCAGGAGCACATCTTCCGCGACACCGCCGGCGACCTGCACGATCAGCCCGGCGGCCAGCGCGGAAGCGGACGCCACCATTTCCGGATCCACCCCGCGTTCGAACCGGTAGCTCGAGTCGCTGATCAGCCCGAGGGAACGCGAGGCGCGCCGCACGGACGCCGGATCAAAGACCGCGCTCTCCAGCAACAGATCGGTTGTTTCCGACGAAACGCCGGAATCCTCGCCGCCCATCACCCCGGCCAGCGCGACCGGGCGGGAATCGTCGGCAACGACCAAAAAATTTCCGGCAAGGGAATAGTCGCGCCCGTCCAGCGCCCGGAAGGATTCTCCGGTTGCCGCAAGCCTCACGCGCAGCGGGCCGGAAATCTTCGCCGCGTCAAATGCGTGCAGCGGTTGGCCGAGCGCGAAGAGGACATAGTTGGTGACGTCCACGACATTGTTGACCGGGCGGAGCCCGACCGCGGAGAGGCGGTCGCGGAGCCATTGCGGGCTCGGGCCGATCCTGACTCCACGAATCCTCCGCAGCGTGTAATACGGACATTCCTTCGCATCGAGTGCGACCGCATCTTTTGCGGGCGCAAACGCGACCTCCGGGAAGGCGGGAGGCTTCACGGGCAGGCCGGTGAAAACCCCGATCTCCCGCGCGATCCCGAAATGGCTCAGCCAGTCCGCGCGGTTCGGCGTGATCTCGAGTTCGAAGAGAACGTCGGACGGAAAGTGGTCGCCAATCGGAGAGCCCACGGCGGCCTCGGGCGGCAGAATGAGAAGGCCGTCGGAATCCTCCGCGAGGCGGAGCTCCTTCGCGCTGCACATCATCCCCTCGCTCCCGACCCCGCGCAGCTTGCCGGCCTTGATCTTGAAGTCCCCGGGCATGACCGCGCCGGGCAGGGCGAGCGGGACTTTGTCGCCGACCCTGTAGTTTTTTGCCCCGCACACGATCTGCCGTGGAGTTCCCGAGCCGTCGTCCACCCGGCAAACGCTCAGGCGGTCCGCATTCGGATGCGGATTCGATTCGAGGATCTGCGCCACGACGACCTTGTCAAAGTCCGCGCCGCGCCGTTCGACGGACGCCACCTCGAGCCCGGCGCGCCGGAACAGCGCCTCGAGTTCGGAGGCGGCAAGACGACAATCCACAAATTCGCGGAGCCAGTTGAGCGAAACTTTCATATGCGTTCGAGAATCAAGGCAAGTCGGAGCTGGACGACCAGACTTTTTTTAAGAGAAGGCATCACTGTTGTCCGGACGAGACAAACTCCCAAAGCGCGCGCCAATCGGCCGCGGGCAGAGCGAAGGCGGCTTCGTTGTGGTCGGCCCCGGGTGACACCCAGAGCTTTTTCGGCCCGGAGAGACTGTCGAACAACCGGCGGCCTCCCTCGGGCGGGGTCGTGCCATCGCGCTCTCCGATGACGATGGCCACCGGACGCGTGAATTTTTTCAAGGCCTTCACCGAGTCGAACCGGTCGAGCAGGAGGAGCCTCACGGGAAGCCACGGGTAATGGTGCGCGGCGGCGGCGGAGAGCGAATCGAACGGCGTGATGAGAACCAGGCCGAGGATTTTTTCCGGTCTCTGAGTGGCGGCCTGAGCGGCAATCCCGCTTCCGAGCGATTCTCCCACGACAATCACCGGCTCCGGCAGGGCATCAAGAGCCGCCACCGCTGCGG
Source organism: Verrucomicrobiia bacterium (assembly GCA_037129975.1). Lineage (GTDB taxonomy): Bacteria > Verrucomicrobiota > Verrucomicrobiia > Chthoniobacterales > Terrimicrobiaceae > QYQL01. The sequence continues at coordinate 8,071 of JBAXTX010000038.1, read as the reverse complement.
AGATCAGGCTTTTTTGATCCGGGCTTCCAGGCGCGGCTCCGTATCCCGGGTAATCCACGAGATATATTTTTGCCCCCGCGCCCGCTTCGCGGAGCATGGCGACGAGGGCGTTCCGGTCGAGGGCGTTTCCGGCATTGCCGTGAAGGATGAGCACCGGCCGGGCAGGGGATCTCCCATCGGTTACCCATCCGAGCGGCCGCCCCGAGGAATCCGTCCAGCGGGCGAGCCCCTGTGCTCCCGCAAGAGCCAGCATCTGTTCTTCCGGAAGAGTTTCCGGATGGTAGAGCATGCTGCGCTGCCGCAGGAAAACATAAAAGCAAATCCCGAGATACGCGAGAGCAAGCACGAGCAGCACGCTACCGAACATGGGCACAAGGATTTTCTCACAAACGGTCTTGAAAGCGGTCATCTTTTGGCTCGTTAGAAATGTGATCCCATGATAATCAAATAAGCCTGTCCCCAGGTGGAGTCGAACCACCATCTGAGCTTTAGGAGAGCCCTGCTCTATCCACTTGAGCTATGAGGACGTTGGAAATGAAGTATTTACGTGTTTTTGAAGCGCAAAAACATGGAAAGTTCTACCAAAAGTTCTACTTTGTGTTCCCATGTCCGCAGACGTGTACCATTGCTGGGAACCCATGTAAAGCATCGCCATATCCGGGCAAGCGAACTCTCGCCCTTGAGTCGCTTTTGATTGCCTCGAAGAGGCTGGCAGGGATGCAGCCTGCGGTCAAACCAATACCATCACAGTCGCCCGCAAAACCTGATCGAGAATGATCCATCCGAGCATCGTGATCTTGCTGAAGAAGACCACGAACTTGTCCCCACGGTAGAACTCGGGGTCTGCGAAGTCAACCATTTTGCTGGCCGCTGCAGACGCTTTCTTCAGGTGTCCGTCATCGGACCCTGCGATCGCTTCCAGAAGTTCCTTGTTGAACACTTCTGGGGATTCAATCTCTGTGGTGTTGTCCATAGTATGTATTTCTCCTTGGTGTTGGGTTAGGAACCAGCCACGACGGCGCTGGCATGGGTCTGGAGGTTGGTGGTGAATGTCACAACAGTGATCGGCGCGGTCGCCGAAGAGTCGACACCGTTGTTGCCGCCAGTGAGCGGCGAACCTTCGCCGACCGAGCTGAGAGTAACGGGGCCGTTGTTGCGCGTGACAAACCCGATGATGGGAGCGCCCGCTGTTCCGTCCGCTTCGAGCCAAAGCTTGATGTCACCGGTCTCGCCGTCATAGGTGACGGGAGCATCGTTGACGAAGCCGGCTGAGTCAGCAGCTTTGTAGAACGGGGTTGCGATTTCGAACTGCCCGGCGCATGAGAGCCCGGGGAGTTTGTCTGCTTCGACGACGTCATAGTCGGCGCTGTCGTTAAGAGCGATGTAGGGGGTGGCGCCGACGTTAGCCGCCGGAACTCCCAACACCCACTCATACTGCGACAGAGCCGAGTTCCAATCGAGGCTGATCACTTGACCAGACAGGATCGTAACGTCGGTAGCGACAGGAGCGGCCTGCGAGAGCGTAAAGGGCTCCTGAGGGTTGAACCCCCGGAGTACGCGGACGCGAGGCTTAACACGCTTGTATGTGCCGATTTGTGGCATAAGTTGTGTCTCCTAGTTGCGTTTCTCACTCATTGGGTTACACGCGTCTTAGGATCCCGGGTGTCCGGTATCCCGTTGAAACACCACCTTTCGGTGGCTTCCTGTTTCGTCGAGTAGCCTTTGCCAACTCTCCACAGGCGTATATTCCGGCATTTCCTGCCGTATTTTGTCACGCGAACGGTTTCAGTCTTACTCGACACACTCGCGCCACCCGTCAGGGTCTTGCGAGGCATCGGGCTTGGCCGAGGCCGCTTTGGCAACTCCTGCTCCTTGCGAAGCCGGGGCTGCTGAAAGGGTTGCGATCCGCGATGCGATTTTCAGCGCAACGGAGGGATCGGCTTTGACGGCGGCGGCTACACCAGCCGCAACAGCCCTCCCTGCCGTGCTATATATACTTGAGCGGGGCTACCTGTAGCTCCCCGCCCTGGCGATTTCCGCCGGGGCACCAACCGCAACACCAACCCGGAGACGATTATGCCCCGCAAGGGATATTACTCACCACCTCTGCGGAGGGATCTGGTCAAGCGCCTGTATTTCGCAGCCAAGGATCTGCGCGTTCCCATGACGGTCCTCAACGACCGGCTCATGGAGGATTCGCTTTCCCGCATCTGCGAGACACCGGCCAAGATCATCCCCCTCCACGGAGACACCAACCAGGACACGGCAACCGCCGCTGCCTGAAAAAACAACCAACTCGGCACGAGACCAGCCCGGCATCACGCCGGGCTTTTTCGTGCCCACAACCAACGAAAGGAAAATATATGGCACTCAAACTCATTGCCAATTACTCGAAGCGCCTCGGACTGCCGGGGTATAGCAGTCATCAGTTCGCGGTAACCGTCGAGACGGAGCTCAGCAACATCAACGACGTAGCAGGCGAAAGCTCGCGTCTGTATCAATCGCTCCAACAGAGCGTGGACGAGGAGATCCAGCACACGGGGTTCGTCCCGGATGAGGGATACGGCAAGAGCGACCGCGCCGCGCGCAACGGCAACACCAACCGCAGCAACGGCAACACCGCTCCCTCCAACGGTCACGCCGCCAATGGCGATGCCTGGGCGTGCAGCGAGAAGCAGCAGGAACTCATCATCAAGCTCGTGGACGAGCACCAGCTCGACAAGGGGCAGGTCGATGACACCAGCCGCGAAATGTTCGGCGTCGGGGTCAAGGAGCTCAACAAACTCCAGGCCAGCGGCCTCATTGATCGCATCCTCGACGAGAACGGCGGCCGCAAGCCCGCCCGTCCTCGCACTCGCACGGCACCTCCCCGGCGGGCCTACGCGAACGGAGGCGCCCGGTGATCGCGCTCGCGCCGGCAAGGAAGCTGGTGGTCCCCGACCCGACCGCGCACCTGACAAGCGTGGTCTCCGCCTCCCGGCTCAACACGTTCCACACATGTAGGCTGAAGTTTTACTTCCGCTATGTCCTGGAGTTGGTCAAGCCGGGCAGCGCTGCGCTCTTCGTGGGCAAGGCAGTCCATGCCGCCTTGCAGGCCTGGAGCACGGCACGCTGGCGGGGGCAGGAGCATGACGCTCCGGCCCTGCGCGAGGGTTTCCTCATGAACTGGGTGACCGGTCAGGAGGACGCGCCGGTGTCATGGGATGCCGGAGAAGAAGACGAACAGCAGGAAAAAGCATGGGGCCTCGTGGACATGTATCTCCGCGATACTCCGATACCGGTGGAGGAAAAACCCGAGGCGGTGGAGGTGCGTGTCGAAGCCGATCTGGCCGAGCACGGGCTGCCCACCCTCGTCGGGATCATTGATCTCGTGCGTCCGGGTGGGTGGATCGTTGACTTCAAAACCAGCGCCGCCACCCCGAATGGCGAACAGGTGATCCACCGGAACGAAACCCAACTCACCGCCTACGGTCTCCTTTACCGGGAGGCCACGGGCAGGCAGGAATCCGGCTTCCAGTTGCACCATCTGGTGAAAACCAAAACTCCGAAGCTGGTCGTGAACGAGGCCCCGGCAACAACCGAGGCCCAGCGCACGAAACTCTTCCGCTTGATCGAGTCCTACGTGGATGGAGTCGAGCGGGAGGATTACGTGCCGTCGCCGGGCTTGCAGTGTGCCGCGTGCGAATACTTCAACGAGTGCAGGCAAGGGGGTGCGGTATGAGAAAGCTCATCCTCATTCTCCCGGTGGCTCTCACCGGCTGCGGCAGCAACGCCCCAGACTTTGGTCCGATCGGGGCCGGCCTGGCGGTGATTGGCTTGGGCATTGTGATAGCGGCCTTGATCATCGCGATCTTCCGTAAAGGGGGTGGCGGCGATGATTGACCTGCTTCAACTCCTGCGTCTCATCCTGCCGATCGTGGGCATCCTCCTTGTTCTGCTGGCAGTCGTAACCCTGCTCGCCTCGCTCGGGCCGGTGCTCCTGCCGATCGGCATCCTTGCCGCAGCCGGCCTCGTGGCCTGGCTCTGGCTGGCTCGGAAATAAACAACCATCAACCAAGAGGCCGGGGGCACCAACGCTCCCGGCCTTTCCATTTTCAGGCTCCCGGCATTCCGCCGGGGCCAACCCGCCGCCCTACAGCGGCCATCAGTAAAACCACTGGTGACCGCTGCGAGCGCAAGCTCTGCGGTCGCCTTTCAACCAAGAAAGGAAAACACAGATGAGTCCCAAAGCAGGATTTATTTTGTTGGATCAGATTGAACCACGGCTACGCGCCACCATGCCGTATATCCGTGGAGTCGGTGCCGAAGATACCGAAGAGCTGTTGCAGGATGCCCTGACGGTGGCAGCCAAGATGCTGCATGACCTCGAAGAGCGGGGCAAGGAGGTCACTCCGGGGAACGTCGCGTATTACACGATCCTCCACATGAAGTCCGGTCGCCGGTCGTATTCGGCGGGGCGCACGGATGTCATGAACGCGGGAACGCAGTTGGACAGGCTCTCCATGGTTCTCTCGTTTGAGGAACCGGCGGGGTATGACCCGGAAACCGATGAGGAGATCCCGCTCGGTGACATGCTGAGTGGTAGTGAAGACGATCCTGCGATGGCGGCATCAAGGGCCGTGGACTGGGAGGATTTCCTGGGCACGCACAACCACCGCTACGGGGCGATGGTGAGTGATTTCGCACAGGGCAGGCACGCCAAGGACACGGCAGCCAGGTTCGGGTTCAGCAGTTCGTGGGCGCACGACTTGAAGGGAAAGCTGGCTGCCGATCTGCGGGAGCACTTTGGCGAGGACGCCATTGCGGACTCGATGCAGGTGCCCTCGTGGCGCGGCAACATCATGGTGGATCACGAGAAGGCAGCGTGCCGGGCAGATCGTCGGCGGGGGTGAACCAACTCGCCCTTGGCGACATGGAATCCACGGCAGACGCCAATAACAAACCGGGGCCAAGCCCCAAAAATCGAAGGCCGGGGACGCTCCCGGCCTTTTGCATTTCAACAACGAAAGGAAAAAATCTATGGGGAGCACAACGCTCTATTTCAGAGAAGGCAGCTCGGACAAAGTTTACCGTGCCGCCATCGAACCGCGTGACGGCGGATACGTGGTCAACTTCGCCTACGGGCGCAGGGGATCCACGCTCAACACCGGCACGAAAACATCCTGCCCGGTGTATTACGACGCCGCCCGGATGATCTACGACAAGCTCGTCCGGGAAAAGCTGGCCAAGGGATACACCCTCGGGGCCGACAGCCCGGCCTACACGGACGGCAGCAAGAAAGTGACGGACATCCGCCCGCAACTCCTCAATGCGGTTGACGATCCGGGGCCGCTGCTCAAGGACAATGGGGTCTTCCTCCAGCCCAAGCACGACGGCAAACGCCTGCTCATCCACAAAAAAGGCGAGGACGTGACCGGCATCAACCGGCGCGGCATCGAATGCGGAATCCCTGAAAGCATCCGTGCGGCGGCAATGATCCTGCCCGGAGACTTTCTCGTGGATGGCGAGGCCGTGGGGGACACCCTCCATGTCTTCGACATCTTGGAAATCGACGGTTCAGACATCCGGGCCATCCCGTATCGTGATCGGCTCGTCAAGCTCTTGAACCTCCTCGCCAGCGGGCAGCAGACAGGAATCCAGGGGGTTGCCACGATCAGCGGACACGAAGCGAAGACACGTTCATTCGACCACCTCCGCGAGGAGAATGCCGAGGGCGTGGTCTTCAAGCGGATCGGGGCGCCGTATTCGCCGGGGCGTCCGAACTCTGGCGGCGACCAGCTCAAATACAAGTTCGTCGAGACCGCCTCGGTGATCGTGAACGCGATCAACGCCAAGCGCAGCGTCCAGATGGCGGTGTGGGAAAACGCAAAACTCGTTCTCTGCGGCAACGTCACGGTCCCGGCGAACCAACTCATCCCGCAGGTCGGGGATGTCATCGAGACTCGCTACCTCTATGCGATGGAAGGCAGCGGAAGCCTGTTCCAGCCGGTTTATCTCGGTGTGCGCGACGACATCATGGCCGCCGAATGCACCCGCGATCAGCTCAAGTTCCGCAGGGAGGCGGCGGCGGCATGAACCCCTACGAGAAGTTCACGGGAGTTCGTGCCCGCAAAGAGGCAGCCGCCAAGCCGCCATTCGGTGCCGGGTTCTGTGCCAAGATCGTGGCGGAGACGGAAACGCTCGAAGTCCGCTGTTCGGGAGTCAACGATCCAGGTCGCGACTACTGCGTGTTCCGTGCATTCAACGCCGGGGGCAACCTCATCGGCACCAAGAGGGTCAATGGCTACTGACTCCCATGCGGGGGCAACCCGGCTCATCAACCGCTCCAGGGTGAAACAGTTCGCCCTGGCGGTTGCGGAGAAACGCGCCCACCGGTTCACCAGAGTCGGCGAGGAATTCCTGATCCGGTGCGAAGCCAACTTGAAGGAATTCATCCGCCAATACGTCAAGCGTCTGCCCTCGAAGGGAAAGACGATCCTGTGACAACAAACCCGGACCATCGGGATTTTCAAACAAGCGCCGGGATGGATCCCCGGCTCAGGACACAACATGCACCTCGACACCAACCGCATTTACCTCTGCACAAATGGCACCAACGGGGCGGTTCATCTGCTCCTTCCAAAAACACTCAACTTCGAGGTGGTCGAGCTCCGGCTTGACGACCCCGATCCTTCCCGGACGGACGCGGCCGAGTTCAAGCTTCTCCGCGAGGAGATGACCGAACACGGCTTCGACCTCCCGTAAGAACAACCTGCGAAAGCGGCCCGCCTGTCACTACGACACGCAGGCCGTTTCCGTTTCAACAACCAAGAAAGAAAAAATATGATCAGTATCCCAATCAACGAATTGAAGCCCGCACTCACGGGCCTCGCCAAAGTCGTCAGCAACAAAGCCACCCTCGAATGCCTGCGCTGCATCCGGGTGGATGCCACCCCCGAGCGCACAACCCTCATGGGCACCGACCTGGAAATCTTCGCCAGAGTCGCGTTGCCCGAAGCCAAGTGCGACACGACGGCGAGCTTCCTGCTCCCGTTCGAGCGCCTTCAATCCATGATCAAGCGGTTCAATGCCCGCACGGTCATCAACATCGAACCCGGCAGGATCTCCTGCGATCTCGGCACAGGCCGGGTGAGCGAAGACTACGAATGCCTCAAGGTTGAGGAGTTCCCGGAGGAGCTGGCGGTCGAAGGCGATCCCGTTCCGATGCCGGAGTCGTTCGCGCGGAGGTTCACCGAGGCCATGGGTTGCTCCTCAACGGATGCGACCCGCTACATCCTCAACGGCATTCAACTGGATGCCAGCGATCCGGCCGGTCACTACCTGATCGGCACCGATGGCAGGCATCTCTACAGTGCGAACAGCTTCACCTTGCCGCTCTCGGCCACGATCCCCAGCTACAAGCTTCTGCTGTGGCGGGGACTGGCGGATCTGCCGTGGGCATTGGCAGGGCAAAAGAAACGCGACAGCGTTCTCGTGCGCATCGTCGCCGGGGACTGGTCGCTCACGATGAAAACCATCGAAGGCAACTATCCCAACTGGCGGCAGGTCGTGCCGAACACGCAAGACCAGCGCACCACGGTCACGCTGCCGGAGGAACACGAGTTCAAGACAATCGTGACCTGCCTGTCCGGTGCGGACATCACCAACAAGCCTGTCGATCTCGTGATCGAAAACGGCACCGTCTCGGTGCGGGACACCACCGGAGGAAGCAGCATCGCGCTCGCAGGAGCCACGGCCAAAGGGGCGGACATCACGATCCGCGTCAACCGGGACTACCTCGTGAAGGCATTCGACTACGGGCTCACCAACATCGGGCTCATTGATGCCATGTCGCCCCTGCTGTTCACCCGCGAGGGCAGGCAGATGGTCGTCATGCCCTTGCGCGTGGCGGATGTCGCACCGGCAAAAGAACCGGCAGAGCCAGCAGCAGAAACACCGGCTCCAGCAGAGCCAGAAAACACGGCTCCCAGCGAGCCACAACCAGAAAGAACCATGACCGAAACAAACGCACATACAAACGGGGCGGCAACGCCCCACCTCAACGGAGCCCCGCGCTCCACAACGCCGGTCA
>JBAXTX010000037.1:0-20359 GCA_037129975.1 Verrucomicrobiia bacterium | reverse complement strand
TGGACGGCCACGACATCCGCGACCTCACCCAGCACTCGCTCCACGAGCAGATCGGGGTCGTCACGCAGGAGACGTTTCTTTTTCACGACACGATCTACGAAAATATCCGCTACGGACGCCTCGACGCGACGCGCGAAGAAATCATCACCGCCTCGCAGTTCGCCTTCGCGCATGATTTCATTCTCGCGCAGGCCGAGGGCTACGACACGATTGTCGGGGACAAGGGCTGCCTGCTCTCGGGCGGCCAGCAGCAGCGCCTGGCCATCGCCCGCGCACTGCTCAAGAACGCGCCCGTCCTGCTCCTCGATGAGGCGACCTCCGCGCTGGATTCGGAATCCGAACGCATGATCCAGGCCGCCCTCGACCGCCTGGCCGAGGGCCGCACGGTCATCGCCATCGCCCACAGGCTCTCCACCATTCTCAAATCCGACTGCATCGTCGTCATGGATCTCGGCCGGATCGTCGCGACCGGCACCCACCACGAACTCCTCGATAAATCGACGCTCTACCGGAACCTCTACGAGCTCCAGTTCCACCACCACACGGCGCCCACCGCCTGATCCGGCGGTTTCGGTGTTTTGTTGCTTGCCCGAAGCGCCCCGCTTGCTTGGGCCCCGGAAATCCATTAGAAGCTCCTCCATGTTTCCACGACTTGTCCTTGCTCTTGTTGTCGCACTGTTTCCTCTTTCCCTCCGCGCTGATGAAACCCTTCTCGCCACGCAAAAAAAACTCGCCCAACTGGGCTTCTACAAAGGCGCCGCCGACGGCCGGGCGGGGAGCCAGACGAGCGCGGCGATCCGCAGGTACCAGATCGCGGAGAACTTGAAGGTGACCGGGGAACTGAACCGCCAGACGCTTCAACAACTCGGGATCCAAGGGGCGGCTCCGATGCCGCCCGCTGTCGCCATCGCCGACATTTTCCAAGGAGGACCGTATCTTTCCTCCGGACCCGGGAAGCAGACAGCGGTCGTCCGCCAGGCGCAGAAAAACCTGAAACTTCTGGGATACTACAGCGGCCCGGAGGACGGCGTGCCGGACGGCGGGTTCATTTCGGCACTCAAAGTCTGGCAGAAGAGCGCGGGCTTCCGGGCGACCGGACGCCTTGATGCGGCCACGCTCAAAGGTCTCGACCTCACGCCGAACTGAGAACATTCTCCACCCATGAGCGAAGTATTGGACCTTTTCCGACAGACCGGCGCGTTGCTTCACGGGCATTTCATTTTGCGCAGCGGACGGCACAGCCGCGAGTTTTTCCAGTGCGCGCTGTTGCTGCAGGACGCGGCAATCGCGGCGCGTGTCTGCGGTTGGCTTGCCGAAAGACTCGGGAAGTTCGAAGCCACAACGGTCATCTCCCCGGCCATCGGCGGTCTCATCGTCGGACAGGAGGTCGCCCGGCACATCGGAAAACGGCACATTTTTGCCGAGAAAGACGACCGGGGCGGGCTCGTGCTCCGGCGCGGGTTCCTGATCCAACCGGGCGAGAAATTCGTTGTTGCCGAAGATGTGGTGACACGCGGCGGCCGCGTGCAGGAAACCATCCGGATCGTGCGCGATCACGGAGGAATCGTCTCGGCGGCAGGAGCGATCGTGGACCGCAGCGGCGGCGACCTTCCGGATTTTGGATGCCCGTTTCTCTCTCTCGTGCAGATGAACGTCGAGACGTTCGATCCCGCGAATTTGCCCGAGGATCTCAAGGCGACGCAGGCGATCAAGCCGGGAAGCAAGTAATACCAACCCGCCCCCGGGTGCTGCTGCAAGCGGACTACGGCGTGGCCGTGGGCGAAGGAGTCGGCGTTTTCATAGCATCGCAACTATACCGCGGAGAAACGCCGTTTCCATCAGTTAAACCCGCCGACAAAAGAGCTCCTCTTCACGATACGGGGTCACCCTGGGCTCTCCCACATAATACCCCTGCATATAATCCACCCCCATCTCCGCGAGGAGGTCGTAGATGGCGTGTGTCTCGACATATTCGGCAACCACGGGAATCCCGAGCGCGGCGGCCAGCGTCTGAACCGCCCGCACCACCGCCTGGTTGAAGGGATCCTTTTCCAGATTGCGCACAAAAGATCCTTCGACCTTGATCATGTCGATCGGAAGCGCCTTCAAGTAGTTCAGCGAAGAGGTGCCCACCCCGAAATCATCAAGCGCAAAACGGAAGCCGCGCTTGCGGAGCGAGGAGATGATCGCCTGCGCCTCCCGGACATTCGAGATCACTTCATCCTCGGTCAGCTCAAAAATGATCCGCTCCGGACCAATCGCGCATCGGGCAAGCGTCCGCTCGACGAAATTCGCGAAATCCTCGTTGGCGAACGAGCTCCCCGAAATATTGATCGAGAGGCAGGCGTCGCTTCGCATGCCAAGCGACTCGACGGCACTGTTGATGACAAACCGGTCCAGGCGAGCGGCCAGGCCGGAACGCCTGACCGAACTCATGAATGCCGCCGGGTGAACGGGTTCGCTGTCCGCACGATCGGCAAGCCGCAAGAGGACTTCGTGAAAAAAAATCGTGGGCCCGCGCAGGGAGACGACCGGCTGGAAGTAGATCCCGAGGGTTCCCGCATCCATCGCATCCTTGATGCGCGACGACCAGTCACTGTCCGCCACGAGCGTTTCCAGCGCGCCGCCGCTTTCGCGGTATAGCTCGACGCGGTTCCTGCCGCCGAATTTTGCCGCGTAGCAGGCCGCATCCGCGATCCCGATCACGTCCTGCGGTTCTTTCTGGCCGTCAATCGGCGCAACGCCGATCGAGGCGCCGACACGGAAGGATCTGCCTCCTTCGGAAAAGACGAGAGAGTCAATGTCCCCCCGGAGAGTCTCCCCGATATGAAGAGCATCGGCGACGGTGCAGTCGAGAAGGATGATGACAAACTCGTCGCCTCCGAACCGCACGAGCACGTCGTTCTCGCGCACAGCCTGCCGGAGGATGTCCGCCACCGTGAGCAGAAGGCGGTCGCCGGCGTCGTGCCCGAGCGTGTCGTTGACCACCTTGAAATTGTCGAGGTCAATATAGAGGAGGGCGCCGGGGCTCCCGTCGCGCGCGGCAAAGACCGCCTCCCCGACCGCGGTCGGGAGCCGCCGGCGGTTGTAGAGCCTGGTCAGGGGATCGTGCTCGGCAAGAAATTCGAGGTCGCTCTCGAGCCGTCGCCGCTCGGTGATGTCCTTCACGGCCGCCTCCGCAACCGCAAGCCGCACGTCGAGGAGCCCCGGATGGTAGGGTTTGCCGATGTAATCATCCGCCCCGGCATCCAGGATTTCTCTGAGGTCCTCCGTCCGATTGTTCCCGGTGCCTGCCAGAATGTAGTAGTGCCTTCCGCGCGTCTGTTTGCGGAGAAGCCGGCTGAAATCGAGACCGTTCATTCCGGGGAGCTGGATGTCCAACACGATGAGCGGAAAGAACGATCGCGCGAGCTGCTCCCGCGCGGCCTCGGCGGAATCGCACCCCGAGACGGAATGCCCGCGCGCCCGGATCATCCTTTCGAGCAGGAGGAGGGTCGGACGGTCGTCCTCGACAACCAGGACATTCAGGGAGTTCCCCAAATGGTCCGGCGGCGGGGCCAAATCAATCGTGTCCGCAGGGGTGGACGAATTCATTTCAGGCGGCACTTTCCAATCAGTGCCGGGAAAAAGCAAGAATGTTGCTCGCAGAATGTTGCTCGCAATGAAAGCGGATTGAAAAGTCCGGGGGTCCGGTTAACGTGGACGCATGGCAATGGAACGCACCCCGGTGGACGCGCGGGACGACATGGAAACGGACGAAAAATTCCGGAACCCGGCGGGAGCCGCCCTGAAGGCGACGGGCGGGCTTTAATTCCGTGCCCTCCGACCCCGCCTCCCGCCTCCGCCTGGCATTCGAGCGCAATTTCGCCCTCGGCCGCGAGGTCGGCGCCGCGCTGTCGGTCTGGCAGGATGGACGCGAGATCGCGGATGTCTGCGGCGGGTTCCGGGATGCCGCGAGGAAAAATCCCTGGGGACCGGAGACGATTGTCCTCATTTGGTCGGCGACGAAAGGCATGGCGGCGGCCTGCGCGCTGCACGCGATCGAGCGTGCCGGACTCGGATTGGGAACCCGCGTGGCGGATGTCTGGCCTGAATTCGCGCGTGGTGGAAAGGAGAAAATCACCATCGGCCAGGTGCTCTCGCACAGCGCGGGCCTTGGAGCGCTTGACAGGACGGACCTCTCGGTGCTGGACCACGAGGAGGTCGTGCGGGCGATTGAGGAGCAGGTGCCGTTCGCGGAAGCCGCCGCCGGGCCGGGCTACGGGCCGCGCACGTTTGGTTTCATCGTGGACGAGATCGTGCGGCGGATCGCCGGGGGAACTCCGCTGGGACGCTACTGGCGCAGGGAGTTTGGAGATCCTCTCGGGCTCGATCTCTGGATAGGGCTGCCCGAGGCCGAGCACTCGCGCGCGGCCACCATCCTTCCGCCCCGCGCAGGTGCATCTGCCGGGAATCCCGCGTTTCTCGAGGCGATGAACCATGAGGAGTCCCTCACCCGCAAGGCATTCACCTCGCCCGGAGGGCTTCTGGCTGTCTCGGCGATGAACGCTCCCGCCGCCCGATCGGCCTCGCTTCCCTCGATGGGCGGGATCGGCTCGGCCCGCTCGCTCGCAAAATTCTATGCCATGCTCGCCTCCGGCGGCAGGTGGGAGGGAATTTCCTATTTTGGAGAACGCGCGTTCGGCTGGATGTCCACCCGCCTCTCGCAGGGGTTCGATAAGATCCTCCGGATCGAGACCTCGTTCTCGGCGGGTTTCATGATGAATCCTGCGGACGGCCGGAAAATCCGCTCGCTGCCGGGAACTTCTCCGCGGGCGTTCGGACATCCCGGAGCGGGGGGCAGCCTCGGATTTGCCGACCCGGATTCCGGCATCGGCTTCGGATATGTGATGAACCAGATGGAACCCGGCGTTCTGCCCGGGGAACGCGCCCAAGCCCTCGTCCGCGCCCTCCACACGCCGACAGACAGTTGTGGAATGGAGCGGTGAAAAACACGAAAGCTTTTCTTTTCCGCGATCGCGCCAAAGAAAAGTTTCGGCCCGGCGTGAAATTTTCCGGATTCCTGAGATTGACACGTCCGGTGGGGTTGCTAGTTTTTTCCTCCCGCCAAAACTAGAAACTCACCATGGCACACACCGAAGTTATTCTCACAGTCAATATCCCGTCGCTGGGCGCGGAAGCCGATATTGTCAAAGTCCGCCGCGGACACGCCCGCAATTTCCTCCTCCCGCAGGGCAAGGCCCTCGAGGTGACGAAGGGCTCTCTGCGCCAGATCAAGCATCTCCAGGCGAAACGCGCCGAGCGCGAAGGCCGCGAGGTCACGGCGGCCGAAGAGCTCGCCAGCAAGATCAACAAGCTCAAAGTTTCGTTCCTGCTCGAGACCGGGGAAACCGGCAAGGCCTTTGGATCGGTCACCGCGAAGGACATCCACGACCGGATTGTTTCCGAGCTCCATCTTGAGGATCTCCCGAAGCACGCGGTGGTGCTGGACAAGGCGATCAAAGAGACCGGCGACCACGAAGTGAGCGTGAAGCTCCACCCCGATGTGACGGCGATTTTGCACCTCAAGGTGACGGCCCCTGTCGTCGAGAGGGCTCCGGCAGCGGCCGGGGGAGATGAAGACAAGAAGCCGCGCCGCCGCGTGACCTCCAAGTCCTGACCGGAATGCCCTCCGATTCTCCCGCCCGGGCTGAGGAGAATCCCGCTGCAACCAACGGGACCGGCTCCGCAAAAGGCCGCGGCCGCAAGGGAAGTTATCCACAAAAGCCCGCGGGTTATTTGCCGGATATTCACCGCGCCCTGCCGCAGAGCCTCGATGCCGAGAAGGGTCTGTTGGGATCCATCCTTCTCTCGGGCACTGTCCTTGACGACTCGATCGCCCTCATTGACGCGGGCCACTTTCACCTTCCGTCCCACCAGAAGATTTTTGAAATTCTGGTCGAGATGCGGAACGCGGGGAAGCCGATTGATCTGATCACCTTCACGCAGATTCTCGAGGATCGGAAACTTTTGGACGAGGTGGGCGGGGCGTCGGCGGTCACGGATCTCCTGACGTTTGTTCCGACCGCCGCGAATGCGGATTACTACCGGGAGATCCTTGTCGAGAAGCATCTTCTCCGGAAAGTCATCTCCGTCTGCACCGAGTATGCGGCGCGTTCCTATGAGGAGCAGGGGGACGTGAAAATGCTCCTCGACGCGGTCGAGGCCAACATTCTTAAAATTGGCGAAGAGCGCGTGAGCACGGCGATGCCAACGATGAAGGAGATGGTGAACGATGCCATCATCAGCATTGAGACGCTTGTCAAAAACAAAGGCGGCATTACCGGGCTTTCGACGGGATTCCGAACTCTGGACAACATGACGAGCGGGCTGCACGCGGGGGAAATGTTCGTCATCGCCGCGCGGCCGTCCATGGGCAAGACCGCGCTGGCGATGAACATTGCCGAGCATGTGGCATTGGATGCCGGCAAGCCGGTTGCCGTGTTCAGCTTGGAAATGAGCTCGCCCCAGCTTGTGCAGCGGCTGCTCTGCTCGCGCGCCCGTGTGAACTCCAAAAGTCTCCGGGACGGGTTCATTGCCAAGCCCGAGATGGCCAGCATCGGGGTGGCCGCGGGAGTGCTCTCCAAGGCCAGGATGTTCGTGGACGACACGCCGGGGCTCAGCATTCTCGAACTGCGCGCCAAGGCCCGGCGCTTGAAAAACCGCGAGGGCATCGAGCTGGTCGTGATCGATTACCTCCAGCTTCTCCGCTCGACCTCGCGGCGCGCGCAGGACAACCGGCAGATCGAAATCTCCGAGATTTCCAACGGCGTCAAAGCCCTGGCAAAAGAACTGAAAATTCCCGTGATCGTGCTTGCCCAGTTGAACCGGAATCCGGAGCAGCGCACCGGGGACAACAAAGGCCGCCCGCGCCTGAGCGACCTGCGCGAATCGGGGAGCATCGAGCAGGATGCCGACGTCGTCACGCTGCTGGTGCGCGAGAAGTATTACGCGGAGGACGACGAAGCCCGCAAGGAGGCGGAGGGGAAAGCGACCCTCATTATTGCCAAGCAGCGCAACGGCCCGACCGGCGATGTCCTGCTGACCTTCCTCGAGAATTACACGCGGTTCGAGGAGCGCGCCGAAGAGCGCCGGGAAGAGTAGGCTGTCCCGGAACCGGCCGGTCTCCCGCATTTTGAACCCTTCTATTTGGCGCCTTTTGCGAGCAGGTCTTTCTCAATCGCATCCATGCGCTCGTTCACCCTGTTTCCTGTCTGGGTCTGCGAACGGGCCTCCCGGAGGGTCTTGAGCAGGGCGGTGGCAGCCTCGGGAGAAGTGGCTTTTGCCAACCCGTTTTCCACCGGTTCCAAGAGATTCCAATCCGCGAGGTATTTTTCCGCCAGCGGCTTGTAGCTTGCTTCCCACATGCCTTCCCCGACGCATCCGCGGAACGTGACCAGAAGCGTTCCGGCGTCGGAGAACGCGGATTTCGCCTCCCAATCCCAAATCGCGAAGAGCAGCAGAGCAAAGGCTTCCTGCTTCGATTTGTAAAGATTCCTGATGGATGCGGGAACCGGCTTGTTTCCGAGAAGCGTCCGGCTGACTTCGAGAAAAAAATTGGCGAGGATCGAATCCGCCGGGTCCGTGGAATAGAGGCCGTCCTTGTTAAGCGGCCTGAGGAGATCCAAAGCCGGCTGTGTCTCGCCAAGGAGGAGGCAGGCGAGCACACCGTTCAGGACCGTCCAACTCTTCTGGGGCTGGGGCATGCCGGGCACGATCCGTTGAAATTCGGTCTTCGCCCCCTCGTAGTCCCCGCCGGCAAGGGTGGAGACGCCGGAATGGAAAAGTGCCTGCGCGTCCTGGGCGCTCATTTCCCGGGGTCCGGATTCCGCGGCAACGGCGGGGAAAATCCTGTCGCGCATGAGATAAACGGCCGTGCCGCTCAGAAGCACGAATGCGAGAAGGACCAGAGAAAGGATGGCTGCGACATTGCGGGTTTCTTCCGTCTCCATCACGACTCTCTGCTTCGGCTGGATGGGTTTGTGGGCGCGCTCAAGAAGTTTTTCCCGGGCATAAATCAGGTGGCCGATGAGCTCTTCATACGACTGATACCTTTCCTCCGGGATCTTGGCCATCATGCGGTTGATGACGAAGGCCGTTTCGCTTGAGACATCGGGCGCGAACGCCTGCAGGCTGACCTGCTGGCTTTTCAGTTGCTTGAGGGCGACCATTGAGGGCGAGTCGGCCTCGTACGGGGGGCGGCCGGCCAGCGCGTGGAAGAGAGTGCCTCCCAGGCTGTAAATGTCGCTGCGGAAGTCCTCGGGCTGGTTGTCCAGCTTTTCCGGCGCGATGTAATAGGGGGTGCCCCAGATTTCCCCCCGCACCGACGCCTCCTCGTCCATCACGATCGCCAGTCCGAAGTCCACGAGCTTCGCCGTGTGGGCGTCCTTGAAGAGGATATTGCCCGGTTTGATGTCGCGGTGGATGAGGTCCAGTTCGAGCGCGGCCGCCAACCCCATCGCGATCTGGGTGCCCACTTCGAGCACCTGCGCCTCGGCGACGCGTTTTTGAACCGCCATCAAATCGTCCAGGGAACCTTTCTCGACCAGTTCCATGGCCAGATAAAATTGCCCGTGATCGCGTCCGAAATCATAGACCTTGACAACATTCGGGTGGTTCACAGACGCGGTGATTTGGGCTTCCTTGGCCAGCTTCGCCTGTTCTTCCCTGTTCGCGCTGATCTCCTTTTTCAGGATTTTCAGCGCCACGTATCGGTTGAGATTTTTATCGAGCGCCTTGTAAACCCACCCCATCCCGCCTTCGCCCACTTTTTCGACGAGGGTGAAATGGTTGAACTGTTTGCGCGCCCGCAGCGTGTTCCCGCAGCCCGGGCAGGTGACCTCGGTGAAGGGCATCACGTTCGACATGTCCATCAGGAGCTTGCACGACGGGCACGCCTCGAAAATATTTTCCGCGCCGGCTTCGACCGGCGCGGAGACATCCGGCTGGTCCTGAAATTCGGGGTTGGGGGAAGATTCGTTTGCCAACATGACCGGCAGGAGTCAGAAAGGTTTTGTAATGATTTATCTGTTCGCCATCGGGTCCGCAATGGAAAAGCCGCAATGAGCCACGAATCCCGCATCGCCGGCGCGGAAGGGGAGGGGATCCGACTGGACCGGTTCCTGGCTTCATGGATCACGGGATTTTCACGCGTGCGTCTCCAGGCGTTTGTCAAAGACGGGCATGTCCTGGTCAACGGGGTGCCCGCGCGCTCGTCCCACACCCTGCGGATGGACGACCGTGTGGACGTGGAAATCCCGGAGGAGTCGGCTCCCTCGCCGGCCCTCGCCCAGAATATTCCGCTCGATATCCTCCACGAGGACGCGGAGTTTCTTGTCATGAACAAGCCGGCCGGACTTGTCGTGCATCCGGGTGCCGGAAATGCCGCCGGCACGGTCGTCAATGCCATCCTGCACCATTGTGCGGGGATCCGTATCGTCGGAGGCGAGGACCGGCCGGGGATCGTTCACAGGCTGGACAAAGAAACGAGCGGCTGCCTCCTCATTGCCAAGACCGAGCCCGCGCACCGCTGGATCTCGGAGCAATTTGCGGAACGCCATGTCGAAAAGACTTATCTCGCGCTCGTGGAGGGCATCCCGCGCATGCCCCACGGAACGATCGAAGCCCGCATCGGCCGCCATGCGGTTCATCGCCAAAGAATGACGGTCAGCGAGCGAGGGAGGGAGTCGCTCACCAAGTATCGCGTGCTCGCCACCTCGGAGGGCAAAGCGCTGGTCGAATGCCGTCCGCTCACCGGAAGGACCCACCAGATCCGCGTCCATCTCAAACACCTCGGCCACCCGGTCGTCGGCGATCCGCTCTACGGACGCCGCGGCACGCATTCCCGCCACTTCCTCCATGCCTGGAAAATCGCCTTCAAACACCCGGCCACAGGGAAAATCGTGAGCTTCACCGCGCCGGTCCCCGCCGACTTTCCCGCATGGGCGCTCGTGGCGGCGGGCGGGAAGTGATGACCGATCCTTCGACGCGCAGGTCGCCGCCGGTGATGCGGTAGGAAGTATCCGCCAGGTGCCAGCCTTGTTCGTTCGAGTTGACACCCAGTCCGCCGACCGCAGGCACTTCGCCGCCGGTCAGCACCGGTGCGATGTAAAAAACCGCACGGTCCACGAGCCTGCGGTCGAACGCCTCGCCGAGCGTGCGCCCGCCGCCTTCGATCAGGACGCTCAGGACTCCCCGTTTTCCCAACTCTTTCAGAACCCGGCGGAGCGACATTCCTTTGAAGACAACTGTCCGCGCGCGATGGCGGTCGGTGAAAATCCTGCTGTCCGGGGGCAGGTTGCCGGACCGCGTCCAGACGGCCCGCAGCGGCTGTTCGACACCGGGCATTCCGCGCAGGGTCAGCCGCGGGTTGTCGGTGCGGACAGTTTCTCCGCCGACGAGAATGGCTCCGCATGTCGCCCGCAGACTCATGGCATCGTGCCGCGATTCCGCCGAGGTGATCCACCGCCGTCCGGGCGGCGAGGCGATCCTCCCGTCGAGGCTCATGCCGGCTTTCGCGATCACGAAGGGCAGGCCGGTCGCGATCCATTTGTTCCAGGCTTCATTGATGGCGGCGCATTCGGCGGCCAGCACGCCCGGAGTCACGCGAATCCCGGCCGCATGGAGAATCCGGTCGGCGCGTCCCGCGTGCCGGGGATTCGGGTCGCGGGCGCCGTAAACCACCCGGGAGATTCCCGCGCGGATGATCGCCGCGGTGCAGGGCGGCGTGCGGCCCTGAGTGGAACAAGGTTCGAGGGTCACGTAAAGAGTCGCCCCGCGCGCCGCGGCCGGATTTTTCAATCCCGCCAGCGCTTCGATTTCCGCGTGGGGACCGCCCGCCGCACGGTGCCAGCCGCGTGATAAAATCCGCCCGCCTTTCACCAGCACCGCTCCCACGGCGGGGTTCGGATGCGTGCGGCCAATTCCCCTGCCGGCTTCGGCCAGGGCGGCTTTCATGAATTTTATGTCCTCGCGCACGACGTGCTTCACAAGGCAGGATCATCCACAACCGCCCGCATCGTGCAACTCCGCTTCCAGGATAAAGAACATTTCTTCCACGACATCGCCCAGATGCTGCGCAGCGGGATCCCTGTCCAACGCGCCCTCGAACTCCTCGGCGGGGGACGTGATCGTGCGGCGGCAGCGGCCCGCGCCGCCGCGCCCCGCGTGAATGACGGCCTCGCGGCGGCGATGCGAAGCATTGGGTTTTCGACGCTGGACACCGGGATCCTTTCGGCGGGTGAGCAGAGCGGACGGCTCGAAGATGCCTGCCGCGAGCTGGCGGATTATTATTCGCACCTCGCCAAGGGGCGCCGCGCCGCGCTGGCCGCATCCGCCTATCCTCTCCTCATCCTGCACCTCGGAGCGGTCCTCCTTTCGCTTCCCGCCGCGATTGTCTCCGGAGGGATTTCCACATTTCTGTGGCAGGCGGGAACCTTTCTCGGCACGGCATACTTTGTGGCGGCGCTCGCGGGGACGATCCTGTGGTTCCTGGCGGAATCCTTCGTTTCCAACGCCCGAGCCGACCGGCTCATCTCGACCATTCCGGTGGTCGGCGGATTTTTTCGATGCGCCGCACTGGCAAGGTTTTGCCTTGTGCTCTCGCTCGGGATCCGCTCGGCCGACGGCTTGCTTGCCAGCATTTCCCGGGCGGGACAGGCAGCCGGAAGCGCGCGGTTGGATGCGGGCGCCGTGCAGGCGGTGGCGGCGATCCGGGGCGGCGATGGCTTTGCGTCGGCGCTGCGTGCGACGCGCGTTTTTCCCGCCGACCTCGAACGCGCGCTGCAGGTCGCCGAGGCCTCCGGACGCCTTGATGAGGAGGTCGCGCGATGGGCAGGGATCTACCGCGAGCGGCTTTTCCAGCGCATCGAAGCCCTTGCCACATGGCTCCCCCGCGCCCTTTACCTGCTCGTTGTCCTGCTCGTCGTCCTCCGGATGTTCGCGCTCATCTCGCAGGTGACAGGAATGTATTCCACGATCCTGGAGATGTAAAATTCTACGCGGGAGCGGGGGCGGCAAGCCCGCCGGAAGGGAACTCCGGTTTGATGGTTTCCGGCGGTTCGGAAGCGGAGGCGACGGGAGGAGGAGGAAGCGGGGGGGGCAGGGCTTCCATGATCGGCGGGTTCCTGATTTCTCCGAACTCGATGATCTCTTTGATGTGCGAGGCATCGAGGGTTTCGAATTCGAGGAGCGCCTTGGCAATGGTTTCGACTTTGGCGCGGTTGGCTTCGAGGAGGACTTTGGCGCGCTGGTAGGCTTCATCAATGATGCGCTTGACCTCGGCATCAATCAGCTGGGCGGTGGCCTCGCTGTACTCGCGTGGGCGGCCCATTTCGCGGGCGAGAAAGACATAGTCGTTGGCCTCGCTGAAGCTGATCATTCCGAGCGAACTCATCCCCCATTCGCAAACCATGCGGCGGGTGAGCTGGGTGGCCTGTTTGATATCGCCCGAGGCGCCATTCGAAACGTCGTTCGTGAACATTTCCTCCGCGATGCGTCCGCCCATCATGACGGCGAGCAGATCGAGAGCCTCCTTTTGTTGGGTCGAGTATTTGTCGCCTTCCGGCAGATACATCGTGGCGCCGAGGTAGGGGCCGCGGGGGATGATGGTGACCTTGTGCAGAGGATGGGTGTGCTCGAGGAGGACGTTGATGAGCGCGTGGCCGGCCTCGTGCCAGGCGGTCGAGATTTTTTCGCGCTCGCTCATCGCCATGCTCCGGCGCTCTTTCCCCCAGCGGACCTTGTCGCGCGCCTCTTCGAGCTCGCGCTGCCCGATCGCCTTGAGCCCCTTTCGGGCGGCGAGGAGCGCGGCCTCGTTCAGGACATTGGCGAGCTCCGCCCCCGAGTAGCCGGGAGTTCCGCGCGCGATCACCGCGAGCTCCACCCCCTCGGCGAGCTTCACTTTTTTGGCATGGACCTTGAGGATTTCCTCGCGTCCTTTGACATCCGGGAGGCTGACCGTCACCTGCCGGTCGAAGCGGCCGGGCCGGAGCAGAGCGGGGTCGAGGACATCCGGCCGGTTGGTGGCCGCGATGATGATCACGCCCTCCTGGGTGTCGAAGCCGTCCATCTCGACCAGGAGCTGGTTGAGCGTCTGTTCGCGCTCGTCGTGCCCGCCCCCGAGCCCGTGCCCGCGGTGCCGCCCGACCGCGTCAATTTCGTCAATGAACACCAGGCAGGGCGCGTTCTTTTTCCCCTGCTCGAACATGTCGCGAACCCGTGACGCGCCGACGCCGACGAACATCTCCACGAAGTCCGAGCCGCTGATCGAGAAGAACGGAACGTCCGCCTCTCCAGCGATCGCCCGTGCGAGAAGCGTCTTGCCGGTTCCCGGCGCGCCGACCATGAGGATCCCCTTCGGGATGCGTCCGCCGAGCTTTTGAAACCTCTTCGGATCCTTGAGGAACTCGACAAGCTCCTGGACCTCGTCCTTCGCCTCCTCGACCCCGGCGACGTCCTTGAAGGTGATGCGGTTCTTTTCCTTCGACATCATCCGCGCCTTGGATTTTCCAAAATTCAGCGCGCCTTTTCCGGCCATGCGGATCTGCGAGCGGAAGAAAAAATACAGGATGACGAGGAAGAGAAGGATCGGGAGGAAGCTGACGATCGCGGAGGCGAGGTAATCGGATTTCGGGACGATCGAGGGGGTGATCCCGGCCTCGGAGAGCGACTTCTGGATGTCGGATCCGTTGAACGAGGTGAAGATCGGCGTGCGGAACGGGGCGGCGGTTTCCTCGCCGGTCGTCTTCGACTTCTGTTTGACCTTGCCCTCGAAATACTGGGTGTTCCGGCCTTCCTCGACGACGAGCTCGAGCGGAGCTTCGGGCGTATTGAGAACGTTCCCCGCTTTGATGAGCTCGAGGAATTTTGGATATGGAATCGCCTCCGGCTGGGTGAGGTTGTTTCCACGGAAAAGAAACGCGCCGCCGATCAGGGAAAGCGCAACGGCGAAGAGGACGAGCCCGCGCCAGTTCATCTGGGGATCATTCCCCCCGCCCGGGCGGGGAAGGTTGTCTTGTGGCGGCTTCGGATTTTCTTCTGACATTCAGGCTACTTTCCTCTATCACAGGCTCTTGGCAAATGGAAAAATCGCGTGAGAACAAAGAAGTTGTCCGGGCGTTGGTGGTCTCGGTCCACGATGTGAGCCCGCTGACGTGGCGGCGGACGCGTGAAATCCTCGGTGATCTGGAGGCCGTTGGCATCGCAAGGGTTTCCCTGCTGGTGATCCCGGACCACCACCGGCGCGGGCTCATTTCCGGAGATTCGGAGTTTGCGGAGTGGCTGCGGATCGAGTGCGCAAAAGGCCGCGAGGCCGTGCTGCACGGGTATTGCCACCTGCGCGAAAATCGCGGCAACGACGGACTCTGGAAGCGCCTCGTCACCCGCTCCTACACGGCGGGGGAGGGAGAGTTTTTTGATTTGGAAAAACCCGCCGCCCTTGACCTGCTCCACCGCGGACGGGCCGCCTTCGCTTCCTGTGGAGTCTCCTGCACCGGATTCATCGCGCCGGCCTGGCTGCTGGGCGCGGCGGCTGAGGAGGCCGTCCGGGAGGCGGGGTTCGAATACACGACGCGCATCGCGACGGTGAGCGATTTTCTCGCCGGCCGCGTCCACCGTGCGCGGAGCCAGGTCTGGAGCGTCCGGTCCCCCTGGAGGCGCGCGTGCAGCCTCGCATGGAACGCTGTCCTCTTCCGGGCCACCTCGGAGTCTCCGCTCGTGCGGATCGGAATCCACCCGCCCGACTGGGACCACGCACGAATCCGCCGCCAGATTTTGGAATTTGCAGGAAAGGCGCTTGCCGTGCGCGAGGCGATGACCTATGAGGGCTGGCTGACCCGCGTCCGCGGCAAGCCCCGGAGTTATTGAATCGCTGTCAGAAGATCTTTTCTTGAGACACCCAGCGAAAACAGTGAGCGGAACATGAGGTCGAGAGAAACGGAAGCATCTCCCGCCTCCATCTTTGCAAACCGGGCCTGGCTGGTGTGCAATTTTGAGGCGGCAACCTGCCCGGTCAAATTCACAAGGAAATCGATCCGGCTCACCGCCTGCACCGAAAGGATTTTATGATTTTTTTGGAAAGAAGCGAGTCCAGTCCCGTGCGGCATGGAGGACTCGGACGACGGCAATTGTCTCTTAGAATGGCATGTAAAAGAGGAGGTAGCTTCGGAATCGCGGAAGCACAAACCACCTGATCATTTCGTGCCGCCGGGCGGACATGGGATCGTTCGCGGCAATGCGATCAAAAACCTATGGCTTGAACCGGGTTCAGATGCGCCGGATGGCCGAGGCCCACTCGAAACTTCGGATATCGCGTCAGTTCCTCGAACCGACGGGATTCAAAATAAAAGTGCGTGGGCATGGCCTGGTCAACGAGGATCTGGAAAAACCTCCGGGGAGCATACGCGCCCCGGCGCGTGGTGTCCGGCGCCCTCGCCGGACTTTGTGCATTTCCCTTCGCTGATCTGAGCGCTCAAGAATTGTCAGATTTTTTGACTTCAATGCTGGTGTGCTGCCAGGGCGAGACGCGCAAATGTCAAAGAACAAGAACCCTTTTCCCGGCTCCGTCCGAGCCGTGATTCATTGGGGCTCACACGGAGGTTCTCCCTCCCATTGTTGGCGCTGCTTGCGGATGTCGGCTTGCGGAGTGCTGGGCGATGCCCTATGAGAGTTGGCTGCCGGCAGTCAGCAACCATCCATGAACCCGACGACATCCCGTGCCGACCTGCACATCCACTCCCGCCACAGCGACCGTGCGGCGGACTGGGTCCTGCGGAGGCTCGATTTTCCCGCGAGCTATTCGGAGCCGCTTCAAACATACCACCACCTTCGCGCGGCCGGGATGGATTTTGTCACCCTCACCGATCACGACACGATCGGCGGATGCCTCGAAATCGCGCACCTGCCGGGGGTGATCGTCGGCGAGGAAGTCACGGTTTATTTTCCGGAGGACGAGTGCAAAGTCCACCTTCTCGTCTGGGGGATCACCGAGGCGCAGCACCGGCTGATCCAAGGCGCGCGCGAGAGCATCTATGACATGCAGGCCCTGCTCTTCGAGCAGAACATCGCGCACGCGGTCGCCCATCCGTTTCAGAGCGTCAACGAAAAGCTCACGCCGCTTCACCTGCAGAAACTCGCGCTCCTCTTCCGCCACTTCGAGGGGATCAACGGGCGCTACAGCGGGATCGTCAGCGAGCTGGCCACGACGGTCCTCGGCTCGCTGACCGCACGGCAGATCGAGATTTTCCATTCCCGTACCGGACTCGAACCGACCCACCCGGAACCGTGGAAAAAAGTTTTTGTCGGTGGCTCGGACGATCACGGCGGCACCTGTCCGGCGCGGGCGTTCACCGAGGTGCCGCACTGCGCGGATGCCGCCGCATTCCTCACGCACCTCCGCGCCGGTGAGTGTTCACCGGGCGGCGAGGCGGGCACTCCCCTCGCTCTTGCCCACGGGACCTACAGCACGGCATTCCAATACGCGAAGGCGCGGCTCGCCCTCAAACCCGGGAACCCCACGACCGGGCTCATGGAGAAAATTTTTTCCCGTTTCATGGAGGGTCAGGATCCGACCGAGTTCTCGCTCGGCGACAAGCTCGGGTTCCTCGCCCAGGGGATCGCCACGGGGAAAATTTTCGAGATGGCGAAAGCCGGCACGAGCCCGGCGTGGAAAGACCTCGCCGCGTGCTTCAGCAAGCCGGAGATGAAGGCCGCGCTCGCCCGCGAGACGGCCGGCGTGGCCGCGCCGGAACGCCGCGCGTTCCTCATGGCGAACCTCATCGCCAGCCAGCTCGGCTACCGGTTCATCACGCAGTTCATCCAGCAGCTCTCGACCGGAAAATTCCTCGAGGCCATCCAGACGATCATCCCGCTGGCGCCGGTCGTCGCGATGCTCAGCCCGTATCTCCACGCCTACCGGCTCCCGCGCCGCGAGTGGCTGCGCGAGACCGCCCGCACACTCACGGGCGACGTGCCGGAGGCCCTGAAAAACCGGAAGCGCGCGTGGTTCACCGACACGCTGGAAGATGTCAACGGCGTGGCCACGACGATCCGCAAGATGACCGCCGCCGGCGTGGCCGCAGGACATGACATCACGGTCGTCACCTGCCGGTCGGAGGTCGCCAACCACGGGATCCCGATCAAAAATTTCCAGCCGATCGGGGAGTTCGAGCTTCCGGAATACGAGCTCCAGCGGCTGAGCTTTCCGCCGGTTCTTCAAATTTTCGACTACCTCGAGTGCGGGAAGTTTTCCGAAATCATCATCAGCACGCCGGGGCCGACCGGGCTCAGCGCGCTCGCGGCCGCCAAGGTGCTCGGGCTCCGGGCGATCGGGATCTACCACACCGACTTCCCGCAATACGTGCGCATCCTCACCGACGACTCGTTCATGGAGACGCTCACATGGAATTTCATGCACTGGTTTTACAGCCAGCTCGACGTGATCTACGTGAATTCCGAGGACTACCGGACCTGCTGGGCGGACCGCGGCATCGCGCGCGAAAAACTCCGCATCCTCCCGCGCGGGCTCGACTCCCGGCTCTTCCACCCCTCGCGCCGCGACCCGGATTTTTGGAGATCCCGCGGGCTTCGCGAGGGCGAGGCAGCCATGCTCTTCGTCGGCCGGATCTCGAAGGAAAAAAACCTGGATGTCCTGGTCTCCGCGACCCGGAAGCTGGCGGAGTCGAAAACGCCCGCCCGCCCGATCCTCGTCGGCGACGGACCGTATATGGCGGAAATGAAACGTCTCCTCCCGGATGCCATTTTTACCGGATACCTCATCGGAGAAGATCTCGCCACCGCCTACGCTTCCGCCGACTTGTTCGTGTTTCCGAGCACGACCGACACCTTTGGCAACGTCATCCTGGAGGCCCAGGCGTGCGGCCTTCCGGTCATCGTCTCCGATGTCGGCGGGCCCCGCGATCTTGTCCACCACGGCAAAGAGGGCTTCGTCACCAAAGCCCTCGACCCGATCGAGCTTGCCGGTGCCATTCGCCGCCTCGTCGAAGATCCCTCCCTCCGGAACAGCATGGGAACCGCCGGCCGCGGCCGCGTCGAATCCCGCGACTGGACGGAAGCCTTCAACAAATTCTGGCACGAATCCCCCGAGTAGACGCCCGGTCACGGCCGGGTTTCCTGATGATCCGCGCCCTGCTGCGCGGCAACCCATGGGAACAGGTCAAAAGCAAAGAAACTTTCCGGAACAGCGGGGGTTACAACTTTAATGAAAACACAACTCCATCGAATCGTTCCCCTCATAATATCCTTGACCGTGCTCGGCATTCCGCTGTCGGCAATGGCCCAGCAAAAACCGGCCGATCCAAATCCTCCCGGCGACCAGTGCCCCGGCGGGGGATGCTCCCAGCACAAGCACCACAAGGGCGGACCAAATGGCCTGGGGCCAAGCGGACACGGGCCTGAAAAGGGACCGGGAAGCGGAACAAACAACCCTGCGCCGACAAATCCGCCGGCCGCCAAACAAGCCGGACAATGAACTCCGGCAACGTGAAGCCAGCCTGATTCCGGGGGATCATGCTGGCTGGATGTTTCTGTGAAGTGTGGGATAATGTTATCTATCAAGACACGCCACCAAACGCATTCTTAGAAAATATTTTTCTTTCGCTTTCTCCCGCTCCTTCTTGGCGGGCGAGCTTTCACGACCACCTTGCTCTCGCGGCTGAAGAAGACGTGTTTTTAACTTGTGCCGCGCCGGCTTGACTGCTAACCTGAACCTCCGATCACAAGTCAATGATTGAGAGAGGTTTTGCCGGCATAGCTCAGTGGTAGAGCAGCGGTTTTGTAAACCGCTGGTCGTCGGTTCGAATCCGACTGCCGGCTCCCCCTCAAATCACGAGGGAAAGCCCAGGAATCATGGGCTGCCGGTGAACAAGCCGGCAACAGGCGCAATAAAACCAGGCGGCCTCTTTATTTTGAACCGCAGGAGCCGCCTGATTTCCCCTCATTGCAGCAGGAGCCGCCCACGCCGACTTTCCTGAGGATAATCTCCAGCGGGCAAAAATTTGTGAAAGAAGACTGGAGCAGGTTGAAGCCCACGAACGCCGCAACCCAAAGCCAGTACGGGCTGTGGTAATGGGCGAGGACAAGGCTGACGAGGATGAATGTTCCGGCGAACCGACGAATGATGCGTTCCATAGATATTTCTTTTTTTCCTAAGCGACTGCAAAATCCACCTGCTGTTTGAACATGTCCACCTTGGCCACCGCCACGTCAATCTGGTCGCCCACCCGATAAACTTTTTTCGTGGCGCGTCCGACAAGGCGACCCCTTGCAAGATCCGGCACGAAGAAGTCCCCCCCGAGGGAAGAGATGTGGACGAGGCCGCTGAGCAGGAATTCCGGAAGCTCGACGAACATCCCGAAATTCCGCACATCCATGATCGTGGCGCGAAATGTCTGCCCCGTCCGTTTCCCAACCTGGAGCTGGAAAAACTCGAGTTTTTTCAAGCGCACCGATTCCCGTTCGGCATCGGATGCCGTGCGTTCGGTGGCCGAGATATGCTCGCAGACCGCGAGGAGGGAGCGGGAGTCCGGGGCGGATTTTATGAGGTCGAGAAGGCTTTCGAGCGCGCGGTGGACGACGAGGTCGCTGTAGCGGCGGATCGGGCTCGTAAAGTGGGTGTAGTCGGCTTTGGCGAGCCCGTAGTGGCCGATCGGATCCGGAGCGTAGCGCGCCCGCTTGAGGCTCTTGAGCAAAGCGACCTTGACGGCGGATTCGTGCGGCTGACCGCGCAGGCCGGCCAGCAGCGATTGCAATTCCGCCCGGTTCGTGAGATCCCCTGCGCGCACTCCCTGCCCCGACGCGAACTCCCGGAATTCGATCAGCTTTTCCGCATCCGGCTTTTCGTGGATCCGGTAGATGGCAGGCTGGCGCTTGAGCTTCAGCTCGCGGCCGACAAGCTCGTTGGCCAGAAGCATCATCTCTTCGATGAGCTGGTGCGAAATGTCGTTCTCCACCCGCTCGAGCCGGACCGGTTTTCCGGCGGAATCCAGCCAGACTTTGAGCTCGGGAAAATCCAGATCGAGCGATCCGGCGGAGAAGCGCTTTTTGCGGAGGAGCGACGCCACCTCCCAGGCGGTGTGCACGCGTTCGGCGAGCGTGTCGCCGCGTGGAGGCAGGTTCAAAATCTCGAACGCCTGTTTGTAGGTCAGCCGCACGGCACTCCGGATCACGGTCTTGGCAAACCGGACGGAATGAATTTTCCCCTGCCGGTTCACTTCGCAAAAAACCGAGAACGCGAGGCGGTCCACGCCCGGCTTGAGGCTGCAGATCCCGTTGCTGAGCGCCTCCGGGAGCATCGGGATCACGC
>JBAXTX010000036.1:0-20767 GCA_037129975.1 Verrucomicrobiia bacterium | reverse complement strand
CATCCCACACCCAGGATTCCGTCCGCACGGGCATGGTCAGGGAAACAAAATCGCCAGCCGCCGCGTGGGCATCGTAGGTCAGCACGCTTTTGAAATCCCCGATGCTCTCCAGCATGGCGACCTGTCTCCCAAGAACGTGAACCGCCAGTTTCATGTCCCGCGCTCCTTCCGCAGTTCATCCAGTGAGCCAGCGTTTCCCATCTCGACAACCTCCACTTCCATGCCCAAGACCGCCAAGACCGCCAGAAGTTTTCTTGCCCCGAACTCGGCCGTCCTCCCCTGCTCGAACCGGGAGAGGGTTTCCGGCGTGATTCCGGCCTGCGCCGCCACCACCGACTGCCGGGATTTGAGTGCTTTGCGCCGACCGGCTACAGCCCGCCCGAGCTCTTGGAGAGTTTTCATATTTGACGTATATCTCAATATTAATGCGTGATCAATATAAATTTAACTTTTACATCAACTATAAAGGCTTCAGAGCTTTGCCATCCGACTCCCCGCCAAAAATGGGGTCAACGGGGAATGGCATTTTCCGGCTGGTGGAACCCGGCGATCCCGATTATTCATTCCCTCCGACGGGGGTATAGCTCAACGGTTAGAGCAGGCGGCTCATAACTGCTTGGTTCACGGTTCGAATCCGTGTACCCCCACTTTTTTTCGGGAACGCGGTGCGCGGGAATCAACGCAAATTCAAACGCCCGACACGGGCGTTGCTACAACATCAGGCCAGCGGGTTCCACACTTTCTCAAAAGAGATTGGTGTCAGCCGAGAGGATCATGAGCGCTGGAGAACGGCGTCCGCCTCGGGGCGGAGATGGGAGGGGTCGATGAGAAAGTCTCCTCCACACTCGAGAGTGGGAAAACGCCAGGCGGCATGCGGCGGTTCTGGAAAGCGGCTGACAAAATGCTCCGCGGCCTTGCGCATGACCTCGGCAAGCGACCATTCTTTCTGCTCGGCAATGGTCTTGAGGCGCTGGTAGAGCGGGTCTGGAAACTGAATCTGCGTGCGTGTCATGGTGTCATAGTTACACCAATGCCGAAACGATGTCAATGTTTGAAGCGCTCAATCCGGGGGGGATTGACAAGTGGCGACCTCAAATGGCGGGCATCACATTTCCACCGCCAAGCGCAGATTATTTCCAGGCGAGGATGCCTTTGGCCCACGCCCAGACGAGGCCTTCGAGGAGGAGGAGCATGAAGACCATGAGGGCGAGGAAGGCGGAGACGGGGAGCTTGAGGAAGGCGGCGGCGAAGGGCATGAGGAAGACGGTTTCGACGTCGAAGACCAGGAAGACGAGGGCGTAGAGGTAGTAGTGGGACTGGAACTGGACGTGTGCCGGGCCGGTGGATTCGATGCCGCATTCGTAGCTGCTCTGCTTGTCGCGTCCGGGTTTGGCTGGCGAGAAAAGCCGGCCCCAGGCCCAGGCCATGGCAAGCGGGATGAGCGGGAAGACGATCGCGATCGCGAGAAAGATGGTCAGCAGCAGATAGGAGGACATGGCAGAAAAGTTTTCAGTTTTCAGTTTTCAGGGCGGCCGGGGAAGCTGAGGCGAGAATCGCACCGCGATCCGGGCGCGGCATTTCACCAAGCGGCTTGGACATCAGATCCGGCTTCAGCATGTCGTGTTTTGTCAGCGGGGAGAGGAGGAGGCCCGGAGCGATGCCGAGGGCGAGGACGGCGAGGGCGAGGGCGGCAACGAGGGTTTGGGATGCCGGGGCGTTTGCGGGGCGGGGGACATCCGTCGCCGGGAGGACGAACGCGTGTTTGAGGACGATCAGGTAGTAGTAGAGCGAGACGGCATTCATCGCGATGGCGACAATGACAAGCCAGAGGTGCTGGCCGTTCGCAAGCGCGGAGGTGAAGAGGTAGAGCTTTCCAAAGAACCCGGCGAGCGGCGGAATGCCAGCGAGCGAGATCAGGAACACGAGCAGGCAGAGCGCGAGAACGGGCGAGGATTTTGCCAGCCCATCGAAGTCGTCGAGGCGTGATCCGCCGCGCTGTTTTTCCACGATGGCGACGACCCCGAAGGCCCCGGCCGTTGTCAGGGCATAAATCACGACATAGAAGAGAACCGCGGTCAGGCTGTCCGTGCTGGCAGAGCAGAGCCCGAGGAGGAGGTAGCCGCCGTGCGCGATGGCCGAGTAGGCGAGCAGGCGTTTGACATTCGATTGCACGAGGGCGGTGATGTTGCCGAGAATGATCGAAGCCGCAGCCATGAGAGCCAGCACGGGAGCCCATCCGGGCAGGAATTGCGCCCATCCGGCCGAGCCCGCCCAGTGGCCGAGCCCTGCGGTGAGGAGCTTTGCGAGGATGAAGATGCCGGCGACTTTCGAGCCCGAAGCGATGAGCGCGGCAGCGGCCGTCGGCGCGCCTTCATACACGTCCGGTGCCCAGAGTTGGAACGGCACGGCGGCGACTTTGAATGCAAAGCCAGCCAGGGTGAGGACGATGCCCGCGATGAGGAGCGGATCGGGAGATCCGGACAATTTGGCGATCGCCGGCAGGTTGGTGCTCCCGGCGACCCCATAGATCAGGCTCAAGCCGTAGAGGAGAAACGCGGCCGAGACGCTGCCGATGAGGAAATATTTCAGCCCGGCCTCGGCGGACGACCGGCCCGCTTTGTCAAACGCGGCCAGGATGTAGAGCGGGATGCTCGTCAGTTCGAGCGCGAGGAAGATCATCAGGAGGTCCTCCGTCCCGACCAGAAGCATCATTCCCACCGTGCTGAACAGGATCAGAGCAAGAGATTCGGCAAAGTGGTTCTTGGGAAACGACTCCGACGCGAAAACAACCGCGACCAGCCCGAGCCCGAGGATCACGAGTTTGAAAATCCGGGCAAGCGGGTCTAGGACAACCATGCCATGGAGAAAATTGCCATCCGCCGGAAAGGCGAGCAGCGTGGCGGCGGCTGCGAATCCTCCCAGAATCGTGGCGGCGGCGATCGCCGTCCTGGCCTTGGGAACCGAGACGCCCAGCCCGAGGACCAGCAGCGCGGCGACGACCAGGATGGATTCGGGAGCAAGGGCGGTCAGCATAGGAAAAATGTGGAATGAAAAATGCGAAATGGCGGAGCAGGCGCCCACGAGCCGCTTCGCGGAGTTATTTTGTGGGAAGTTTAGGGATTCCCGGAAGAGGGATCAACTTCCAATTTTTGCCTCTCGAATTCCGCAAGCAGGTCCCTGGAAAACGGATCCCCCTCGGCCGCCGATTCGCGAAGGAACTTCAACCCGGTCTCGCGGACTTGCGGGTCGGCATGCCGCGCGGCGGCTTCGGCAACCTTCGGATTCATGAACCGGGAAAGCATTTCCCAAGCCGCTTCCGCAGGGGCCTTCGGAAGACGATTCAAATACATCTCCTCCGCTTTGCCTTCGAGAAACTGGATGTCATAGGTGTCCTTCGCCCGGCCGGTGTCCTGCTTGGTGACAAGAAGATCCACGACATCCGGCAGGCGGGTGCCGTCGGCCTGCGGAGCCGCGCGATTCCAGACGGCCTCGAAATCGGAAATCTCCATTTCATTCGGACGGCGGAAAATATCCAGGGGACGATCCAGGCCGGAGATGCGAACCACGCCATCATGTTCGATCACTTCAAGAAACTCATGCTCCTTGACAGGCGAGAAAGACCCAATATCCAGCACGCCAAGCCCGGGCGATTCGGCCAGTGCCAGCCAGAGGGCAGAGGACCAAACCCCGGCGGATTCCATCGGATCAAGCCACACATCCAAATCGTGCGTGTTCCGGCTCATGCCATGCTCAATGACCGCAACCCCGCCCAAGGTCATGACGCGAAAACGAGCGGCCAACTGACAGACTAGATCGTTGGCGAATTGCTGTTTTTCCACCTTTCGACATCCTCCTTGATGCGATCTGAAATATAAAGGGCATCGGCGACCGAGTGAACCCCGCCGGGGAGCCAAGGCTCGGAGTTGTCGGGGATCTTCCACGTTCCGCGGGGTCTCCCCTGCATCCGGCGCAAGACCTCCCTCGCCTTCATGCGCGAGTAGAGTTCCTTTTGCCTTTCCACGTTCGGACGGTATTGCTTCACGATGATTTCTCCCTACCACACGGCGGGGCCGGATGCGAGAAAGAATCAGGTCATCTGACAAGATGATTCATCAAGGGGCTCTGGAAGCTGTGGAGGATCGGGTTCAGGAGCACGGAAGGAAAGAGACCGATGAAAAGGGTGGCGGCCATGAGAATGAGGGCGCCGAGTTTTTCCGGGAGAGTGATCGGGGCGAACGGGTGAGCATTGGCCGACGGTTCGCCGGATGAGAAGAAGGCTTGTTGGAGCGCCCGGAGGGTGAAGGCGACGGTGATGACAACACCGATGCCGACGGGAATGAGGAACCAGGGGAAGGATTTCCACGAGCCGCTGAGGATCGTGAACTCGGCGATGAACCCGCTGAAGCCCGGCAGCCCCATCGAGGCGACCGAGGCGACGGTAAAAGTGAACGCGGCGAACGGGAGCGTCTTGGCGAGGTTCATGCGTCCGAGTTCCGCGATGTTCCGGGTATGGGTGCGGTCGTAGATCATGCGTCCGACCACCGCGAAGAGGAGTCCGCCGATGATGCCGTGCGAGAACATCTGGAGAACCGAGCCGCTGAGGCCGGCCAGGTTGAGGGTCATGAGGCCGAGCAGCACGAATCCCATGTGGGCGATGCTCGAGTAGCCGACGGTGAATTTCAGGTCTTTCTGTGCGAGGGCGACGAGCGCGCCGAAGACGATGCCCGCCGTCGCAAGCACGGCAAAGACGAGCCGCCATTGGTCGAGCCCCTGCGGAAACAGCGTCATGGCCACGCGCAGGGCGGAATACGATCCGAGCTTCATGACGACGCCCGCCAGCAGCATCGAGACGGCGGTCGGCGCGGCGACGTGTCCGGTCGGCGCCCATGTGTGGAACGGCCACATGCCAGCCAGCACGGCGAAGCCGATAAACATCACGGGAAAAGCCCAGGCCTGGAAGGACGGTGCGAAATGGGCCTTCGACGGATCGGCCAGCGTGAAGAGATCGAACGACTGCGCGCCGGAGGCGGCGTAGGTGGCGATCAGCGCGAGCAGGACAAGCCCGCTCCCGGCGACCGAATACATCGTCAGCTTCATCGCGCCGTATTCGCGGTTCGTGGATCCCCAGGCCGCGATGAGAAAGTATTTCGGGATGATGACGATCTCGTAAAAGACGAAGAGCAGGAAGAGGTCGAAGCTTTGGAATACCCCGTAAACCCCGCCGATGATCGTCAGGTAAAACGCGAAGAACGCCCGCGGGCGGTGCGAGACATTCCATGAAAACAGCACGCCGGTGACCGCGATGATCCCGGTGAGGACAAGCATGACCAGGCTGATTCCATCGGCTCCTGTGGAGAATGAGATCCCGAGCGACGGGACCCAGGGGATCTTCGTGAGATACTGAAAATGCGGGGCGGCATTGTCGTAGCCCAGAAAGGCGACTTTGGCGAACCCGAGCCCAACCAGCGCCGCCGCGAGGGCGATCCAGCGGGCGAGATGGGCCAGGCGTTCCGGCAGCAGGAGGATGATCGCCGCACCGGCGAAGGCGGAAAGGAATGTAGCAGTGAGAATCATTGCTTGTTGAAAAGGGCGATAAGCAGTTGCGGGTAGATGCCGAGGACGAACATGAGCGCGATCGCGGGCGCGACGGTGGCGATCTCACCAATCGTAAGCTCGGGGAATGTCTTCCAGCGCTCCGGCAGCGGACCCGTGAAAACTTTTTGGATGATGTTCAGCAGGAAGACCGCCGTGACAAAAAGCCCGATGGCGGCGAGCGCGGCGGCCCACCAGACGAGTTGGAACGTGCCGCTGAAAATCAGGAATTCCCCGACGAACCCGTTCAGTCCCGGGAGTCCGAGCGAGGAGAAGAGTGCGATCCCCATGAGCCCGGCAAGAACCGGCGCCGCCGTCCGCAATCCCCCGAAATCGCCCAACCCGCGGAGCCCTTCGCCGCGCCGCTCGATGAAGCCGACGAAACAGAACAGGGCGGCGGCGGTGAGACCGTGGTTGAAAATTTGGAGGAGGACGCCATTGGTCGCCGCCGCACGCGCGCCGGGAGCGCCCATGGGGACAGCCGCAACGGCGAAAATCGCGAGCAGGCAATAGCCGAGGTGGTTGATCGAGGAATACGCGAGGATTCGTTTGAGGTCGGTCTGCGCGAGCGCGGCGAACGCGGAGAAGATGATCGTCGCCAGCGCCAGCCAGAGAAGCGGGGTCGCCAGCTCCTGCATGCGCTGCGGAAACAGCGGCACGAGCAGCCGCAGAAATCCATACACGCCCATCTTCGACATCAGCCCGGTGAGGAGCATGGAAACCGATGAAGGAGCCTCCGCATAAGCATCCGGCAGCCATGTGTGAAACGGCACCACCGGAACCTTCACCGAGAGACCGAGGAAGATGCAGCAGAAAACAAGCAGACCGGCGGACGGCCATCCGAAGTGTGCCGCCAACTTCCCGTCGAGCGACGCTCCCATTTCCCCGAGGCGGACGAGATCAAACGTGCCGGCGGCAAGTTGGATGGCAAGAAACCCGATGAGCATCGCGAGGCCGCCGAGCAACGTGTAGATGAAGAACCGCAGGGCCGCCGTCGTGGAGGATTGTGTCCCGGCCGAACGGATCAGAAGGAATGCCGGCACGAGGCTCAATTCGTAGAAGACAAACCAGTGGATGAAATTCAGGGTGGTGAACGTCCCGAGGATCGTCGTTTCCAGAAGCAGGATCAGAGTGACCTGGAGCTTGGAGATGTCCGGACCCGCGGCCAGCACCGCGAACGGCGTGATGAACGTGGTGAGAATGAGCAGCATCAGGCTCAGGCCGTCCGCCCCGACAAAATACTGAACGTTCAGCGAGGGAATCCATTCATGGCGTTCGATGAATTGGATGCCGCCGATCGCGAGGTTGTACCGGAGCGCGAGCCAAATCGCGACAGCGAGAGCCCCCAGCATGTAGGAAAGCCCGATCACGCGTGCCGTGCGCGGCGCAGGCATGAGTGCGACCATCAAGGCCCCGAGAAAAGGAATCAGCGTAAGGAGTGTCATGTGAGAAGCCATCCGATGATGATGAGAAGAAGAACGGCTCCGACGCTGAGAAACCGGAGGTAGCCCTGCACGCGCCCGCTTTCCCACGACGAGAACATCTCTCCGCCGCCACGGAGTCCGCCGCAGAGGCTGTCGAATCCGAGGTTGATCCAGAACGTGTCGAAGAGGTCGCCCATCGCCGAGGCCAGCAGGGAAAGGCCGCCGACCAACCGGACGAGCCCGGAGAAGATCCAGCGGTCGATCCATGCGGCGAGGCAGGCCAGGAGGCCGAGTGCCCGGACGACCGTCGCATGGTAGAATTCGTCAACATAGAGCCGGTTGGAAAGGGCGCGGAATCCCGCAGCCCAGAACCGGGCAAGCGGATCTTCGATTGTGAAGCGCCGGTAGAGAAGATATCCGATTCCGATTCCGGCTGTCACGATGACGACCGAGAGCCCCGCGATCGTGAGAAAGTCGTGATCAATCAGCCGCGCGAAATCGGGTTTGAGGACTTCGCCCGTGTGATAGCCATGGAACCACGGCCACGCGGGCGTTGCGGGGATGGACATCAGGACTGCGGCTCCGGCGAGGATGCCGAGCGGGACGGTCATCACGGCCGGGCTTTCGTGCGGGCGGGCGTGTCCTCGATACGTTCCCGCAAAAACGCAGCACATCTGGCGGGTCATGTAGAAAGCCGTGAGGAAGGCGGCGGCGGCGGCCATGAAAAACGGCGCCTGCGAAATCGGCCACTGGTGGGCGACGTGAAGGATTTCGTCCTTGCTCCAGAAGCCGGAGAAAAAGAACGGAACGCCGGAGAGGGCCATCATGCCAATGGCATACGTGGCGAAAGTGACCGGCATGAACTTCCGCAGCCCGCCCATTTTCCGGATGTCCTGCTCCTCGTGGACCCCGTGGATGACCGATCCCGCGCCGAGGAAGAGGAGCGCCTTGAAGAACGCATGGGCGATGAGGTGGACCATCGCCGCCGTGACGCTCCCGACGCCGAGCGCGAGCATCATGAAGCCGAGCTGGGAAACGGTCGAGTAGGCGAGGATCCGCTTGATGTCGGTCTGGGCGACCGCGATCAGCGCCGCGAAGAGCGCGGTGAATCCACCGACCCAGGCGACGGTGGTCAGCGCGATCGTAACATGTGAGGTTGTGTCGGTGGCAGTGAAGACCGGGAACATCCGCGCGACAAGAAAGACGCCCGCCGCGACCATCGTCGCCGCGTGGATGAGCGCGCTGACCGGCGTCGGGCCTTCCATGGCATCGGGCAGCCAGACATGGAGGGGGAATTGTCCGGATTTTCCCGCCGCGCCGCAGAAGATGAGGAGGGCGATGCCGTTCGAAACGGCGATGCCGGCACAAGCGGTCTTCGCGGCCATCGCCGTGAGCGCGGCGCCCTCCAGGCAGCCGGCCCCGTGGTCGTAGAAAAGCAGCGTGCCCGAAGCCGAGTAGAGCCAGAGCATCCCGAGCAGGAACCCCATGTCGCCGATCCGCGTCGTGAGGAACGCCTTCTTTGCGGCCGCCGCGGCCTCGGGTTTGTGAAACCAGAATCCAATGAGCAGGTAGGAGGCCAGCCCGACAAGCTCCCAGCAGATGAAGGTGAGCAGCAGGCTGTTCGAGAGGACAACCCCGAGCATCGCGGCCGAGAACAGCGACAGAAAACAAAAGAACCTCGTGTAGTTCGGATCTTCCTTCATGTAGCCGATGCTGTAGATGAAGATCAGAAGCGAAACGAACGACACCATCAGCACCATGCCCGCGCCCAGCGGATCAAGGAGCAGCCCCAGGCGGAGGGTTTCGCTCCCGATGCTCAGCCACGGGAAATTAAAACAGGTCCGCGCCACGTCCCCGTGCGTTCCCTCCAGGCCGAGTGTCCCAAGAAACGCCAGAAGGCTCAGCACTGTCGAGGCCGCCTGCGCCGCGATCACGAGCGCCGCAGCCGGCGTCTTCTGCCCGCGCCTCATCAAGGCCGTGAGCCCGGCGGCAATAAGCGGAAGAATGGGAATCAGAGCGATCATCGGCTGGAAAATGCGAAATGCGAAATGGAAAACGCGCGGGAAAACGCGCGGGAGCGCACGCATCCTGCGTGCAGGAAATCCGGCATCCCTGCCGGATGCCTTCCTTCATTGTGAGACATCCGGCATCCCTGCCGGATGCCTTCCTTCATGTGGGACATCCGGCATCCCTGCCGGATGCCTTCCTTCATGTGGGACATCCGGCATCCCTGCCGGATGCCAGGCAGGAAGATTGCGCGGCAGGATGCCGCACTTTGCACGCAGGATGCGTGCGCTCCCTTGAGGAAATTTTGCATTTGTCTTATCCTTTCAAATTTGAGGCGTCGTCCACTTCCACGCTCCGGATCCTGCGTTGGACGAGGATGATGATGGCGAGTCCGACGGCGGCTTCGGCGGCGGCCACGGCGATCGAGAAGATTGCGAACATCACGCCGGCGAGGTCGGACGGGTTTTCGGAGAACCTCCAGAAGGCGATGAAATTCAGGTTCGCGGCACCAATCATCAGCTCGATCCCGATCAGGACCATGATCGCATTCGAGCGCGAGAGGACGGCCGCAAGGCCGAAGGCGAAGAGGACCGCGGAGATGGAGAGGAGGATCTGGAGCGTCATGGAAAAAGTGTCATGGTTTGTCCTCCATCGCCAGAACGGCCGCGCCGACAAGGGCGGCGGTGAGCAGAACGCCGATCACGATCAGCGCGACGACATCATTTCCCATGAGGGCCCCGCCGATTGCGGCAACGGGGGCGGACGCGGGAGCGGGCAACGGTTTTTTCGCCAGCGGGCTTGAGAAGATGAACGCGAGAAGGACGACGAGCGCGGCAAACCCCGTGGCCGCTCCGCCGGCGGGACCGAGCCCCGAGAAGGGCGTGCCGGATTTTGTGAGCCGGTCCGGCCGCGTGAGCAGGATGGCGAAGACGATGAGCATGGCCACGGCCCCGACATAAACGAGGAGCTGGACGAAGCCGACAAACTCCGCGCCGAGGGCGATGAAGACGATGCCAAGGGCGATGAAGCTGAGCGTGAGGCAGAGCGCCGCATGGATGAGGTTGCGCATCACGACCGACGCCCCGGCGGCGAGAAGGAGGACCGCCGCGGGCAGCAGCACGAACCACTCCCCGATGATCTTCATCGGATCGGCAAAGCAGGATTTGAAAAACTCACACGTCATTCGGAAAATTGATAGGTTCGCCGGGAGACGGCGAAACGGTTCGTGAACGAGTTGCCGAGGATCAGGTAGGGGATCCCGACGATCGCGAGCGAGAGCAGCCACGCCAGCGGCCCGCGCCCGGCGTAGTGCCAGCAGGCGGCGGAGAGGAACGCCGCGAAGCTCATCGGCAGCAGGAATTTCCATGCGAAAGCGAGCAGATGGTCGATCCGCAGCCGCGGCAGGGTCGCGCGCACCCAGATCATCGTGAACGCGACAAAGCAGACCTTGGCGAAGAACCAGCACCACGACGGGACGATCGTGAGAAAAGGCAGCGGAGCCTGCCATCCGCCCAGGAACAGCGTGACCAGCATCCCGCAGACCGCGAACATCCCGACATACTCGGCCATGAAAAACGTCGCGTATTTGAAGCCGGAGTATTCGGTGAGGTGACCGGCGACGAGCTCGGACTCGCCCTCCGGAAGATCAAAGGGACTGCGGTTCGCTTCCGCCAGCGCGGCGATATAAAACACGAGGCAGGCCGTGAATCCCCACGGGGTCAGGACGAACCATTGCGGCACAAATCCGAAGGCGAACCCGCCCTGCGCGGCGACGATGGCCGACGGCGAGAGCGAGCCGGCGATCATCGCGGCAACGATTGCGGAAATGACCAGAGGCAGCTCGTAGCTGATCATCTGGGCGATCGCGCGCATCGCGCCGAGCACGGAATACTTGTTGTTGCTCGCCCACCCCGCCATGAAGACCGCAACCTCGGTCCCGGCTCCGACCGCGAAGAAATAGAGAATCCCGGAATTGAGCTCGGCCGGCACCATGTCGCGTCCGTAGGGGATGATCGCGAGAACCATGAGCGCAGGAACCATCATCACGACCGGCGCGAGAAAATGGACGGCCTTGTCCGCCGTCCGCGGCACGAGATCCTCCTTGGTGATCATCTTGATGCCGTCGGCCACCGGCTGGAAAAGCCCGAACGGACCGACGCGGTTCGGTCCGTAGCGGTTCTGCACACGGGCGAGGATCTTCCGTTCCATCACCGAAGTCAGCGCGAAGAGGCCGAGAAAAATTCCGATGACTGTTCCGATGATGATCACCGCCGACACGGCGGCGAGGATCCACCCCGGCACGCCGAACGATCCCAGCAGGCCGAGGAACCAGCCGAGGATCTCGATCGGCGCGCGTTCGATCATCCCGGTCATGGTGCGGCCTCCGGGCTTGGAGCGGGCTTGGCGGCTTTGGCTTCCGCGGCGGCTTCCTTCTTCTTCTGCTCCGATTCGATCCGGGCGTCCGTCTCCGCCGCCTCGGTCGGGTGGATGCTGCGGTAATAGGCATTCGACTTGAGGAGGCGGGATTTGTCGAGGAGGAGCGGGGCAAACCGGTCGAACGAGCTGAGCTCGTATTCCTGATCCATGCGGATGGATTCAAACGGGCAGACCTCGACGCAGATCTGGCAGCTCATGCAGACCGAGATATCAATGTCGAAGACCTTCGGGCGCTTGAGCGCCTTGCCGCCGGCGTCGCGGTCCTGGATGATGAAGATGCACTGGGGCGGGCATTCCTTCTCGCAGATCTTGCACGAGACGCAGCGCATGCCCGCCTCGGGATCGTCGCCGTCGTAAACGAGAAACGGAAAGCTGCGCGAATTCTCCGGGAGCGTCGGGCGCTCTTCTGGATACAGCTCGGTCGTGAGGCGCGCCTTCTCAAAGTAACTCCCGCCCATGTTGCGGGCGGTGACCACGAGTCCTTTCAAAATGCCGAAGCCTGGAAAATTCATAAGAATGAAGGCGGAAGGATGAAGGATGAAGTGCTGAAGTCCCCGCGAAGCGTCTGGCGGGCGCTTGCGCCCCACTTCAGCCTTCTTCCTTCGAACTTCCTCCTTTTCTTCATCGGTCCACTTCCCCCAAAACGATGTCTATGGAGCCGAGGATGACCATGACGTCGGCGAGTTTTGTTCCCAGGCAGAGCTCTTCGAGCAGGGTGAGATTGATGAGGCTGGGCGGGCGGACGCGATAGCGATACGGCCGGCCGCTTCCGTCGCTGATGAGATAGAATCCGAGTTCGCCCTTGGGTCCTTCGATCCGCCCGTAGGCCTCGCCCACCGGGGGACGGAATCCACGCTGTTTGCTCTTCGGGTTGATGATTGGGCCATCGGGGATTCCCGAGATCGCCTGTTTGAGGATGTTGAGCGACTCGCGGGCTTCGAGCACGCGGAGCATGAAGCGGTCGTAACAATCACCGGCCGGGCCGCGCGGAACACGAAAATGGAACCGGTTATAGATTCCGTAGCCGTCGACCTTGCGGATGTCGTAATCCACGCCCGAGGCGCGGAGACCCGGCCCGGACATGCCTCCGTTGATCGCGCGCGCGGCGCTCAGCGGCGCCACCCCCTGCAGGCGCGCGAGCAGGATCTCATTGCCCGTGAGGAGCGCCTCCATCTCGTCGAGGAACGCGGGGAACCCCTCCACCAGCTTCCGCGCGGCATCGAGCCAGCCCGTCGGCAGGTCGCACCGGCATCCGCCGAACCGCATGTAATTGCACATCATGCGCGCGCCGGTGAGCGCCTCGAACAGATCCAGAATTTTTTCCCGTTCCCGGAAGGCATACATGAGGGCGGTCCCCCAGGCTCCCATGTCGCCGAGGACGAAGCCCAGAAATGAGGCGTGGTTCTGGACTCGGGTGAGTTCGCCGACGATGACCCGGATGTATTCCGCGCGTTCCGTGACCTCGATGCCGGCGAGCTTTTCCACGGCCAGCGCATACGCCCAGTTGTTGGTCAGCGAGCAGATGTAGTCGAGCCGGTCGGTGTAGGGCATCGAAGCGAGCCACGAGTTGTTCTCGGCGATTTTTTCGTGGTTCCGGTGGAGGTACCCGAAGATCGGCCGGAGCTTCACCACGGTCTCGCCGTCGAGAGTGACATTCATGCGGAAGACGCCGTGTGTCGAGGGGTGCTGCGGCCCGAGCGAGACGTCGATCGTGCGGTCGGGGCTCATGTGGCCTCCTGGCGTGCCTTCACGCGGGCAAGGGTCTCGTCGTGCGGGGTCGGTTCGTATTCGCAGTCATCGGGGGCCGCGTAATCCTTGCGCATCGGATGGTCGGCGAACCCGTCCCACATGAGGATGCGGCGGAGGTCGGGGTGCCCCTCGAAGCGGATCCCGAAAAGATCGTATGCCTCGCGCTCCTGGAACTCCGCGCTTTTCCAAACCGGCGTGAGCGAAGGAACGGTCACGTCGCCCGCGCGGTCGCCGGTCCGCATGCGCATGGTCAGCGGGCCGGATTTTTTCGAGATCGAGTAAAGATGATAAACGGCCTCGAGGAAGCCGGGGATATCGCGCTCCACCGTCTCTGGGATTTCCTTCCCGGCCCCTTCCACGGATTCTTTGCGGGATACCGTCTCTTGGACTTTGCGCGGCAGCCAGTCCACCCCGGTCACATTCGAGCAGAAATCGAAGCCGAGCGAGTCGCGCAGGAATTTCGCGACCGCGCGGCCGTCGTTGGCGCTGACGAGAAGCGAGTGCTGCGCGCCGGGGCCCGGGTTGTTGATCAGCTCGACCGTTGCCGCGGGAAGCGCCGCACGGATCGCTTGAAGAACATCCGTCATGCTTCATCCCTCCGCACCGGCCGGGGCTTGAAGAGGGCGGGATTGAGCGGCGGTTCGAGATCATGCGCCCCGTACGCGGGGACCGGATACTCGGCCGGATCGCCCGCATCCGCATGTCGCGCCCGGTGGGACCCGAACAGCCGCTGGCCCTCGATTTTTTTCTGGAGCTTGATCAGCCCCTCCAGGAGCGCCTCCGGACGCGGAGGACATCCCGGAATCGCGACGTCCACCGGGATATACCGGTCCATCCCTTTCAAAACATTGTATCCCTCCTTGAACGGCCCGCCCGAAATCGCGCAGGCGCCCATTGCGATCACGTATTTCGGCTCGGGCATCTGATTGTAGAGCCGCACGACCAGCGGCGCCATCTTCTTGGTCACCGTGCCCGCGATGATCATCAGGTCGGCCTGGCGCGGCGACGGACGGAACACCTCCGCCCCGAACCTCGCCATGTCGAAACGCGCCGCCGCCGTCGCGATCATCTCGATCGCACAGCACGCGAGCCCGAACTGCAGCGGCCACAGCGAGTTTTTCCTTCCCCAGTTGTAAAGATCCTCGAACGAGGCAACAAAAATGCCACGCTTCTGCAAGTCGGATCTCAGTTCTTCGTCCACCATTTTCGAATGTATAAGTTTGTCTTATACCCTATTATACCCTATTTCCCGGGCGGCAAGAAAGTTTTCATTTTTGTGATGCGCATCAAAAATCCCCGTCTTTTTGATTGAACCGTCCGGCTCTCTCTGGGATAAGGGATCCTCCTTGAGACGCTCTGCTTTCCAGAACGCTTCGGTGTGGATCCTGATCAACGCTGCAGGAAAAAATGCGTGGGAAATCCGGCCGCGAGCAGCGCGAGGAAGTTCCGAAAGTTGCGGGAGGGATGGCGTGCCCCGATCCGGCGCAGGGCAAAAGGGTCGGCGGCGTGGCCGTTCACGCCAAAATCGAGCGTGACAGCGGTTTCATAGCCGGCTTGCTCGACGAGATCCCGAACCCGGCGATTCCATTTCCCGTAGGGGTAGCAGAAATGGCGGATGGGGATGCCGAAAAGATCCTCGAGCTTTTTCTTCGACGCGAAAATTTCCTCCCTGGCCCGGTCTTCGGGAATCCCGGTCAGGCGGGGATGGGTGAGCGTGTGGGCGCCGATCTCGTTTCCGGCGGCGAGCCATTCGCGGATTTCCACAGCGTCCATGAGCGGGTCCGGCACCTCATGATGGTCCCTGATATCCCAATGGTTGAGGCCCCCGATCGCGTCCGCAACAAGGAACTGGATCGCATGGAAGCGGTTGCCGGCGAGTTCCGGCATGGCGTGGCGAAAGGCGCTGCGGCTTCCATCGTCGAAGGTCAGCACCGCGCGGGCCGGATCGGGAGAAGAAAATTTACGCGGGGCATCCAGGGACCCGGTCGCGAATCCTCCGCGCCTGAGATCCCGCATCTGCCAGGAAAAAAGGCCCTTCCCGACATACAGGCTTTTCAGCTTCGTGCCCTGCGGCGGCGACCCCAGCTTGTGATAAACCAGCACGGGGACTCCCCGGGCAAACAACGACAAAAAAGGTCTTCTTGCCGCATATCCCGTGTTCCGCAATAATTTTTCTTTCATGAGACGAAAACCAACCCCTCCCTGGAAAAGACGGCGTTGAAGGTGCTTTTGATCGACAGTAGTCCGAACTGGGGCGGACAGCAATACCGGCTCCTGCGCGAAGCCTTGTGGCTTGATGCGCACGGCCACAAAATTCTTGTGCTCTGCGGGAGACGGAGCGAACTCGCCGCGCGCATCCCGAAGCTTGCCCCCCACCTCCCGGTCAAAAAAATCCGCTCATGGGGCGGTCCTTTCGGCCTCATGGAATTCCTCTGGAATGTCTGGCGGTGGAAGCCCGATGTCGTCCACACCCACAGTGGACAGGACGCGTTCTGGGCATGCCTCCTGCATTTTGCGGGTTGGACGGTCGTTCACTCGCGTCACATGACCATGCCTTCGCAAATGTCCGCCCGCCGGAAATTTCCCTTCCGTTCGGGGTGCGCGCGGCTCATTGCCTCCGCCGACTTTATCAAGAAGGACCTGTCTGTTCTCGCCGGGGTTCCGGAAACCCGCGTGGACGTGGTGGGCGAAGGAGTGGACCTGAAGGAATTTCATCCCGGCGTGAACGGGCGGGGATTCCGGGCGGAATTTTCCATCCCGGAGGAGGCGACGGTTTTTGGACTCGTCGCGATGATTCGCGGGGAAAAGGGACACGGCCGCTTTATCAACGCGGCCGCGGAAGTGCTCGACAGATTTCCGAACGCCCGTTTTGTCATTGCGGGAGACGGTCATGGCCCCCGGGTGGAGAAACTGCGCCGGAAGATTCTGAAGAAATTCCCTCACGAGCCGCGTCCCGTCATCCTTGTCGGTTATCGGGAGGACGTTCCGGAACTCATGGCGGCGCTCGACGTCCTGGTCGTGCCGTCTCTCGAAGAGGCGCAAACCCTGGTTATTCCGCAGGCCTTTGCCACGGGCAAACCGGTGATTGCCTCGCGCGTGGGGGGGATTCCGGAAATCGTCAAACACGGGGAAAACGGGTTGCTCGTCAGGGCGGGCGACGATCGCGATCTTGCCGCGGCAATGGGGCAACTCGCGGAATCTCCGGATCT
Organism: Verrucomicrobiia bacterium; assembly: GCA_037129975.1. Taxonomy (GTDB): domain Bacteria; phylum Verrucomicrobiota; class Verrucomicrobiia; order Chthoniobacterales; family Terrimicrobiaceae; genus QYQL01. The sequence continues at coordinate 4,350 of JBAXTX010000036.1, read as the reverse complement.
GCGCCGCAGGCTGGGGGCCGCCGGCCTGGAACTGGCACGACGAGACCTCGTGTTCGACGACAAAATGGGATTGCTTCTGGCGAGTTATCGCAGGGCGACAGACGCATGGGGATGAATGAGGAAATCCCGAAATCCTCTCGCCCGTCAGCGCCGGAACGGATACAAAGGTCTCCAGGCAGTGCGTCCCAGCTCCCTTCCGGAAATCTCGATTCGCCCTCAACGAAATGTCCGCGACAACCAACAATTCAGGCATCCGTCAGCCGATGTATATGCGGGACTGGTCGGCGGGACTACGCGCTTTCCGCATGGCTGCCGGCCCTCTCCACGAATGCGCGGAGATGTTCGTGTCCGGGCCGCGAGAGGTCCGGGTCGGAGGCGATCAGATCCCGCGCGACCCTCCTGGCCTCGGACATGATCTCCCCGTCGCGGAGGAGATCGCCGAGCCGCAGCGGCGGAAGCCCGGATTGCGCGGTCCCGAGGATGTCGCCAGGCCCGCGCAACCGCAAATCCGCCTCGGCAATTTCAAAGCCGTCGGAAGTGGCTTCCATGACCAAGAGTTTTTCGCGGGCGGACGGATCGTCCTGGAGGAGGATGCAGTAGGATTTTTCCGGCCCGCGTCCGATCCGTCCGCGGAGCTGGTGGAGTTGCGAAAGCCCGAACCTTCCGGCCTCCTCGATCAGCATGATGCACGCGTTCGGCACGTCCACGCCGACCTCGATGACGGTCGTGGCGATCAGGACGGAGATCCTCCCCTCGCGGAACTCCCGCATCACGGAGGCCTTCTCCTCCGCGGGAAGGCGGCCGTGCACGAGCCCGACCGGCGCCGGCGCGAGGATCTCCCGCCATTTTTCAAACTCCGCCCGCGCGGCCTTGGCCTCGAGTTTTTCCGACTCGTCCACGAGCGGATAGACGACATACGCCTGGCGTCCATCGGCGATATTTTTGCGCAGAAAACTGATGATATCCGGAAGCTTGGACGGCTCGCGGACGGCGGTGATCACCTCTCCGCGGTCCGGCGGCTTATGGCGGATGACGGAGACATCGAGATCGCCATAGACCGTTTGCGTGATCGTGCGGGGGATCGGGGTGGCGGTCATGACGAGCACATCCGGCGCGTCGGCACGGGCGATCAGGCGGGAACGTTGGAGCACGCCGAACTTGTGCTGCTCGTCAATCACCACCAGCCCGAGTTTTTCAAATGCCGCCCCCTCGAAAAGCAGGGCGTGCGTGCCGATGACCAGCAAAGGCGGCGTCCCGCCGGATGTCTCTTCTTTGCGTGAAGATGTGCGGAGGCTCACAGAGATTCCCAAGGGATCGAGAAGCCGACGGAAGTTGAGATAATGCTGTTCGGCGAGAATCTGGGTGGGTGCCATGAGCGCGGCCTGCCATCCGGCTTCGGCGGCCTGGAGCATCGCGCGGAGCGCGACCAGGGTTTTTCCCGAACCGACATCGCCCTGGAGAAGCCGGTTCATGCGGCGCGGGGCGGCGAGGTCGGCGGAAATTTCCGCCATGACCTCGCGCTGCGAAGCCGTGAGGTCGAATGGCAGCGATTTTTCGACCTCGCGCCAGAGTGCGCCGCCCCCCGGGCGGGCGATCCCTTCCGACCCGCAGACTGCGGCATGGCGCGCACAGACGATGATCTGGATGCCGAAGAACTCCTCGCGGACAAGCCGCGACCTTGCGGATTCCATTTCCTCCACGCTTTCGGGAAAATGGACGGCACGCCAGACGGCGGGTCCTTCGGAGGCGCCCGGCCAGAGGAGCGGCATGGCGGAGAGATCGGTTTCGTTCAGCGCGCGGTGGATGATCTCCCGCATGGCTCTGGAGTTGACCCCGTCACCGGCCGGGTGAACGGGCGTGATCCTGTCAAAATGGAGGGATGGCCCGGCATCGTCCTCAATGATTTCAAATTCCGGATGCTCCATGACAACCTGTCCGCTTCGCAGCCTGGGCTTTCCGTAAAGGACGATCCGGTCTTCATGGGAAATCATTTTCTGCACCCACGGCATGTTGAACCACCGGCAGAGGAGCGGGGATCCGAGCACGCCATCGTCCTCGACCCGCGCCTCAAAAATCCGGCGCGGCCCGAAGCGTCTGTAAGCGGTCTTCCGGACAATCCCGTAGAGGCAAAGCGCGCGGTCCGATGCCTGGTCGGGAAAATAATCGAACTTGATCCGGTTTTCGTAACGGCGGGGGAAATGCCGGATGAGATCGCCCGGGGTCGTGATCCCGAGGCGCTTCAGGGCGGTGATCCGCGGGCGCGGCACCCAGTCCAAGCCGTCAAGGGACACCTCCGGAGCGAGAAGGCTCATGCCGTTCTCCCGAAAAAATGGAAGTATGGAATCAAGGCGCCGCGAGAAATTCCTTCATTTTGCGGATGGTTTCCGGGCTTGACAGGATTTGCTCGTGGGATTTCTCGATTCCGAAAACGCGGACCGCCTCATCCTGGGCGGCTGGCAGGAGTGCGCTGCGGATGTCAATCACCGTGTCGTTGTTGAGCGTGAGCCACGGCATTTGTTTTGTGTGGTAGCCGAAAAGAAGCCAGAAGCGTGTGGACTTGGGCAACTCCCGGGACCAAAGAGATTTCAGAAACGCGCTGCCCGGAGCCATATCGATCCACGCCGGCACGGGATATTTGAGCGCCCGCAGACCGGACTTCGCCGCGGCATGCCCGCCCCAAGGGGTTGCAATGGTGATGAATTTTTCGACGGGGGGGAACTCGCTGGAATCCGCCATGCGCAGTATCGCCGCTCTCGAGACGACCCCTCCCATGCTGTGGGCGACGAGGTAAACATGTCGGACGCCGTGCTGCTTCCTGACGAGTTCCAGCATGGTGGCCAGCGCGGTGGCGGCCTTTTCCAGGCGGAACCCCGACGGATAGGTGAAGAACCATGCCTGGTAGCGGGAGGTGTCGAGCGAGGAAATCAGTTTGGTGAAATCACGCGGCGAGCCCCCGATCCCGTGGACAAAAAGAACGGGAATGCGGGAGGCGTCGTATGGCTCGATGAAGTAAAGCCCCAATGCCCCATTCAACAGCGAGGAACCTGGTTTCCAGAGTCCCTCCACGCCAATATCCGGATCGAAACGGGCGTCGCTGATCTTGGCGATCTCGCCCACGGCAACCCCGACCGCCGCCCCTGCGGAATCGGGAACCGAAAGCCCAACCGGCGCGCCAGCCCCCCGTTTGCCGAGGCGCATGTCGTGGACACGGGATCGTTGCGATGGGTCGGCGAGGGGAACAGGAATAATCCCATCCAGGACGCAGCAAGGTTCGCCCTCATCCAGGACGCGGTTGCGGTTTGTGTCGGAGAAGGCAACGGCCCGGATTCGTTGCCCGATGGGAATGGCAAAGGTGGCGACCCCGCTTGCTCCGGCAGATTGCGCTCCAAGGATCCGCCCCTTGTTATCGAGAGCAAGGACATATGTCGGCACGGACCGCGGCGGATCCCCGACCCGCAGGGAAACAAAACCGGTTTCTTGGATTTTCTGGTTTTGTGATTTGAGACCAAGGACCGCACATCCGGAAAAAGATGCGAGGAAAGAGATCGCGACAAGGCAGGGGATGGAACGTTTCATAATTTTAAAGAGTGCGTATGGAACGGGCCGGCGGCGCGGGCTGTGGTTGAAAGAAGCGCGCCGGATGCGAAAACGGCCGTGCCCCTAGAGTTCATGATTGAAGTGTGTTGGCGCGGCAGATAAAAGGCAAGTTTGCGTTCGCTGAAACCGCCATGAAAAATCTTCTGATCATTCCCTCCCTGGCCGCCGTGCTCCTGACCGGATGCGTCCTGCCGCCGAAGCCGTATCAGAAACCGGCAACGCCGGCGAAGAGCCCGCAGACCGGGAAGTTCTGGTGGGGCACATCCACGGCAAGCTTCCAGAACGAGGACCGGGGAGTCGCGCCCGGCTCGCCCCATGCCTTCAAGACCGACTGGGACATTTTTGCGGAAGAGGGCCATATCCCGCCGCGGGGGGATGACGCCACATTCTCCTGGACGCGTTTCGACAAGGATCTCGAGGCCTTGAAAAAACTCGGGGTGAACCACTACCGGTTTGGGATCGAGTGGGGACGCGTCGAGCCGAAGCCGGGCGTCTTCAACGAAGCCGCCATCGCCCAATACGTGCGGATGGCGAAAAGCCTCCGGGCCGCCGGCATCGAACCGGTCGTCACACTCTGGCATTTCACGTTCCCCGACTGGCTCTACGATTCGAAGAACAAGGCAAAATCAAATTTCCTGAACTCGAATGTCGAGCAGTCATGGAATGGCTACGTGACCCGCATGGCCGCCGCGCTCGCTCCGTATGTCCGGGTCTATGTCCCGCAGAACGAGCCGAACGGCGACCTCTACATCG
>JBAXTX010000035.1:0-20968 GCA_037129975.1 Verrucomicrobiia bacterium | reverse complement strand
GCGTGTCCGCCACGTAGAGGTAGAATTTTTTGAACCGGAACCGGCGGGTGATCCATGGCGAGAGGAACATCCCCGGGAGGGTGGCGATGAGGACGCCCTGGACGAGCCCGATCTGGACGTTTGTCGCGCCGTAGTGGACGAGGAGCGGCTGGAGGACGACGACGACTTCCGCCCAGCCCATCGCGAAGATCGAGCCGACCCAGACGAGGCAGGCGAAATTCCTGCGCGCTTCGCGGGCGGAGAGTTCCGGGCATGGCATGGCAGTCATCGCGGTTTGGTATGCCTGATGTTTTCAGCAATGACAAGGCGGGGCTGGAGTGCTTGGATTCCGGCATGGAAGACCATGAGATCCTCAACGCCCCGCACGACAGCATCCACTACCGGGAATACAAAATCATTCTCCAGCCGGACCATTTCCAGACCGCGCAGGCGTTTGTGGACTTCTGGAAAATCGTCTGTCACACGGCGAAGAAATTTGATGTGAAAGTGAAGGAGGCCGAGAACGCTTTTCTGAGCAACGTGCGCGAGGTCCTCTTCTTCGACACGTCCGACTTCGCACTCTACAAAAACCATTTCATCGTCCGTCTCCGCACGCACTACAAGAACGGCTGGCCGCAGGGGATCCCCGAACTCACGGTCAAGTTCCGGCATCCGGATTTTGAGACGGCGGCGGCGGTGGACGTGCGCCCGGCGACGCCCGGAGGTTCGGCAAAGATCAAATTCAAGGCGGAGCTTCTGCCGTTGAAGGAGAGCCTCGGCGGGATCCGCTCGATCTTCTCGCACAACTGCGTGCTGGCGATGCCGCGCGAGCGCCTGAACATGGCCGTGCGCGACCTGACCGCCGCGTTCCCGGCGATCAAGCAGGTCGAGGCAAACACCGATGAGCCGGTCCGGATCGTGAACGATCGCGCGGTGGACGAGGTGCAGGTGGATGTCGGCGAGCTCCATTTCGGCGGCGGGCTGACCGGCAAGACGACGATCGCGGTCTGGCGGCTGCGCAAATACGAGCAGGCGTTCTGCGGGGAGTTCGCGTTCCAGTGCCGGTTCGAGAGCGAGAACGCGCTGCACAAGGAAAACCTGAAGCGGATGGAGGACTTCTACAAAACCCTCCAGCTCGACGCCTTCGAGTGGGTGTCTCTCGGCACCACGAAGACCGCGCTCGTTTACGATCTCGGCAACTCGGAAAGCCCGCGTGAATAAGCCCACGCCCGCCGCGCTCTTCGCGGCATTTTTCCGGATCGGGGTCACGAGCTTCGGCGGCGGGCTGGTCGCCTACCTGCGGGACGAGATCGTCACGAACAAAAGCTGGATGTCGGAGGACGAGTTCCTGGCCGCGCTCGAGATCGGGCAGACGCTTCCCGGGCTGAATTCCGTGAACGTCGCGATCATTGCCGGGCGCAAGCTCGCGGGTCCCGCCGGGGCGGTTGCAGCGGCGACCGGCCTTGTGATCCCGGGAGCCGTGATTCTCTGCATCCTCGGGTTTCTTTACGTCCGTTTTCGCAAGAACCCGGATGTCGCCGCCGCTCTGGCCGGCATCGCGGCGGCCGCCGTCGGACTCCTTCTTCAGGTCACTCTGAAAATCGGCGCGAAACAATTTTTGAACCCGATCGATCTCGCGTTTGTTTTGCTGACGTTTGTGCTGGTCGGCCTCTGTCACGTCTCGCTGCCGGTCGTCCTTTTCATCGTGGCGCCGTTCGCGATCATCCTGCGCCGGCCGCGCAAGGAGGCTTCGAAATGAGAGAGCTTGTCAGCCTTCTGAACGTGTTCTGCCTGCTCTCCCTCCTGGCGGTCGGCGGCGGCAGCGCGGTCCTGCCGCAGATGGAGCACGAGACGGTCACGGTGCATGGATGGGTTTCCGCCGACGACTTCGCCTCGATCTACAGTCTCGGTCAGATGGCGCCGGGACCAAACATGACGATGGTCGGGCTGATCGGCTACAAGGCGGCCGACCATGCCGGCATGCCCCCCGGTTTTGCTTTTGCCGCCATGATCATTGTGCTCCTCGCGTTCTACCTGCCATCCAGCTTCCTGACGTATGGGGCGAGCCACATCTGGGACGCCTTTCATGAGAACCCCTGGCGCGACTCGATCCAGAAAGGCATGGCCCCGGTCACCATCGGGCTCATGCTTGCCGGCGTGCATGCGGTCGGAAAAACCGCAAGCTACAACCCCGAGCACAGCGTGTATTTCAACGGCCTCACCATCGCGATCGGCCTGGCGGTCACCGCGATTCTCTTCATGAAACACATCAACCCCGCGCTCCTGATCCTTGCCGGGGGAGTGGTGGGATGGTTTTTCCTGCGGGGAATCTGAGTGCCATCTCTTGAAAATAAACGGACCTCCGGAACGACTGACGCCGCAGGGCCGGCGCGGATCAGGGGACCAGCGGGCGAAGGATGTCCAGCACGCCTTTGACTCCTTTGACAGCGTTGTCCGGGGCATTTTTGATGAGCTCGCTGCCGCGTTCGATGAGTTCTCCCCCCATCGCAGACCGCAGCCGCCCGGAGAGGTTTTCGGTTGGTTTATCCATGGTGCCCCCGACCTTCAGATCCGTCCAGAGGTAGCCATCATGGGATTTTGTGAACACGCGTTCGCGCGAGCCGGGCAACCACTGGAGAGTCTGGGGAGTCACCCCGATTTGAAAGTCTCCATCGAGAGTCCCCCCCCCCTTGCCGATCACGACAGAGCCTTCGATCTTCAGCAGTCCTTTGGACTCGGCCGCAAAATTGCTCATGTGCCACGCGTTGTTTCTCCATGCGAAATCTCCCCGCAGCTCCTGTAGTGGCATCCGGCGGAACGTGGGGTTTTGGGTAAAATCCGCGATCGTTGCGAGCATCGGCATATTTTCCAGGAGTCCGTCCCGAAGGGCCACGCTGCCCTTGCACACATCGGGGGCGGCAAGCGTGGCGTTCCCGGAAAGGATGCCCTGCAGGCGACTGATCCATTTCCCTTTGAGAACGTCGGAGGAACTGATGCCATCCCACGAAATCTCGAGCTTTCCACCCGACGACGACTCGCCGGAGAGCAGGATTTTTCCGTTCGGTCCCAGGCGTAAATTTCCCTGGGTGAGAAAAAAATCTTTCCCCTGCTCCCGGATGCGGAAGTCGGTGATCTCGAGTCCGGGAGTCCATGTCGAAGTGAAGCGGCCCCCTTTTCCCTCGAAGAGCCAACCGGTGCCGTCGGGCTTCACGATCACCGACGTGCCTGCGATCTCCGCGCCACCGAAACGCAGGTTGGCATTGCCGATATTGAGAATCCCCAACTCGAACTTTCGTGGAAGAAGCGCGAAAAAACCGGATGGTGAAACGGCTTTAGTTGCAGAAACCCCATGGGCGGATGGCGGGGTCGCATGGTTCCGGTCCAGCAACTGCCATTCTCCATCGAGGCGGGTGATCGTGATTTCCTCGACCCTCCACGAACCCGAAAAAGCGGCCCTCCAATTCATCTCCGCCCGCAGTTCGCGCGCGTTCAGGCTTTTGAGCGCGGACGATGGCGAGCCTTCCAGCGTTGCCGATTCCGCGTAGGCGGATGCTCCGGTCCAGCGGAGCGGGGAGAACCCGGCGTTCGAATCGAAGGCGTTCCCTGTCTTTTCGGCAATCATCGCCCGGAAGCTCTCGCTCCGGATATACGAACCGAACCAGACCGAAAACGCGACCAGAAGCCCCGCCACAACGATCGCGAGAAAGACGGAAAAAATCGCCAGCGGGCGAAGAAGGGAAGATCGTTTTCCGCGGGAGTTTTTCACCGGGAGTGAGCAGTGGGTGAGGTTGATCCTCCGGCGTCACGGGTTGTGACGTGGGGCCGACGGGGCGTCGGCCCCGGGAAACCGTGGCCTGCGGAAGAAAGGTTGTTTCCGGGACATGCCATTGAAGGCCGACGGGGCGTCGGCCCTGCGTTGGTCATCGCGAAATGGGCGCCCCCGCTTTTCATCACGCCCGTGCCCCCTGATGAGTGCTGCGTTTGACCGGCATGGCCTTCAACTGAAAGAAAGCTTGGTGACTCCCGCGGCGGATGCGGCATTGAGCACGTCCATCACCCGGTCGTGCCTGGTCTGCGGGTCGGGACGGATGATGATCGGATCCTTGTTGTCAAACTTGGCGATGGTTTCCTTGAGCCACTTTTTGAGGTCGGGAAGTTCCTTGCTCGTCGGGCTGTCGTAAATCTTGTTGTTCGCCTGGACGTTTCCGTCGGGAAGGATGTCAATGATGATGGGCGTCGTCGGCACCCCGCTGGCACTGGCGCTCCGTCCGCTGGGCAGGCTGATGTTGAGCTCCATCTCGAGAACCTGCTGGCCCGCGCAGGACATGAAAAAAAGCAGCAGCACGAAAACCACGTCCACCATCGGCGCGATTTGAAACCCGATATCACCGTCTTCTGATACACCACCTCCTGCCATATGATTTTAAAAAGTTGAAGGTTGCCGCAAATTGTTCACGAGGGTTTCGGCCCCTTGGTTTCTTTGTCCACCACGGAAAATGTCACGTTGCCGACGCCCGCTGCGCCGATCGCCTCCAAAAGCTGGCGCGTGTATTCGTATTTCACCTCTTTGTCCGCGCGGATGAGCACCCGGAGGAGCGGGTTGGCTCGGACTTTGTTTTGAAGCATGCCCACCAACTCGCCCGGAGACTGGTAGCGCTTCTGGTCCACTTCGATAGCGGTGAGGCTGTTGACGGGGACATAGGTGACGTTGATGATGACCTGCCCGGGATTTTCTTTCGCCGGCTTGGCATCCTTGGCGATCGGAAGGATGACCTCCTTGTTCGACTGGAGAACCTCCGTCGAGCTGATGGACATGAAGAAAACGAGAAGGACGAGAAGGATATCGATCATGGGGGCGATCTGGAATTCCGGATCGGCATCCGGCTCCGGCTTGCGACGCCTTTTCTTCCCGTGGTGCGCGGTTCCGGACATTGGGGATCAGGCCCAGTCGAGAGTGGCTCCGCAATGCGGGCAGGGGTTCTGGCCCGCCTGGATCGCGCCGTTGCAAACCGGGCAGTTGGTGGCCAGCGTCATGGAAACCTTGCGGGAGCCGTGAGACGCGCCGGGCGCTCCGGCGCCGGCTTCGAAATTCTCACCGACCCGAACGCCGGCGAGTTCATCGAACGGGATGTCCTCGATCAGGCGGTTGAGCTTGTCGTCGGCATTCACAAGCACGATGGTCGCGCGGTTGCGGAAGTAGTAGTAGAAGATGAACGCCGGGATGGCTATGAAAAGCCCGCTCGCCGTCGCCATAAGCACTTCACCGATTCTCAGTGCCAGGCTGCGCGGATCCGCGACACCGGAAGCCCCCAGCACGGCAAACGCGCCCATCATTCCGATGACGGTTCCGAGAAGCCCGATCATCGGGGCGATAACTCCGATGACCGAAAGATAGCTGTTCTTGGTTTTCAGGATCTGGGCCTCGCGGATCCCATGCTCGATCAATGCGGTTTCGACGGCCTCCTTCCCCCGGCCGAGGCGTTCGAGCGATCCCTTGAGAACCAGCGCGATATAGGCTTTGTTCGCCCGGCAGATTTCCCAGGCTTCCTGGTAGTTGCCGGCGTGGATCGTGTTTCGCAGGGACTCGACCAGGGTGGCGGGGGCAAGTTGCTCGTCACGCAGCATCAGAAAGAGCTGGATGATGAATGTCATCATGGCCATCGAGGTGCCCAGGATACAGAACCAGATCAGGATGATCAGCGGCCCGCCGTGCAGGATCGTCTGGATGATGTTCATGTTCATCGGAGGAGCTCCGTCCGCGGCAAGTGCCAGCGGGCTGGTCAGGGCAAGAAGAAGGAGTGACAACAGAGGGGAGAGATGACGGTTGGATTTCATGGTTGAAACGATTGGAGAAACTTTCAGGGGACGATCACATTTTTTTCCGCGAGCACGGCGGCATGTTCGCGGGCTTTTTGCGCCACTGCTTTGTCCTCATGGAAGAGGGTGGTGACAAGAAGATAATTTTCCATCGCCTCGGAATTCTCCGCGGAAGCTTCGTGGATGAGGCCGAGAAGGAAAAGAGCCCGCCCGAAAACCGCGCATTCGCCCGGCCCGGCCAGCTTCGCGGCCTTCGCCTTCTCGACGATCGGGAGGAGTTTTTCCCGGGCGGCGGAAAACTCTTTTTTTTCGATGGCGAGCTGGGCGAGTCCGACATCGGCGGTGCTGGCGGCGTCCGGATAAAATTTCTGGAAGTCCCCGAACGCGGTCTCCGCCTTGGCGACCTCCCCTGTTGCGAGGAAGGCTTCACCGAGGAGCGCGCTCGACCGTTCGGCCCATTCTGTCGGAAGCCCGTTGAAATTGGCCACCAGCGGAGCCAGAAGGGAAAGGGTTTTTTTTGCGTCGCCGGACTGCCATGCCGCGAGGGTTTCCACATAGGCCTTTGGCGGGGCCATGCTCACCGAGGCGATGCTGGCCATGGGGATTCCGGTTTCCGCCTGGCCGACTTTGACCCGGAGGACGTTGTCCTTGATTCCCGTGATCTGCCGATCGAGGCGCTGGCCGTCTTTTTGAACGACCACATCCTGCCCGAGCGCGGCCAGGCAGGGGAGGGCCAGGAGCGCAAAAATCGCGATCGCAGGGGAGACGCTTGCTTTCATCGTGGAAACCCTTTAATCACTTTCGCTCCGTAAATCAACAGTTTCTCCGTATAATTCATGATCGCCATTTTTCGAAAAAACCAACGCGGGCTGATGCTCGCGGTCGCCGTGCTGACAATTGTCGCATTTATTTTCCTCTACAACACGAGGCAGCTCGACGAGCTGGCCGCGACGCGGAGCCCGACCATCTACGGGCAGAGCCTGAATCCGGGGACGATCGACCGGCAGGTGAAGAATTACCAGCTCACGCTGGCGCTCGGGCAGTTCGATCTGGTGCAGAAGCTCGGCGGCGCGGGTGCCGACGAGTCGTCCGCCCTCACGGAATTCGTTTGGAATCTCCTCATTCTTCAGCACCAGGCCCGCGTCCTCGGCGTGCAACCGACCGACGACGAGGTGGCGGCACGGATCAAGGCGCTGCCGGTTTTCCAGACGGGAGGCCAGTTCGACCCCCTGAAATACTCGGCGTTCGTGCGCGAGCAGCTGACGCCGCGCGGGTTCACCGAACGGCAGCTCGAGGAGGTGATGCGCGACTCGCTGCGCCTGGAAAAAATCTCCGCCATCGTCGAGGCGCCCGCCGCCGCAGGAGAGATGGAGATCCGGGAGGCCGCTCGCGTGCTGCAGCCGGTGACCGGATCCTTCATCCGCTTCGACGCGGCGGCCGCCGGGGCCCCGGTCGCCCCGTCCGAGATCGCCGCCTTTTTCGAGCGCAACCAGGCCAATCTGAATGCCAAGGAAACCCGCGCGGTCCGCTACGTGGTTTTTCAATTGCCCGCAGGAACCAAGCTGGAAGGCCGCGCCAAGGTCGAAGCGATGCAGAAACTGACCGGGCAGGCGATCAAGTTTTCCGACTCGCTGGGCACTTCGCCGCTTGCCGCGGCGGCCGCCTCCGCCGGCTTGAACGCGCTCACCACACCGGCCTTTGATCGCGCGGGAAACTTCCCCGCCACGCCCGGCGCGGTTGACACGGACAGCGCCCTGATTGCGGCGATGGCCCCTCCGGTCTTCCTGCTCTCCGGCGTTGGCAAGGCGACGGATGTCATCCAGTCGGGCGATGCGTTGTATGTGGCCGAGCTGGCCGAGCTCAATCCCGCGCGCCCGCTGACGCTTGCGGAAGCCACCCCGGCGATCGAGGCGCGCCTGCGGCAGGGCAAGGCGGAAGAGGCGATGCGGGCGACCGCCGGGAAAACAATCCAGGCGCTCCGCGAGGCGCTCGCTTCGGGGAAATCGTTTGCCGAAGCGGCCGCGGCCGCCGGGCTCAAGACCGAGCCGATCGTCAATCTGTCCCCGATGGGGGAATCGTTGACTCCCGATCAGCGGCGCGTGGTCTCGACGACGCTCGCTCTGAAGGAGGGCGAGATCTCGGGCTTTGACCCGGCCCCCTGGGGCGGTGTTTGTGTTCACCTTCAGTCGCGCGGACCGCTTGCCGACGCGGAGTTCGCCGCCAAGCGTTCGGAAATCCGCGACGGACTGATCGGGAACAAGCGCGGCCTGCTCTTTGCCGAGTGGCTCCGCATCTGCCGCGATGAGGCGAAGATCACCATGCCAAGTGGACGGCGGAGTTGAGGCGCGGGCGATAAACTCCATGGGGCATTCCGCATGCCGCGCATTGATTACATGACGTTTTTCATCACCACCGCGATTGATTACACGAACGGCGCGCCGCACATCGGGCACGCCTACGAAAAGGTTCTCACCGACGCGATCGCACGCTACCAGCGGCTCAAGGGGAACGATGTTTTCTTCATGACGGGCGTGGACCAGCACGGGCAAAAGGTGCAGCAGTCGGCGCAAAAGCAGGGTGTCGCACCGGAGGTGTTCGTGACCGGAATCACGGAAAAATTTCTTGCGCTCTGGAAGAAGCTCGACATCCGCTACGACGCCTGGGCGGCGACGACAGAACCGGTCCACAAGCACTGTGTGCGGGCGATGCTCCAGCTTCTCTGGGAGAAAGGTGATTTTTACAAGGCGAAGCGGACGGGCTATTACAGCATCCGCCAGGAGCAGTTCCTCACCGACAAGGAACGCGGGACCGACGGGGAGTTCGGGCCCGAGTGGGGGGAGGTTGTTCTGCTGGAGGAGGAAAATTATTATTTCCAACTCGCACGGCACCGGCAGTGGCTGCTCGATCTCATTGATGCGCGTTCGGCGGCCGGCCGGCCGCTCGTCACTCCCGCTTTCCGCGTCGCCGAGCTCCGCAACGCGGTCGAAAAGCTGTCCGGCGACCTCTGCATCTCGCGCCCGAAATCCCGCCTCGAGTGGGGGATCGGGCTCCCGTTTGACAGGGATTTTGTCACGTATGTCTGGTTCGACGCTTTGTCGAACTATGTGAGTTTCGCCGGATACGATCCGACTCCCGGAGCCGACCAGTCGGCCTTCCGCTCGCGCTGGCCCGCGATCCATGTCATCGGCAAAGACATCCTGATCCCGCCGCACGGGATCTACTGGCCGATCATGCTCAAGGCGTGCGGGTTTGCGGACGACGACATCCCAACGCTCCTCGTCCATGGCTGGTGGAATATTGCGGGCGCGAAGATGAGCAAGAGCACGGGCAACAGCGTGGATCCGGAAATCCTCGCGGACACCTTCGGCGTCGCGGCCCTGCGGTATTATTTGCTCAGCGACATCGCCACCGGGCGGGACGCGGATTTCAGCGAGGAGCGGCTGGTGCGGCGCTACAACGGCGACCTGGCCAACAGCCTCGGCAATCTCCTCAACCGCTCGCTCAGCATGGCGAAGCGCTATCGGGAGGGAATTCTCCACAGGCCCGCCGCCGCGCCGCTGGACGCCTTTGTCGCGGAAAAAGTCGCGTCGTATTCCCGCCACATGGATGCCTTCGAAACCCACGCGGCCATCGAGGCGACATGGGAAATCATCATTCGTTGCAACGCCTACGTGGAGGAAAACGCGCCGTGGAAGCTCGCCAAGGATCCTGCCGCCACAGAAAAGCTCGACGAGGTTCTCTACTCGCTTGCAGAGTCGCTGCGCATTGTCTCTCTTCTCATCACGCCGTTCCTCCCCGCCTCCGCCGATGCCGTCCGGTCCCAGCTCGCATGGGACGGACCGATCCGCTGGGATCAATGCGGGTGGGGCGGATTGGCTGACGGGCATCGTCTCGGCGATCCGGTGCCGGTCTTTCCGCGAATCGAGTGAACCGGCAATGAACCCGCCCACTCTCCGCGAAAGACTCGAGTTTTCCGGTCTTGTGGCCGGCGCGTGGATTGTCGCCCGCCTGCCGTTCGGCCTGCTGTCATCCCTCGCAACGGTCCTCGGCTCGCTGGTTTATTGGCTCGACCCCTGGGGGCGCCGGGTCGCTCTTGCGAACATAGAATCCGCATTTCCCGGGAAGTTTCCCAGCGCCCGCAAGTCGGAGATCGCCCGCGGATCCTACATCACGTTTGCCCGCACGATGTTCGAGCTCTTCTGGGCGCCGAACATGGACCAGGAGTTCGTCGCCTCGCATGTGAGCTTTGAGGGCTCGGAATACTCCTGGAAAGAGCCGGAAAAATCCGCCGTTTACGCGACCTTCCATTTCTGCAATTTCGAGTGGTTGCCACTGACAAGATCCTGCACGCTCGCGCGCCAGCCGGTGATTGCCCAGACGTTCAAAAACCCGCTGCTCGGTCCGGTCTTCGACCGTCTGCGCTCGGTGACCGGCGGCCAGGTGATCCCGCAGCAACGCGCGATGCTCCGGATGTTCAAACACCTCAAGGCCGGCGGCAAATTCGGCATGCTCTGCGATTTGAACCTCGATCCACGCGAGGGCAGCGTGCTTGTCGAGTGCTTCGGCGGGCTGCTTGCCAGCGTCACGCAGACCCACGCCGCGCTCGCCCGGAGAACCGGCGCCGAGATCGTGCCGGTCGAGTGCCGGCCCGGCCCGGACGGAAAATACCGCATCATCTACCATCCGCCGATCCAGTGTCCGCCGGATGCCGACGTTCGGAAAATCGTGCAGCAATGCTGGGACGCACTCGAACCCTCCATCCACGACCACCCGGAATGCTGGCTCTGGTCATATAAACACTGGCGCTACAAGCCGTGCGACGGCGGCGATCGCTACCCGTTCTACGCGAACCAGTCGAAGCGGTTCCAAAAGCTCGTGGACCAAAGGCAGGCGCTATCAGATGGGGACTGATTCCTTGGACAGCGGGAACGCGAGATTTTCGACCGGCGGGCGGGCGGTCATCCGTTCGCAACGTTTCGCCATGACCGATGCCGGAGATTTTATGCGCGGGACCGGGTCCGCCTTGGCCGTCCGCAGGAAGGCATCGTGCGCCTCGGCCCATGAGCCGCGCATGTAGTGCCGGCGGGCTTCTTCGTAAAGGCCGGTGTATTCCGCGTTGAGCTTCCGGACACCGTCTCCCGCACCCAGCAATTCCCAAAGCTCCACCGGATGGGTGCGCCCGGGGACGGTGACACGATCGCACGCAAGGAAAACCAGACCGGGGTCGGATTGGGATGCCGCCGTCCGGGTGTCCTCCGTGACCAAGATGGCGGCGGCGTAGTGCGAGGCGGCGGCCTCCACCCGCTGCGCGAGGTTCACGGTATCGCCCATCATCGTATAATTGAATCGCAGTTCGGATCCGATGTTTCCCACGATGGCCAGTCCGGTGTGCAGGCCGACACGCGTCCGCATGTTCCGGGCCGCCTCGGGCCACCTCGCTTCGGCGGTCCAGCGCTCGCGGAGGCCGGCCTGTGCCGCTTGCAGGGCGATGGCCGCGCGGCATGCGGCCGCAGCATGATCGCGGCAGGCGAGAGGGGCGCCGAACATCGCGATGATCGCGTCGCCGACATATTTGTCCAGTGTCCCCTGTGCCCCGATGACCGCCTCCGTGCATTCGCCGAGATATTGGCACATGAGCTCGACCAGGGCTTTTGCCGGGAGGTTTTCCGCCAGTGTCGAAAACGAAACGATGTCGCTGAAAAACGCGGTGATCTCGACCTCGGCACCACCGGTTTGCGGGGGGGTGTTTTTTTCCACCATTTCGTTCACAACCGCGGAGGAGACGTAGCTTCCAAAAAGCTGTTTGATCCGCCGCCGCTGCCGCTCCTCGATCGTCAACTGGCGGAGCACGGCAAGAAACGTGCAGGAGAGTGCCGCGGCAACCGGCGCAACGACCGGCACCAGGATCCGCGCCTGCGCAAAAAGCAGGAAGGCCGCCACGACATATCCGACGACCAACACCGCCGCAAGAATTTTTCCCGGACCGGAAAACCGGTTGCGCAGCACGCTCAGGAACGCGGCCCCCAGCCCGAGGCCGGCAATCAGCAACGCGTTCACCCACACGGGCGGGCGGATGAGATACTGTCCGGACACGATCGTCTTGAAGAGGTTTCCATGGACAGACACGCGCGGGACGGGATGGGATCCGTTCATGGGAGCCATCGAGTTGTCACCGAGCAGCGGGTCGGTCGGTCCGATCAGAACAACCGCATCCTGAAAATGTTCGAAAAAACGCGCGGCCAGGGCTTTTTCCTGATCCGTTCCCTCCCGTGCCATGCGGTCGAACTCGAGCACCGAGGCAATTCCGGCGCTCGGATTTTCATTCGATGCCCACGGGGAGAACCAGTTCGGCTCGATGAGCTGCCCGAGTTTCAGCGGGATCTGGTAAAGGACGTTGGAGTTGGCATCGCGGACGAGAATCCGGTTCGGCTGGATCTCGACGGCTGATTCCCCGAGACGGTTGTAAACGAGGGCGATCTGGAGCGCCAGCGCCAGGTAGGTTTTGTATTCCGTGCGCGCGAAGGCCGGGATCGAGCGCAGTTGATCGCCGGCGGTATCAATGAGCCCGACATGCCCCCAGGTGGGGCCGACAACCGGAAAATTCGGAAGCTCGGGCAGGTCGGCATCTTCCGGCTTCGTATGCTTGTCGAAAAGGAAGGGGAACGACCGGTTTTCTTTTTCCAGCACCCCCATCTGCGCGCGATAGGTCGCCGGCAAAACAACATCCTGGTTTTTTTGAATGCACTTGCCGAGCACGATGCTGCCCGCTTCCGCTTCTGCCCGGCCGAGCTGGGGCAGACCGGCATTCCCAAAAACAAAATCCATTCCCGCGACCCGGATTTTTCCGCGCTCGAACAGGGCGTCCAACGCCCGGGCAAAAATCGCGCGGTTCCATGGAAAATTTCCGATCTCCGCGATCGAATCCGTGTCCACATTGACGTAGCAGACCTTGACCGGAGAAGGAATGCTCCCCCGGAATGTCAGGCGGGCATCAATCGTCCTTTCCTCAAGAAAGGAAAGAGCTCCATCGAGTCCGATATAGGACTCGTGGCCCTGCCATGTGATGACAGAAACCTGCGAGAGAAGGAACCAAACGACACAGACAAGCCCGATCAATCCCCAAAATAACAGCCCGATGATCGGAGCAATTCCCTTGCGCGGAGCCTTCATTCGCGCCGTGGAGAGGAGTTACTATGACGGAGGCGGGTTGGGAGTTGGTGTCGGAGTCGGAGTTGGAGTTGGGACAACACCACCGCCCCCACCGCCGCCTCCTCCTCCACTGCCACCGATCGGAGGAGCAGTTCCCACATCGCCCGCACCCTGATCACCACCCAAGCCTCCGGCTTGGTCGGCGCCAGTCGTGCCGCCGAGTTGCTCGGGCGCACCGTCGGGAACCCCTTCGAAGGCTTGGGTGGCAGGAATGGCCGCAGCCACCTGTTCGGCCAGCGCTTGAATCTGCTGGATCGTCTGAGCATTTAAAGGATTGACCCCGCTGATGATCATGGTGCCGGTGACGGGATTGCTGCTCACGGTAACCGTTTGCCCGTTGCTGAGCGTGATCTGCTGCCCATCGGTTGTGGCAAAATCCGACAATCCCTGGGGCAGGTTTATTGTCACGCTGACAGATCCTCCGGCCGTGGTATTCACAGTCACCTGGATGAGTGTGCCGCGGATTCCGGCCACGCCCACCGGGGTGCCGATGTCGAACGTGGACCCCTTGCCCAGCTTGCAGACATCCGCGATGATGCTGCCATTCTGCACATGCAATTTTGTTTGGGAAGTGGAAGGCTCGGTCTTCAACCCCTGGAATTTGATTTGCGAGGAATCGAACGGGGTTTGCAGGAACTTGTCCACGTGAAACAAAGTGTTCTGTTCCACGGTGATCGTGGTGCCATTCGACAGCAGCAGCATGGCCTCCGATCCCTTGCCGGTCTTGATGACCTGATCCTGCTGGATGAACATCCCCGCCTTGAGCGGTTCAGCGGCCTTCGACTTGTCGACGACCCGCGTCACGTCGCCCTTGACCTTCAAGACCCGGATGTTGCCGGGGATCGCCTCGCCCGCGGCTTTGGGAGCGTTTCCGACCGCAAAAATCTGGCTGGTCCCGCAAACAAGAACCGCCAAAACCGACAGGGCTGTAAGAGGGAAATTTTTCATTTGTTGAAAGCATTATGGATGTCCCTCGGAAAAGCAATGAAAAAACAACTCATGAAAAAACAACTCAAAAATCGCGCGCGCAGGACAATTTCTTTTCGGCGGGGAGTTCCTGTCACGGGACAAATTTCTCCGCCCAGGCTTGGATCACGGGCGACATTTTGACGAGCGAAGGCCATCCGCGGTGGTGGCCTTCTCCGGGGAGTTTCCGGGTGGCGTCGAATCCCATGTGGGAGCCGACGGTGGCGATTGTGGGGGCGTGGTCGAGCGAGTCGGACGGATTTTTGACAAACGTGCTGTCGCGCTGCGGGTCGGTGTTTGCGCACAGGCGGAAGAGGATCTCGCTGGTGTTGTGGACATCGCAATCCTCGTCCACGACGACGATGTATTTGGCGAACATCATCTGCCCCATCCCCCAGAGCCCGTGCATGATTTTGTAGGCCTGGTGAGGGTATTGCTTGCGGATCGAGACGAATACCAGGTTGTGAAAGACCCCCTCCGCCGGCAGTGCCAAATCCACGATTTCCGGAAAATTCATTTGGAAGACCGGCAGGAAAATTCGCACGCTCGCCTCGCCCATGTAAAAATCCTCCATCGGCGGGATCCCGACGATGGTTGCGGGATAGATCGCGTCGCGGCGGCGGGTGATCGCGGTCAGGTGAAAGACCGGATAGTCCGCGACGTCCGTGTAAAATCCGGTGTGATCGCCGAACGGCCCCTCCGGGCGGACCTCGCCCGGTTGCACATAGCCTTCGAGAACGAAGTCCGCATCCGCCGGCACATCCAGATCCACGGTCAACGCCTTCACCAGCTCGACGGATTTTTTTCGCGCGAATCCCGCAAACAAGATTTCATCGAGCCCATCGGGAAGGGGGGCCGTGGCGGCGAACGTGAGCGAGGGGTCGCCTCCGAGAGCAACCGCAACCGGCATCCGCTCGCCGCGCTCGTAATACCTCTTCCCGTGGCGCGCGCCGACTTTGTGGACCTGCCAGTGCATGCCGGTCGTCCAGCCGTCATAGACCTGCATCCGATACATGCCGACGTTGCGGTCGCCGGTATCGGGGTCCTTCGTATAGACGGTCGGCAGCGTGACGAACCGTCCGCCGTCGTCCGGCCAGCAGCGCAGGATCGGCAGATCATCAAGGGAGAAATTTCCGCCGGGTTCATGCACGACCTCCTGGCAGGGAGCGGAGCGGACATGGCGGGGGCGCGCATGGAGGACATCCATCCCGTTGCGGAGAAGCCTGAATGCCTCACGGAGCGTGCGGGGAGGCTTCACCTTCATGAGGAACCGCATCCGGTCGGCAAGTTCATCAATCCGCTCAAGCCCCAGAGCCATCGCCATGCGTCGGCGCGAGCCCATCGTGTTAATGGCCAGCGGGAATGCGGACTCCCTGCCGTTGATCGTCGGCTTTTCAAAGAGGAGGGCGGACCCCCCGCCGGGGGATTTCATTTCGCGGTCGGCGAGCTCGGTGATTTGAAGTTCGGTGGCGACTGGCGCGGAGATCCGGCGGAGCTCGCCGGACTTTTCCAAAGTTTCACAAAAGCAACGGAATGATGCGTGGGACATTTTGCAGCGAGTTCTATCTCAGAAATGGCGGCGAAGCAAACTGCGGGAAAACAAAATTATCCGCTTTTCATCCGGCAGGGTGTCGGGTAAAAGGATTTCCCATGAACTGGCTTCTCATCGCCGGCGGTGCCTTCTTTGGCACCTTCGTCACCCCGCAGGAAACCGATATGGTCAACCACACGCTTCGCGGCGAGGCCGTCCTTGCGAAAGAAGTCGTCTGCCGCGGCCGATGGGGAACCCCTATGTTGCCTAATGGCAAAGGGGGCTACAGCCTGATCGCCCCGATCAATCCCGAGTTTATCGCGAAGAGCCTGATCCAGCCGCCGAAGACCGGCGGGCCGGTTTTCCGTCCGGCGATTGCGCGCGTCGAATCGGTCCCCGGGGCCCAGTAAAGGCAGTGCCTGCCCCTGCGGCCTACCCGCGCGGATACTTCAACGCGCACTGGTTCAACCTGTTCAATGCGGTGTCGTTCCAGATCATCCTGGGAGCACCGATCATCGTCTATGCGAAGAGCATCGGGGCCTCGTCCACGGTCCTGGGGATCATCGCCTCGTTCACGCCGCTCATGACGGTTTTTCAGCTGCCCGCCGCGCAGTTTCTCGGACGATACGGCTACAAACAATTCGTTCTCATGGGCTGGAGCCTCCGCACGATTTTCATTTTTCTGATGACGGCGGTTCCGTTGATGGTCTTTCTCGACAACACGTCGAAGCTCGTCGTGATCATGGCTTCCCTCTTCGTTTTCAACCTCCTGCGGGGGATCTCCTCGGCGGCCTGGATGCCTTGGATGGCGGCGTTGATTCCGGAAGAGATTCGCGGCCGGTTTCTCTCGGTGGATCAGATTTTCATGCACTTGGGATCGCTCCTCGCGCTCGTCACCTCCGCATTTGTCATGACCGGGCGGGGGGCTGCCTGGGAATACGCGGCCGTGTTTCTTCTCAGCGCAATCGGAGCGACAGCGAGCCTTTTTTTCATCCGAAAAATCCCCGAGGTCGAAGCCTCGGAGACCGTGAGAAAATCCTCCGCGCCCGTGCCATGGAAACAGATCCTCGCGTATCCGCCGTTCCGTGCGCTGTTGATTTTCAACATCATTTTTATGGCGGTCATCGGAAGTTTGGGGATTTTCACGATCGAGTATCTGCGTGAATTTCCGAAATTCGACGTGTCCCTCGTCCTCTATCTCACCGGGCTTTCCTTCATCGGGGCGCTGGCGAGCCTGCCCTTTGTCGGACGTCTTGTGGACGACGCGGGGAGCAAGCCGGTGATGGCCGGCGCGCTGGTTTTGTTCGGCGTCGTCATTCTCGGATGGTTCCTCGTCGCGGCCGGGATCCTGCCCTGCACGGTCGGGGTCATCGGGACACTCAACTTTCTTTCGGGTGTCGCCGGGGCGAATTTCAACCTGGCCAATGTCCGGATCACCATGTCCACGATGCCCGAGATGGGACGCAACCATTTTTTCGCGTTGTTCACAGTGATCACGAGCCTCGGTCTCGGCACGGCACCGGTGATCTGGGGGATTTCTCTCGATGTCCTCGGCTCCTACGAGGCCGTCACCGGAGCCTTCCATTGGCGGCGCCACAGCATCTACTTTCTCGCGCTGTTTTTTCTCAACCTCCTGGCGATCACATTCATCCACCGCCTGCATGAAGCCCACGGCAGCGGAACCCCGAACCTCGTTTACTCCCGCCTCCGCCGCGCCGGCAAACTCTGGCACCGGTGAAGGCCCGTGGGCAGGGGGACTGGAATAACCGTGCTCCGCGCCGAGATTCCCCGCGGTCCCGGATGGCACTTGCCCCCGCCCATCTGTGCATGTAATCAACTGGCATGGCTAATCGGATTGATTCCAAATTCCTCGATCTGCGCACGCGCGGGCAGCCGGGGTTCATCGCCTATATCACCGCCGGCGACCCGGCACCCGACCGCACTCCGGCGGTCGCCTGGGCACTGGAAGAGGCCGGAGCGGACATCCTGGAGCTTGGCATCCCGTTCTCGGACCCCCTCGCCGACGGCGCAACAATCCAGGCGGCTTCCGGACGCGCGATCGCGGCAGGCACAACGGTTGCCGGGGTTCTCGACATCATCCGGGAAATCCGAAAATTCTCTGAAATTCCGATCGTTCTCTTCACTTATCTGAATCCCATCTATGTTTACGGATATGGAAAATTCCTTGCCGACGCATCGGCTGCGGGCGCGGACGGACTCCTGATTCTCGACCTTCCTCCGGATGAAGCTGCGAGGAATGGGGAGTTGAAGCGCGGGCGGGGACTCGTTTCGATTCAACTCATCGCTCCGACGACCCCGCCGGAACGGATGGAACTGATCGCGAAATCGGCGGAGGGATTCCTCTATTATGTCTCGCGCGAAGGGGTGACCGGCGAGCAGAGCACCCTTTCACGGAGCATTTCCTCGCGGGTTGCGGAGATCCGGAAACACACCTCGCTGCCGGTCGCCGTCGGCTTCGGGATCTCGACGCCCGATCAGGCGCGCGAGGTCGCATCACAGGCCGATGCCGTCGTCGTCGGAAGCGCCATCGTTCGCCGGATCGGTGAACTCGGCAACTCGCCGGATCTGGCCGGGCAGATTGCCTCCTTTGTCCGCCCGCTGGCTTCGGCTGCGAAAGGATGAGTTACAACGGCAAGGTTTGGTATCCCAGGCAGAGATAGATGGTGAGGGTTTTTCCTTGCGGGCCCGGAATCTTTTTGAAAGGCGTGACCCCCGTGAACGCCCCCTTGATCGTCTGCGGAAGCTCGCGCCCGATATAAACGGCGTTCCGTCCGACAAAGGGATTCTCCCCCTTCTGCTCGGTAAAAAACTCGTCGGAGACACGGGCGCTATCCACAAAGTCCGCATACGACGGCCAGAGGGCGAATTGGTTTGAGAAGTCCGGGGATTCCGGAACGAATACCGCAGGGTACCGGCCTTGAGCGTGGATTTGATATCCGAGCACCGCTGCCAGATCAGGATCTTCGGCGATGAAGAACCCGTCCTGCCCGGCGGCCGGAAGATCGCGCGCCGCGGCATGAAGTTCCTCCGCAACCGCCTTCCAGGAAGGATCGCGCGGCCCGGGGTATCCGGCGGTTCCCGCTGCCAGAACGATCGCGAGCGCCCACGCGGCCCGCCCCCCGCGCCATTTTTGCACGGAGGCCGCGAGGAACGCCGCCAACGGAACAAACCCGAGCCATCCGGCGGTGATCGCATCCCCGCCGCGCAAAAGCAAACAGACGCACCACCCCCATGCCAGACCGCTGGCCGCCAGAAGGAAGCCCGCCCGCGCATGCAGACGGGCCGAGCGAACAAGGAAACCCGCCCCGGAAAAAATCATCAGGACAACCGGAATGGAAAACGCGCGGGTAAACGCCGCGAGGCCGGCGAGGAACGGATCCATGCGGAATGCCCATGCGGATTTCCACGTTCCCCCCGCGATGGGAATCCACTCGAGGGAGGCATTCCATGCCAGCGGCGGCCAGAGCGCCAAAGCGCACAGCAGCACCACGACCGCAAGGCCCGGAATATCCGCGCGATGCCTTCGGACAGCGAGCGCGGCGGCCAGCAGCCCGGCCGGCACGAGCACCACCTCGTAGCGGAACAGAATCCCCGCGGCAAAAAAGACGCCGGCCAACGCCCACGCCCATCGCCGTCCGTTCCATGCCAGCCGGGCAAAAATGAGTCCGGTCAGAACGGAAATCAAAGCGGGCATCAGCGGCCCTGTCTCCACCGCCGCCCGGTTGAAGACCGGAAGCGCGTTCAGCAGGAGCACTCCCCACGCGGCAGTGGTTTCCTCATAGATCCGCCGGATAAAAATCCATGCGGCCCAACTGCAGAGAAACGCAAGCACCGGCCAAAACAGCCGCGCGAATTCCAACGAGTCCCCGAATGCCCGCACCAGAAGCGCCGTCCCCGAGGGCCCGTCAAAAAATCCCGGCGCAAGCCGCTGCGAGCACATCCAGAAGTAGGCCTCCGCAGGTGCCGCCTCGTGCGCCCATACCCACCCGCATCGCAGCGCGGTCATCACGAGCAGCGCCGGAAAAAGAACTTTTGTTTTCATGATTTCGTGAGCGACGGATGTGCCGCGCGAAGCGAGGGAAGCACCCGCGCGCCCCAGCGCCGCCAACAGGCCTCAAGGGCGGCGACCACCAGAAGCGCGCCCGCCGCACCCAGAAAACACGAGACCAGAACGTCCAGCGGCCAGTGCGAACCCACATAGATCCGGCTGTAGGAAACCAACGCCGCCGGAAAGTATGCCAGCCATCCCCACCTTCGATAAAAAACCGCCACGACCGTCGCCAGCGCAAAATTATTCGACGCATGGCCGGAGGGAAACGAGTTCCCGCGCGCCGGCGGGGCCCCCGGCCGCGAGTAATTCTCTTTCAATGGTTTTCCCAGCGCGAGGATCCGCGGTCTGGCCTTCGCCAAATCCAGCGTCCGCGCCCCCACCAAAACTTCATGCGGTCGCGGACGGCCCACCATTTCCTTCAACGCATGCACAACAATCCCGTCGGTCACCCCCACGGCGAGTCCGGCCACAACAACCATCACCCGCGCGTGGAATCCCCCGAAAACCAAAACCGCCAGCCCGCCAACAACAAGAAACGGCCACCAGAAATCCCAGCTCGACGCGACCGCCATCACGGCATCCAACCAGGGCCGCGCCCAAAAATGGTTGATCAAATAAAATGCATCCTGATCCATGAAGCCCGCATTCTGTCCGCTCCGCCCCAAATGGGAAACTGGAAAATGGAACGGATTCCGCGGCGGGGATCACATCGAAAAACTGCGGAGCGATTGGAATGCGGCCCCCAGGCAGGAGGAGACATCGCTTGCGCGCAAAGATTCCTGGGAAGCCCCCCGCACGAGGGCGATTTCCGCCGCTCGTCCGCAGACCCAGGCTCCGAGCATGGCGGCTGCGCGGGCCCCTTTTCCCTGGGCGATCAGCGCCGCCGCGACCCCGGTGAGCACATCGCCCATTCCCCCGCCCGCCATGCCGGGATGTCCGGTCGCATTGTAAACAGGCGGACAGCCCTTCTCGCCGATGATCGTCCGTGCGCCTTTGAGAAGGAGAGTCACCGGATGAAGATCAACGAATTTCCGCATCCAGCAAAGACGGCTGTTCCCGTTGCGCGGGAAGAGTCTCTCCATCTCGCCCGGGTGCGGGGTCAGCAGCCTGGGACCCGCGCACCGATCAAGAACGGTGGGATCCCGCGACACCACATTCAACGCGTCCGCATCCACCACACAGGGACATTCCGCCCGCCGCACGACAGCGAGGATTTCCTCCGCGTGCCGGGTGGAAAGCCCGGGGCCGATCGCGATGGCATCCCAGCGTTCCGAAAGAATTTCTTCATAAGAATCCACCGGGCGCACCATGACCTCCGGCAGCACGGATGGAACCAGGAGGGGATACCCCTCCGGTTTGACACAGAGCGTGACGAGTCCCGCCCCGCCCCCAAC